>URED01000029.1 GCA_900546785.1 uncultured Oscillospiraceae bacterium | reverse complement strand
CTGAGGGGTTGTAAAAACACAACGCTGATTAAAGCAATAACGCACCTGCAACAATCCCTCCGACGGCTGCGCCGTCACCTCCCTTTACACAAGGGAGGCAAAATGCGGTTCTGCCGGCATGATCGGCAGTTTGAAAGCTCCCGAAAGGGAGCTTTTTTACATAATGGCAAAAAAATATGTTTACACAAAAGGAATTTTGTGTTACAATGTTCTCAAGAAATAACAACCAAATCAAAGATTTGGATTATTTCGGAAAACATAGTTACACGCCTGCTTGCATGTATCCGCTTGCAGATGTGTAAGAATAAGAACAAGAAAAGATGGAGGTGTCTAAAATGCAGAATTCAGATAATTTCAAAAGAGGTACTGCGGAAATGCTTATCCTGCATCTGCTTCAGAGTGAAGACCTTTACGGCTATCAGATCACACAGGCGTTTAAGGAAAAAAGCGGCGGCAAGTATTTTATTCTGGAAGGCTCGCTTTACAATATCCTTTTCCGCCTTACCGAAAACGGATATATTACGGATTATATCAAGCAGGTAGGCGTTAAGCGTAAAAGAAGGTATTATCATATGGAGGATAAGGGCAGATTGTATTATCTTCAGCTGCTCAACGATTATGATAAGGTCTGCGAAAACGTAAGCAGGATCCTCGGCAGAGATGCAGACGCAGATATGTATGCAAAAAGAGTTAAAGAAAGAAATATCCAAATATCTTAAGGAGATCATGCTCCTTTTGCCGGGCGACAGCGGCTCTAAAAGAAAGTATATCAGCGGCCTTAAAGAGGATATTTATGATTTTGCCGCGGATAATGAGAGCGTTACGTTCAGAGATATTGTTTTGCATTTCGGTGAAAAGGAAGAGATTGCCAAGCAGTATATGGATACGCTTGATATTAAAGCCGTTAAAAGAAAACTCAGCATAAAGCGGGCGGTATCCGCCATTCTGATCATCGCCCTTATCGTATGGAGCGTTGCTGTGTTTATTGGTTCGGCAAGCTCGCGAAATGAAGAAAATCAAGGATTCTTTGTTTCCGGTCATTTTATTGAAGGTAAGAATTATGAAAACGTTTAAAAAAATTTCTGTTTTTATATTAACTTTGATATTTTGTTTTACCGTTCCGTTTGGCGCAATGGCGCAGAGCGCGCAAACAGCCGATACGGAGATAGAGTATTATGAAGACGGCAGCTATCTTATCACACAGATAGAAAGCGGCATCAGTCTTTTTGCTTCCGGTTCAAAAACCGTAACGAAATATTCTTCATATTACAATTCCGATAGTGAAATTCAGTGGACACTCTATCTGAAAGCCTCGTTTACCTATACAGGCAGCTCGGCTACATGTACCAGCGCTTCTCCCTCATATAAAATTTATGACAGTGCATGGAAAGTTACAAAGGCAGAGGTGTCAAGATCCGGTAGAACGGCAACAGGGGATTATGTTGTAAAGAAATACTGGCTCGGTATAATCACAAAGACTATCCCTGTAAAAATCATCGCCACTTGTGATAACAACGGTAATATTTCTTAAATAACAAAATGGAAAGGCTCCCTGCGGGGAGCCTTTTTGTTTGCCGGGTTGATAGGGCGTTATTTGTGCTGTATTATTAAATTAGGAAAATTTTTATTCTTTTTCCGAATTTAACTGTACATATATTTTGCCAAAAAGGAGGCGCACGTATGAAAGCTTTGTTTTGCAATTTAAAGCCGATCTTGGCATACTGGGCGGCATTCCTGATCTATTTTGCGCTGCACATTTTCAGTATCATGTATCCGGGCGCCGCTATGAGCGCCGTTTTTATCGGCATCCTATTCATTTTCAATTTTATTACCGGGTATACGGACGGCATAAAAAAGATAAAATGGGGGCTGCTGGTTTTTGAATTGCAGCTTGCGGTAAGCGCCGCGCTCTCCGTTGCCGGCGTATTCGGCAATCTTGATCTGCCGTCCGCCGCATGGCAGTTCATCAGCTCGGCGAATATCTTTGTATCGTCTGTGTTTTATTCCGGCAGCCTTGCCGGCAACATTGGTTTTGCCGTTCTTTCCGTTATCTTGCCGCTTGTGCCGCTTGTTGCCGGCGCGGCAGTCAAAAAGGCGGTAAAGCGCAGAGCAAAGCAATAACGCACCTGCAACAATCCCTCCGGCTTGGCTCCGCCAACCCACCGGCTGCGCAACCCTTTTGTCGCTGCGCGACATTTCCCCTGGTAGGGGAATCTTCTTTACACAAGGGAGGCTTAATTGAAGCAGCAACGCAGTTGACTGATGGGTTGTAAAACCTGTGTATTGAACAATATCTTTCTACCAAATCAAAACGCTCTGCCGAAATTTCGGCAGAGCGTTTTCAGTGCGTTTATTGAATGTTTACGGTTGCGCCTTATCAGCCGAACATGCCGGTGGAAAGGTAGCGGTCGCCCGTATCGGGCAGGAGCACAACAATATTTTTGCCCTTAAATTCCGCGCGCTTAGAGAGCTCAACCGCCGCCCATGCCGCGCAGCCGCTGGAAATGCCCACAAGTATGCCCTGCGTTTTTGCGATCTTGCTGCCAAACTCAAATGCCGCCTCGTTCGTGCAGGTCAGCACCTCGTCCACAATATCCCGGTTCAGCGTTTTGGGCACAAAGCCCGCGCCGATGCCCTGTATCTTGTGCGCGCCGCCGTGCCCCTCCGTCAACACCGGGGAAGAGGCGGGCTCCACGCCGATGATCTTTATCTTTGGGTTCTGTTCTTTGAGGTATCTGCCCGCGCCGCTTATCGTGCCGCCCGTGCCGATCCCGGCAACAAAGGCGTCAATCTTACCGTCCGTATCGCGCCATATCTCGGGGCCGGTCGTTTTGTAATGCGCCTGCGGGTTGGCCGGGTTCTCAAACTGCCCGGCGATCACCGCGCCGTATATGCTCTTTTTCAGTTCATTTGCCTTTTCAATCGCCCCGGTCATGCCCTTTGCGCCGTCCGTCAGCACCACCTCGGCGCCGTATGCCGCAACAAGCTGCCTGCGCTCCACACTCATTGTTTCCGGCATGGTCAGGATCACCTTATAGCCGCGCGCCGTGCCCACAGCCGCAAGCCCTATGCCCGTGTTGCCGGAGGTGGGCTCTATTATGGTTGCGCCCGGTTTTAAAGCGCCGCTCTTTTCCATTTCAACAATCATGTTGTATGCAACTCTGTCCTTGACCGAGCCGGCGGGGTTAAAATATTCCAGCTTTGCTATTATATTTGCGCCGGCGCCCGTTGCCGCGCCAAGCGCGTCCAGCCGCATCATGGGCGTGTTGCCTATAAGCTGTGTCAAATTATCGTATATCATAAAGTATCACTGTCCTTTTATATTAATATTTCCCGAAAATGCGCTGTGCTATTCAAGATTGCCGGTCAGCAGCATGATGGCGGAAAGCGCGGCCACGGGAGCGGTCTGCGTGCGCAAAATGCGTTTGCCGAGCGTTGCGGCAACGGCGCCGTTCTGCTTTAAAAGCTCCACTTCTTCCTTTTCAAATCCGCCCTCCGGGCCTATGAATACGGCGGCGCTTTTTGCGCCCTTTTTTATTAGGGCTGAAAGCGGTTCGCCGCCGCCCTCGTAAAATACGATTTTGATCTCCGCCTCGCACTGCGAAACGGCGGTCTTAAGCTCCGTCATTTTTTTGATCTCCGGCACGATCCCTCTGCCGCTCTGCTGCGCCGCCTCCAGCGCGATCCTGGCGTATCTCTGCCGTTTCTTTTCCGCCTGCTTTTCCTGCGGGCGGCTCACGCACCGTTTTGTTAAAACGGGTATGATCTCATATACGCCAAGCTCCGTGCATTTTTGAATGATATCCTCAAATTTATCGCCCTTCGGCACACCCTGATAGAGGGATACTTTTATATCCGCCTCGCTGTCCGATGCCTGCTTGTAGCACACGGCAAGCCGGGCGCCGTCTTTATTTATATCATCTATAATGCAGCCGTAATCATTGCCGTCCCCGGTGCATACGGTCAGCATATCGCCTTTTTTCATTCTGAGGCTCTTTGTTATATGGCGGCTCTGCTCTTCGTTCAAATATATCTTTTCGGAAATACCATCATATTCAGTAAAAAGCTTTTTCATCATTTCACCGCCTGTAGATTATTGCGCGCCCAGTGAAAAAGATACTGCTGGGCGATGCCCTCATAGCCCGCAAAGCATTCGGGCAGGCCGTTTGGGTAGTATTGCAGCACGCGCTTCATCCATACGTCCACAGGGAAGCAGCGTATAAACTGAAAGCCGAACAGCAGCGCGCAGTTTGCCACCTTTTCGCCCACGCCGTAAACGGAGAGCAGGGCTTTTTTTGCGTCGTTCAGATCCATTGCCTTAATGGCGGCAAGGTCTATTGCGCCGCGCTCCACATCGTCTGCAAGCTTTTTCACGTATTTCGCGCGGTAGCCCAAACCGATTGCCTCCAGATCGCCAACGGAAAGCGCGCTGAGCGCCGCGCTTGTGGGAAACGCATGCCAGCCGGGGCGGATCGGCGTGCCGTATGTATCGCAAAGGCGCTTTATGATGCCCTTAATGCGCTTTATGTTGTTCTGCTGGCTGATAATAAAGGAAACAAGCGCCTCCCACGGCTCCTGATTCAGGATCCGTATGCCGTAGTATTCGTCTATCGTTTCTCTTACAAGCTCGTCCTCTTTCAGCTTTTCGCAGATGGCGGCGTAATCGCGGTCCAGGTCAAAATAATTGCGCCACACCGCTTCAAATTCCGCTTTGGTTGCGCTGAGCAGGAAATCTCCGTTTTCTTCTTTTATATTCAGGTATTTTCCGTATGCCGCGCCGCTCCACGAGCCGTCCTCCTGCTCCTGCCAGCGAAACGCCTCGCCGCAGTCAAGCGTAAGCGGCAGACTCAGGCAGGAAACGCCTTTCAGAACGATGCCGCCTTTGCGCTCTTCAATTATCATTATCTGTATAATTTCCCCTCTTTTTATTCAAAAAAATTATATCATAATATACGTATTTTAGGAATATCAAAATAGCAAAATAGCTAAAAAATTCTGTAATAATTTGTAACTTTACAAATTGTTGAAAACTCTGTGTAAATTATTGAAAACTGCCCCGATTTTGCTCAAATTTAACTTTTCAACAGTTAAATACCACCTAAACAAGCCGTTTTCAGGCATAGTTTTTAACATTTTCAACACCGTTTTAAACATTTTTAATATGTAAAAAGGGATATACGTTTTGTTATCGAAGCTGCCTGTCAAGCATTATTTTATTGCATTTTTCACCAAAAATCAATATTTGCAAAACTGTATAAATTCAGGCAAAAAACCCAACACTATCTGTATAAAAAATGAAAGGAAAAGAGATTATGATAAAAGGCACGAACAAGCAGGTGCTTGAGGTAACAAACACGGAAAATCCCTATTTTGAGAAAATCATTTTTTTCGTTAAGCCGGAATATGTGAACGCCGGCGGGGAAAAATTAAAAAAAGAAGCCCAGATTTTTGCAAAAAAGGCAACGAAACCGCCGCGCGCCAGAAGAACGAAGCGCGAGATACGCTATATCTGCATTCAAAGCGCGCTTTGCGTGGGCGCAGGTATTGCCATTACGTTTTTGCTCAATTATTTTACCTGATCTATGATTCCGCTGGGCGGGAAAGGAATGTTGGAAATGACTGTTTATAAGGCTTTCAGAAATTTTTATATCTTTCTTATATCGCTTGCCGTGGCGCTCGGCGCGGTGGGCGGCGGCGTGCTTGCGTATCAGCTCTGCTATCCCTCCTCGGGCGACGCGGCATACGTGCTTTCAAAATACGGCTCCACCGGCAATGAGGTAAGGCAGCTTCAGCAAAAGCTGAAGGATCTTGGCTTTTACACCGGCAGCGTGGACGGCGTGTTCGGCTCGGCAACGCAGTCTGCCGTGCGCAGCTTTCAGCGCAGCGTGGGCATAACGGCGGACGGCATCGCCGGCCCCACAACGCTGCTTTATCTGGGGCTGGATACCGGCACGTCCACGCCATCCACCCAGTATTCAAGCGCAGATGTGCAGCTGCTTGCCAAGGTTATCTCCGCAGAGGCAAGGGGCGAGAGCTATGAGGGGCAGGTAGCCGTGGGCGCCGTTGTGCTCAACCGCGTGGCGCATCCCTCGTTCCCGGACAGCATCAGCGGCGTTGTTTATCAGGCGGGCGCATTTTCCTGCGTGTATGACAGCAACTGGAACGAACCCGTTGCCGAATCCTCCAAACGCGCGGCGATAGACGCTATAAACGGCTGGGACCCCACCGGCGGCGCCGTATTCTATTTTAATCCCGATAAAACGAACGATCAATTTATGCACTCGCGCCCGGTTATAACCATAATCGGCAACCACCGTTTTTGCAGCTGACCAAAAGGCAGTGAATCCGCCGCGCCTGCCACGTTAAAAAGTCGCAATGCCGCATCTTTCCGGCACGGCGGCTTTTTTTAATTTAGATTTACATATCGCGCGGCAGGGTATATAATATAGGCGCAAGGAAAGGAAGTGCGCCGCATGAAAGAAAAAGGAACGGAACATAAAAAAAGAGACCTGCGCGCCGTTTTGCCCAAGCTGTTTTTTTCAACGCTTTACATAAGCGCATTCACGTTCGGCGGCGGTTATGTTATCGTTACGCTTTTTAAAAAGAAATTTGTGGATGAATATAAGTGGATAGAAGAAAAGGAGATGCTGGATCTTGTGGCGATCGCGCAGTCCGCGCCCGGCGCCATAGCGGTTAACGGGGCAATCGTTACGGGCTATAAGCTGGCAGGGCTTTTGGGCGCGGCGGTGGCGGCGTTTGCAACCATAATCCCGCCATTCGTCGTTATATCCGTTATTTCCGTCATCTATGAGGCGTTTAAAAGCAATCTGATCGTTGCGGCCATGCTGGGCGGCATGCAGGCGGGCGTAGGCGCAGTCATCGCAAGCGTTGTTTATGATATGGCGTTGGATATTTTTAAGCAGAAAAGCGCCGGTTCCGTCCTCATCATGGCGGGCGCGTTTGCCGCCTCCTGCTTTTTCGGGGTGAACGTAGTATACATCATCCTTGTGTGTGCGGCGATCGGCGTTGTAAAGGCGCTCATAAACCGCAAAAAGGGGAGGGCGCAAAAATGATCTACCTTGAATTGTTTTTAAGCTTTCTCCAGATCGGGCTGTTCAGCTTTGGCGGCGGGTATGCTTCTCTGCCGCTGATTCAAGAGCAGGTGGTCACGCAGAACCAGTGGCTCACGATGAGCGAGTTTACGGATCTCATCACCATTTCGCAGATGACGCCCGGCCCCATCGCTGTAAATTCCGCCACCTTCGTGGGCATCAAGATCGCCGGTATCGGCGGCGCGCTCTGCGCAACGGCGGGCTGTATCCTGCCGAGCTGTATCATCGTTACCGTGCTTGCAAAGCTCTATTTTAAATACAGGAACCTTACGGTCATGCGCGATGTGCTTTCCGCCCTGCGTCCGGCGGTTGTAGCTATGATCGCGGCGGCGGGCGTTTCCGTGCTCGTTTCCGCATTCTGGGGCGAGCGCATTGTGCTCTCCGCCACAAATTGGGTGCTTGTTGCCGTATGTGCGGTCTGCTTTATTCTGCTTCGCAAAACAAAACTCAACCCCGTGTGGGTCATGGTCATAGCGGGGGTGCTGAATACGGTGTATACGCTGATCTCAAATGCCGCCATGCAGTAAACGGTACGCATTTAATTAAATAGCAATTTTAAAAATTAAAAACGGAGCTGCCTCACAATATGCGAGGCGGCCCCGTTTATTTTACGTCTATTTTGTAAAGAAGGTAAGGAATGCTTTGTACGCCATATAAACGTCTATCTTGCTTACCACCTCGTAAGGCGCGTGCATGGAGAGCACCGGCACGCCGATATCGATCGTATCCACATCCAGGTTGGCGATATACATGGCAACGGTTCCGCCGCCGCCGGCGTCTACCTTACCCAGCTCGCCGCTCTGCCACAGAACGCCGTTGTTTTCAAGCAGCGCCTTGACCCAGCTTACGAATTCCGCGGAAGCGTCGTTTGTTTCGCTCTTGCCGCGGCTGCCCGTAAATTTCGTTACGCAAACGCCGTTGTTGATCAGGCTGGAATTGTTTTTCTCATAGGCGAACGCCCATGTGGGGTCAAACGCCGCGTTTACATCTGCCGAAAGGCATTTGCTGTGCCTGAGCACGTCTCTGCCCTCGCAGCCCTCAAGGCGGGCGAGATCCTCAATGAAGTATTTGAAATAGCTGGAAACAAGCCCCGTGTTGCCCACGCTGCCGATCTCTTCCTTATCCGTAAGGATCGTAACGGCGGTGTATTCGGGCGCCTCGTCTATCTCGGCAATCGCCTCAAAGGCAGGGTATGCGCAAACTCTGTCATCATGGCCGTAGCCGCCGATCATACTTCTGTCAAAGCCGATATCGTCCACGGTGAACGCGGGTACCAGCTCCAGCTCGGCGGAAAGGAAATCACGCTCAACGACGCCATATTTCTCATAAAGAATGTTGAGGATATTGAGCTTGATCTTCTCGCTCTCCTCATCGTCCTTAAACGGGCGGGAGCCGATCAGGATATTCATTTCCTCCCCCTTGATCAGTTCGTTCGGCTTCCTTGTGTACTGCTCTACCGCAAGGTGGGGCAGAATGTCCGTAATGCAGAATTTCGGCTCGCCGGGAAGCTCGCCCAGCTTTATGTCGATATGGCTGCCGTCATTCTTGCATATCCTGCCGTGCAGGGAAAGCGGTATCGCGCTCCACTGGTATTTTTTGATGCCGCCGTAGTAGTGCGTTTTAAAGAACGCAAGTGAGCCGTCCTCATAAACGGGGCACTGTTTTAGATCCACACGCGGGGAATCGATGTGCGCGGCAACAATGCGCACGCCCTCTTTTACGCTCTTTTTGCCCTTCACGCAAAGAATGATGGCTTTGCCCCTGTTTGCAACGTAAACCTTTTGCCCGGGCATGAGCGGCGCACCGAATTCATCAAATTTTTTAAAGCCTGCGGCAAGCGCGGCTTCCTCTGCCCATGCGGCTACCTCGCGCTCCGTTTTGTTGTGAAAAAGAAAGCCCTTGTAGCCCTCGCAAAAGGTGTCGCAAAGCGCAAGCTCCTCCTCGCTCATGAAGTCAACGCCGTTTTGCTTGTTGTTAAAAAGCAGCTTTTTCAGCTCTTTTGTTTTTTCACTCATAGTGATTCCTCCTTAAATCTGTTGAGCTGTGAAAGTATATCTCTGCCGTCGTTAATAACGGTAAAATCCGAATTCTCTTTAAAAAACGCCTCGTCATGCTGCGCGTTCATTCTTTCCTGCGCCTGTTCCGATGTAATGCCGTCGCGTTTCATGATGCGCAAGAGGCGCAGTTCTTTCGGCGCCGTCACGCTCAGCACCCTTGCGCAAAGCCGTTCGCCGCCGCTCTCAAAAAGCTGGGGTGCGTCCAGCACGGCGGGGAACTTTGCGTGGCTTTCGCACATTTCCAGAATGCGCGGGTGCATGATCTGATTCAGCCTATCAAGCAATTCCCTGTTGGCAAAGACCCTTTTTGCAAGCAGCTTTCTGTTTAAAATACCGTCTTGCACGGTGTCCTCGCCGAAATTCTGCGCGATCACCGGCAAAAGCGGCGATCCGTTTTCCGTCAGCCTGTGCGAATAAAGATCCGCGTCAACAATAGTATAACCCATATCCGCAAGCTTTTGCGCAACGTAGCTCTTGCCGGCGCCCGTCTGCCCCGTAAGGCCGATGAGAAACGGCTTTTCCAGATCCAAAACGCAGAATGCCGCCGCGCGTATCAGGCGGTTGTAGACCGCAAGCCCCACGCCCGTCAGGCGGGGATTTCTTGCATAAACCTTTTTTGCGCCAAGCTCGTCAAGCCTGCGCAGGGCGTCAAACAGCGCGTGGCTCTGGCTGAGGTCGTCACCCTCTTTGCCGAAGGTGACCTTGGGTATCTCTATATGATCGCCCTCATAGCAAAGGGCAAAAGCGCCTTTCTGCGCATTTACAAAGCTTTCGTATTTTTCCTTGCCCGCGTTGACGATGATGATCCTTGCTTTCGGTGCGTAATGCTTGTATTTCATACCGGGGGAAGCCGCCGCTTCGCCGTCCGCCATGCCCTCGGTAACAGCCTTGGCAATATCGACTCTGCCGATCACCTCTTGCAGCATCTCCTGCGTTATAGCGCCGGGGCGCAGAATGGTAGGCGTATCCGTCGCAAGCGTCAGCACGGTAGATTCAATGCCGAATTCGCAGCTGCCGCCGTCAATAACGGCGTCTATCCTGCCGCGCATATCCTCCGTAACGTATTTTGCGTTCGTGGGGCTGGGCAGTCCGCTCGTGTTTGCGCTCGGCGCCGCGATCGGTACGCCCGCCGCCTTTATGAATGCGCGCGCGATCGGGTTTTGCGGCATTCTTATGCCAACGGTATTCAGCCCGCCGCTCACAACTTTGCCGATCTTATCGCTTTTGGGCAGAATTATCGTGATCGGGCCGGGAAAGAAAGCGTCCATAAGCGCTCTCGCTTTCGGCGGCAGCTCGCTTACGAGCGGCAGGATATCCTCTTTTTCGGCAATGTGCACAATCAGCGGGTTATCGCTCGGGCGGCCCTTTGCTTTGTATATCTTGGAGACCGCCTCATCGCTCAGTGCGTTTGCGCCCAGTCCGTATACCGTTTCCGTGGGAAAGGCAACCAGTCCGCCGCCGCGAATGATCTCCCCCGCCGCGGCGATATTTTCACTTGTAGGTTTAAATATCCTTGTTTCCATTCCTATGCCTTCTGTTTGTATATTTGTCTGTTTTATATCAGATCTCCTCGGCGCCGGCTTTCAGCTTTTCAGCGGTGTCCGCCGTGATGAGCGCGTCTATCAGCTCGTCAAGATCGCCGTTCAGGATCTGCTCCAGCTTGTAGAGCGTTAGCCCTATGCGGTGGTCTGTGACCCTGCCCTGCGGGTAATTGTAAGTTCTTATTCTTTCGGAACGGTCGCCCGTGCCCACCTGCGCCTTGCGTTCGCCTGCGATCTCGGCGTCATGCTTTGCTTTTTCCGCGTCATACAGGCGCGCACGCAGAACCTTGAGCGCTTTTTCCTTGTTCTTGTGCTGGCTGCGCTCGTCCTGGCATTCAACCACCGTGCCGGTGGGGATATGCGTGATTCGGATTGCGGAGGAGGTCTTGTTGATGTGCTGGCCGCCCGCGCCGCTGGAACGGAATGTGTCGATCTGCAGGTCTTTTTCGTTCAGCTCAAAATCCACCTCTTCCGCCTCCGGCAAAACGGCTACTGTAACGGTGGAGGTATGGATGCGCCCCTGGCTCTCCGTTTCCGGCACGCGCTGCACACGGTGTACGCCGCTCTCAAATTTGAAGCGGCTGTAAGCGCCGTCGCCGTCTATGGAAAAGCTGATCTCCTTATAACCGCCAAGGCCCGTTTCATTTGCGTTGATCACTTCCGCCTTGAAGCCCTTTGCCTCTGCGTACATGGAATACATTCTGAAGAGCACGCCGGCAAAAAGCGCGCTCTCTTCGCCGCCCGCGCCGCCGCGAATCTCTATAATAACGTTTTTATCGTCGTTCGGATCCCTCGGCAGCAGCAGGATCTTCAGCTCCTCGCTGATCTTTTCCTCCCGCTTTTTGCTCTGTTCAAGCTCCTCCCTTGCCATTGCCCCAAGGTCAGCGTCAAGCGCAGGATCCTCCAGCATCTCGCGGCAGTCCTCTATGCTTTTGAGCACCGCCTTGTATTCCCTGAATTTTTCCACAACGGGGGTAAGGTGCTTCAGCTCTTTCATAAGCGCCGTGTATTTCTGCATGTCGGAAACCACCTCCGGCGTGCACACGAGCGCATTGATCTCGTCAAATCGTTTTTCTACCTCGCTCAGCTTGTCAAACATAAATTACCTCTTCAGTATATCAAAAAATCTGTTTTCTTTATATATTCTTGCAGTTTCGTCCTCGTTTGAATCCATAAATTCAATGCTGCCGGGCGCTGTGCTGCTGTTTAGGACACGGTTTTGTGCAAGCAGGTATCTCAGCCGCCTTGCAACGCCGTTTGCGCCGTCATAAAAAGCAACGTTTCCCAAAGCGGCGGCGATCTCCTCCCTCGCAAGCGGGTAATGCGTGCAGCCCAGCACAACATTCTGCACCCTGCCTTTATACGGTGCCAGCGTTCTGTTCAAATATGCTTCTATTTTTGCTTTATCTCCCTGTTCTATCAGATCGGCAAGGCCCGGGCAGGCGTGCAGCTTTGTTTTATGGTTGTAATAGGCGTAATAAAGGCGGCGGAATTTTTCACTCTTAACCGTGCCCCTTGTTGCCAGGATCAGCGTGCTGCCGTTCGGCTTTTCGTCGTGCACCACTTTATATGCAGGCTCTATTGCCGCGATCGGAATATCCTTAAACTGCGCGCGCAGGCTCTTTGCCGCCTTTGCGGAGGCGGTGTTGCACGCGATCACGATCGCCTTGCAGTGCTTTTCGTCTGTAAGATAACGGACGATCTCCGTACAGCGGGCAATGATCTCCCCGTCGCTTTTATCGCCGTAGGGATTATTTTTTGAATCGCTGAAAAAGACGTAATCTTCATGCGGCAGCAGGCGAACAGCCTCTTTTAAAACGGTAACGCCGCCTATGCCGGAATCAAAAAAGCCAACGGGATCGGACGCGCTCATTTGGCATCTTCCTTTTTCTTTTTTATGCTTTTCAGCGCCTTTACGCGCGGCACCATCACCTCGCGCCCGCAGCCGGCGCATTTCAGCTTGAAATCCACGCCCACTCTCAGTATCTCAAATTCATTACAGCCGCAGGGGTGCGGCTTTTTCATGATTACTCTGTCGCCAACGCTGTAATCCATGCAATCACCCGCCCGGCGCAAAAGGCAGCGCCGTAATTTTATTAATAAAATATTTTAGCACATAATTATTACATTTACAACATAATCGCCGTGAAATTTGCATACATTTAAAACAGACAATATTAAGGCGCCTGAAAATTAAAACCGCTCCGCAGGTGCAGTCAGCGCGGCGGGGCAGGCAGTTGAAACGCGCCGTTTAAAGAGAGTGAAATGTATGAAGTTTTACCCTGAAGGGCAAAATCCGCAGCTTTTACGAACGTTTGATAAGCTGGAGGACGTTAAAATAGCCATGATGAACGGCAGTGTTATGGAATCCCGCGTGCTTATGTGTGACAGCGAGCATAATCTGCACGTGGATCTCGGCATCATCCGCGGTGTGATCCCGCGTGAGGAGGGCGCTATCGGTATAGACGACGGCACGACCCGCGATATTGCGCTGATCTCCAAGGTCAACAAGCCCGTATGCTTTATCATCCTCGGCTTTCAGCGTGATGAAAGCGGCAATATCAGCGCGATTCTTTCCCGCAAGGCGGTGCAGCTCGGCTGCAAAAAGAATTTTATAGATAATCTTGCAGAGGGCGATATTATTGACGCGCGCGTTACCCACCTTGAAAAATTCGGCGCTTTTATTGATATAGGCGCCGGCATAAACGCGCTGATCCCCATTGATATGCTTTCCGTATCCCGCATAAGCCACCCCGGCGAAAGAGTGTATGAGGGTGAAAATATCAAAGCCGTGCTCAGAAAAAGAGAGCCGCAGAAGCTCACCTTTTCGCTTAAAGAGCTGCTTGGCACGTGGAGCGAAAACGCCATGCTCTTTGAGCCGGGGCAGACTGTGACCGGCACGGTGAGAAGCATAGAGACCTACGGCGTTTTCGTTGAGCTCACGCCGAATCTGGCGGGGCTTGCGGAGCCGTGCGATTATCTTTTTGAAGGGCAGCGCGTGGCCGTATACATAAAATCCGTGCTGCCGGATAAGATGAAGATCAAGCTTGTGATCGTTGAGGCGTTTGAGGAGGCGGATATGGCGCAGGAGCTCACCTATTTTGTGAATGCGCAGCATATAGACCGCTTTGATTACTCGCCGCCCGGCGCGCCCAAGGTCATATCCACCGTGTTTGAATAGCGAAAAAGCCCCGGCGCGGGGCTTTTTGCTTTGGCAGAGCTTTGAATTTAACGAAAGAAAAAATAAAAAAGACCGTTTACAGTACTGTGAACGGTCTTGATGGAGCGGATTACGAGACTCGAACTCGCTACCTCCACCTTGGCAAGGTGGCGCTCTACCGGATGAGCTAAATCCGCAAACAACAATAGAAGTATACAAAAAGAATCCGCGTTTGTCAATAGCCGTTTTAAATTTTAGGGCAAAATGCGCAAAAATTTTTAATTCACGCCGCTTTTCCCGCCTTTATTTTACTATTTACTTTAAGCGCCCTTTTTGCTAAAATTAGTATGTGAAATTATGCAGTATGCGAAATAATGTTAAAATGGATTCAGGGGAGTTTTATGGATTACCGAATCAATCCTGCGGGCGGCATTTGGCAGGGCGGAATGTTTTTCGTGCCTGTTCAGCTTGCGGATAAGTATTTGAAGCTTGCAAGTGAATATCAGATCAAAGCGCTGCTTTATATCCTCAGCAAAAACGGCGTTTCCACTTCTGCCGAGCTTTCAAAAAAGCTGGGCATTCCCGTTGCGGACGCGGAGAATATGATGGATTTTTGGCTGGAGGAGGGCGTTTTGCTCAGCGGCAGCGAAAGCGGTAATTCTATACCCGCCGCCGGCATCGTGCCCGCGCCCGCGCCGCCGAAAGCGGAAAAACCACAAGACCTGCCCTATCCGGAAAGCACCGTGCAAACGGAGTCCGCTCCCGAAACGCAGCGCCGTGTAAAATCCCCGGCAGTAAAGGCGCCGTCGCTTTCCCCGAAAGAGATCGTTGCGATAGGCAGCCAAAAGCCGCAGGTGGCAAGGCTGCTGGGCGAGGCGCAAAAGATATACGGCCGCACCATCAGCCATTCGGAACAGGAAATGATCGTAAATCTTACGGAATTTTACGGCATGCCGGCAGAGGTCGTTATGATGCTGCTTGCCTACTGCGAGAATTTAAGGGTGAACGGCAGGGCGGTGAGCGCCGGCTATTTTTACAAGACCGCGCAGAACTGGCTGGAGGAGGGGATTGATACCCCGGCGCTTGCCGAAAGCAGGATATGCGAGCTTGAAAAGGCGGACGCTTTTTGGCAGAGCCTTAAGGACGCGGCGGGATTTACAAGAAAAGCCCCCACGGATAAGCAGGCGGAGATGATCCTGCGCTGGAGAAGTGATTTCTCAGACGAGATGATCCTGCGCGCCGCAGGCATCATGAATGAAAATATAGACAAGCCTGATCTCCGCTATATGGATAAGATCCTCAAAAACTGGAAAACCGCCGGCATTAAAACGATTGAGGACGTTGCGCGCGCCAACGAAAGCTTTGAAAAGAAAAAGGCGCAGAAAGAAAAGAGCCGCCGCGGGGAGATCAGCCGCAAGCCCACCTATGATCTGGACAAGATCAAAAAGGACGCGCTCAATAATACAGATATTAAATATTAAGGAGCCATTATGCCGTACAGAAGTTATGTTTATCAAAAGGCGCTGAATATTCTGGAGCGCCGCAGGAGCGATGCGCAGGCGGATCTGCAGCAGCGCACGGACGAGGCCATGAAAAAAATACCGCAGCTTGCAGAGATACAGACAGAGCTTGCACGCACGGGCCTTGCAGTTTCCACGCTGCTTTTCCGCAGTAAAGACGCCGTGCAGGAGATAGAGGAACTTAAAAAAAAGAGCCTTGCCCTGCAAAAGCGCAAAAAGGAGCTGCTTGTAAAGGCGGGCTTTGATGAGGACGCGCTCTCCTTAAAATACATATGCCCCGTTTGCTCTGATACGGGCTTTGTAAACAACCGCATGTGCACCTGCCACATGGAGCTGCTCAAAGAGATCGAGCGCGATTCCATAAGGAAAAACGCGCCGATTGACGATTGTACCTTTGATAATTTTAATATTGCCTATTATCCGCAGTCTGCTGAAAACGGCGTTTCCCCGCGTGAAAAGGCGGCAAAGATCCTGGAATCCTGCCGCGTATACGCCCAGAAATTCACGCCGCAGTCGCCCAATCTGATGTTTATGGGCGGCACGGGGCTGGGTAAAACGCACCTCAGCCTTGCGATAGCCAATGTCGTTATAAGCAGGGGCTATTCCGTTATCTACGGCACGAGCCAAAATATTTTTTCCGATCTTCAGGATGAAAAATTCGGCAGGGCGGATAATATAAATTATAATGAGCATGATATATTAAACACGGATCTGCTTATTCTTGACGACCTCGGCACGGAATTTAAAAACCAGTTTACGGAGGCATGCCTTTATAATATAATCAACACGCGCGTGTTAAAGAAAAAGGCAACCGTTATAAGCACAAATTTCAGCTTTGATGATCTGGAAAGAGATTATAACCAAAGAGTAACGAGCCGCCTTGCGGGCGAATACTCCGTGCTGGTGCTTGAGGGTAACGATATCCGATATATAAAATGACGGCATAAAGCATAAAAAGCAGCAAAGATTTTTGTAAAGGGGGCGGCGGCGCTGAAAAAGATCACTTATTTTGACGCGGAGTGGGATGATTATCTTGCCTCCGCCTCGCAGCGCGGCTTTCCCCCTGCGAAGCTTGATCTGCGCGGCGCCGGTGCAAACGCAAAAGCGCTTTTGCGCAGGCTTGGGCGGCTTACGCCCGAAAAGCTGATGCGCTTTTTAAAAAGCGCGTTTGCAGCTTTCAAAAAAACGCTCGGCTCCGTTTCCATAGGCTTCAGGGCGGGCGTGGCTGTTTTACTGCTGGCGGCGCTCATTGTGGCGCCGACTGCGTTTTATTTTACGCTTTCCGGCGGCGAGCGCGGAGAGAGCAGGTTCAACGACGGCGCTGCCGAGGTGTGCGCGCAGATCATAGGCGAATACGGAATCGCAAAAACGGAACAGGCGGATACGCAGGGCGAGCTTTACAGAATGACAGGCCTTTCCTTTGCGCGCGAGATCGATTTTAACGCAGACGGCGATTCGGAACTGCTTGTTGCTTTCAGAAGCGCAAATGCCTATCAGGTGGAAGCGTGGGGCAGCAGCGGCGGCGAATTTACGCGCCTTTATTCACATGCGGCAAATACCGCGGCTGATCCGCAGCTGGGCAGCTGGATCTCTCTTTACAGGCATTCCGGCAGGGTGTATATCGGCGAGCTTTCGCTGGAGGACGGCGAAACGATGCAGCTTCTTACGCTGCACGGCGGCGAGTTTACTGCGCGGCGGGAATGTGAATATGACCCGGTAAATGATATTTACGCGATCAACGGCGAAATGAATACGTCTGATTTTGAAACGGTGCGCCTTTCAAACATAAGCGCCGCAAGGGCGGAGGTGCTGCTGGATTCGATAACGGCGGCTGTTGAGGGCTTTGGCGGCGTGGATACGGCGGCGCAGGAGGTAGCGGCGCAGTCGGGCGAACAGCTTATGGCGGCAGCTTACGCCCAGATCGTTAACGATTATGTTGCGCGCTACGGCAGGCCGCAGTATGATTCCACTTCGCGCGTCTGTTTTGCCACGGGGCTTTGCGTGGCGGAGCTTATTGATTTTGACGGGGACGGCACAGACGAGCTTTATACCGTCTACAGATATAATAAAAAGGTAACGGGGGAGGACGCAAACGGCAATTACGTGCAGGAGACCGAGCCCGAATATAAGGCGGAGGTGTTCAGGTGGAACGGTGCCTCTGCAGTCAAGATATATGAAAATGACGGTGTTTCGCAGATGCAGGATCCGGATAGCCCGGATAGGTTCTATATTCTGCGCAAAAACGGCGAAAAAACGGGCATCTGCCGCAATACCTATACATACAGCGAGCGAACCTCCCGCGTTTGGAATGCCACAAGCCGAATCAGCGAGCTTGATGAAAACGGCAGCTTTTCCGCCGTTTATCTGGCGGAGATCCGCAGTAATTACGGCTATAATACCTATCAGCTGAACGGCGAGCGCGTGTACCGCCGTGAATTTAACGCAAACGGCTACGCCGTGCCGTATTTCTGCAATGAGGATGAGTATGACGATGAGGAATTTACGGTCGTTTATCTTCAGGGCGCCTCAGGCCGCGGCTCCGATATCCAAAGCCTGATAACCGATACGCAAAGCAATATTGACAGTATTTTATCCGCCACGGATGTGTAAATTTGATTTTAAAATAAAGACCGGTGGGCTTTTGTACGGCCCGCCGGTCTTTTTGTATCCGAAAACAATATTGAATGAATTTACAGCAAAGAGGCAACAAGGTCTCCCATTTCGGAGGTGGTGACTTTTTTGAAGCCGTCCTCGTAGATATCGGGTGTTCTTGCCTGCGTAAGCGCGGTGTCCACCGCTTTTTCTATGGCGTCCGCCGCCTCGCTCTCGCCAAAGGTGTAGCGCAGCATCATGGCGCCGGAAAGGATCGTGGCAAGCGGATTTGCCTTTTGCTGCCCTGCTATGTCCGGCGCGGAGCCGTGGATCGGCTCATAAAGCCCGAACGTGCCTTTTGCAAGCGACGCGGAGGCAAGCATGCCGATCGAGCCGCTGATCATCGAAGCCTCATCCGAAAGAATATCGCCGAACATATTTGAGGTAACGATCGTGTCAAACTGCCCGGGGTTGCGCACAAGCTGCATGGCGCAGTTGTCCACATACATATAGGAAAGCTCCACTTCCGGGTAATCTGCCTTCACGCGCTCGGCAACCCTGCGCCAAAGCCTTGATGAATCCAGCACGTTTGCCTTGTCCACGCAGGTGAGCTTTTTATTTCTCTTCATGGCGTATTCAAAGCCGGCGCGCAGGATCCTTTCTATCTCCGGCACGGTATAGCGCTCCGTGTCGTATGCGCCCGTTACGCCGTTTTCCTCATAGGTGCCGCGGTCGCCGAAATAGATGCCGCCGGTAAGCTCGCGCACGATCAGAATATCAAGCCCGTCGCCTATGATCTCCTCTTTGATGGGAGATGCGTTTTTAAGCGGCGCAAAGATCTTTGCCGGGCGCAGATTCGCAAAAAGTCCCAGCGATTCCCTGATTGCAAGCAGACCCGCCTCCGGGCGGTTGTTCCCGGGCTGCGTATCCCATTTGGGGCCGCCCACCGCGCCCAAAAGCACGGCGTCGGAAGCCTTGCACGCCTCCTCTGTCTCTTTCGGATAGGGCACGCCTTTTGCGTCTATGGCGCAGCCGCCGAGCAGCTGATAATTATAATCAAACTGAAAGCCGAATTTCCTGCCTGCGGCGTCAAGCACTTTTGTGCATTCGTCAACGATCTCCGGCCCGATGCCGTCGCCTTTCAGTACGGTAATCCTGTATTCGTTCATATTGCGTATCTCCTTATTTTTCAAAAATTCCGGGCATGGTATCGTCACGCACGCAGTCCGGCTGGTCTCTGTTTATGGCGCAGATGATGCCTTTGAGCGAAGCATAGCCTATGTTGTGTGAAACGCCTATGCCGAAAACATCCCTGCCCTGCGGGTTTTTAAGGTGGATATAAGAGATCGCCTTTGAATCCTCGCCGACGGAGATCGCGTGCTCGCTGTAATCCACAAATTTGTAGCCGGTAATGCCGATCTGGCCGAGCGCGTTGAAAAACGCCTCTATGGGGCCGCTTCCCCTGCCGTCCACCTTAACAAGCTCGCCGCCTCTTACCTTGATCTCGCCCTCAAAATGAACGCGGGTAAGGTATTCGTTCTCCTCTTTTTCCTCGTAGGTCTTGTGGTTCATGATCCTGTAGGGGCCAACCACGTTTCTGTATTCCTTCTGGAAAAGGTCAAACACCTCGTCGGGCTTAAGCTCCTTGCCTTTTTCATCGCAGGCGTGCTTTACGATCGCGCCGAATTCCGTGTGCATTGCCTTCGGCATCTTGATGCCGTAATCGGTGGAAAGGATGAACGCCGCGCCGCCCTTGCCGCTTTGGGAATTGATTCGGATAACGGGTTCGTACTCTCTGCCCACGTCGGCGGGGTCTATCGGAAGATACGGAACCTCCCAGTAATCGGAATTGGTTTCCTCCATATAGATCTTGCCCTTGTTGATGGCGTCCTGATGAGAGCCTGAAAATGCCGTGAATACAAGCTCGCCCGCATAGGGCTGGCGCGGTGGCACTTTCATTTTTGTGGTGCGCTCGTAAACGTCCCTGATCTTGTTGATGTCGTGAAAATCAAGCTTCGGGTCAACGCCCTGCGTCCACATATTCAGAGCAAGCGTAACAAGGTCAACATTGCCGGTGCGCTCGCCGTTGCCGAAGAGCGTGCCCTCTACTCTGTCCGCGCCCGCCATCAGCGCAAGCTCGGTTGCCGCTACGCCCTCGCCGCGGTCATTGTGCGGGTGGAGCGAGATGATGCAGGCGTCCCTGTTGCTGATATGGCGGCAGAAGTATTCGATCTGATCCGCATAGCCGTTGGGCGTTGAGCATTCCACGGTGGAGGGAAGGTTCAGAATGATCGGGTTTTCGGGCGTTGCGCCCATGACCTTCATGACCTCCTCGCAGATCCAAACGGCATTGTCTATCTCCGTGCCGGTAAAGGATTCCGGGGAGTATTCATAGCGGATATTCATATCCGGGTATTTTTTAAGCTCCTCGTCCGTAAGCTCCTTGATCAGCTTTGCGCCCTCAACGGCAATGTCTATTACGCCCTGCATATCTGTTTTAAAAACAACTTTCCTTTGCAGGGTAGAGGTGGAATTGTAAAAATGAACGATCACGTTTTTGGCGCCGTCTATCGCCTCAAATGTTTTTTTGATCAGATGCGGGCGCGCCTGCACAAGCACCTGGATCGTAACGTCGTCCGGGATATAATTGCCCTCAATCAGCGTTCTCAGTATCTCGTACTCCGTTTCGGAGGCGGAGGGAAAGCCAACCTCTATCTCTTTTATACCTATGTCTATAAGCGTTTTGAAAAGCTCCAGCTTTTCATCAAGATTCATCGGGTCAACAAGCGCCTGGTTACCGTCTCGCAGATCAACGGAGCACCAAACGGGCGCTTTGGTAATGGTCTTATCCGGCCAGGTTCTGTCCGGAATGTTGATGGGCTTGAAGGGAATGTACTTTTTGTAACCTTTAAGCATTATAAAAACTCCTTTCATTATGAAGGGCATAAAAAATACGCCCCCATTTGCTATAGGGGCGTAGAAGATTCTACACGGTACCACCCTACTTCAGCGGGAAATCCCGCCCTTCAGCATCAAAAAATGCCTCAACGCTTAACGCCGTTACACGTCCGCCCCTATCCTGAGTTTTCAGGGCGGCAACTCCGCGGAGAGCTATGCGCCGCAATTTCCGTACCGGCTTTCACCGCCCGCCGGCTCTCTGCACTTCAAATAACGGCCTTTTTCCGCATCGCAGTCTTTTTTGGGTAATATGAAATTTACCAAAACCTTATCGGTAAGGTAATTATAACACATAAAAAAGAAATGTCAAGCGCCATAATTTGGCTTTGACACTTCTTCAGCTGCTTGAACACAACCCCTCAGGCAGCGAAGCTGCCAGCTCCCCTTGCACAGGGGAGCCTGTTTAAAACAAAAGCGCTATGGCTACAACTTCGCCTTCCTTGTGTAAAGAAAAGGATAGCGTAGCCGGTGAGTTGGCGGAGCCAAGCCGGAGGGATTGTTGCAAAAGTTTTGATGTATAAAGCAGCGCTGTTTTTACGGCAGGGTGGAATAGCCGTGGCCGTTGGCGATTCCTTTAACGGGCACGCCCTGCCTGCACAGCGGGCAGTCATGCTTGCCGTAAACGCAGTAGCCGGGCAGGTCGTCCTGCGTAAAGATGGCATTCACGTCTATGCCGCAGATATTTTTTGTTGCGCTGAATGCGGCGGTGATCCCAACGGCAGTGCCGCCGTAGTAATTTACGCTTTCAACCGCGCGCTGAACGGTCTTGCCGCTCGTAATGCAGGATATGAGCACCAGCACTCTCTTGCCGTGTATCATGCGCTTCAGATTCTCGCGGAATATCATATTGCCTGCGGCGTCGTATTCAGGCCCCAAAACATAGATCTCGCTTTGCGGGTTCGGCTGCATCATGCACGGCCTTGAAAGCTCGTGCGCAATATATGCGCCCAGCGCCTGCGTTTCATAGAGGCACAGCACGGTGTCTATCCTGATATCGCGCTCAATATAATACTGCGCCATAAGCATGGCGGCGTCAACGGATACAGAGTGGTTGTGCTTTATATCCGATGTGCCTACGTAATAATTTATATGTGCGTTTTCCGTAACGAAATGCCCCTCGGTAACGCGGACAAAAACTTTTTGGTCGCGCCCGGAGGTGATTATGATATTATTTTCCGTAAGATCAGCCCCTTTAGTTTAGTTTACTATATTATTATGCGTAAATTCAATATGATAAACGAAAGAATTTCACACGGCGAATTTGTGTATTTTAAACAAAAAAAGCCGGCTGCCGCTGTTTTGCGCGGGTCAGCCGGCTTTATGAACGGTCTGAAGATTGCCCCCGTGTTAGGGCAGACTTGGGATCTATGACGCTGTTGCGCCGTTTTAAACAAGCTCCGCCTCTGCCGTAATGCCGGAAAGCAGTTCTGCGTAGATCGGGTTGGTCGCGGTCGTGGTATTATCCACATACCATGTGTTGCCGATCTGCACAACATAAACGTCAAGGCTTGCAACAACGGTGCCGTCCGCAAGCGTGCCCTGCACGGTTACGCACTGCGCCGCCGAAATATCGTCTGCCGTGATGCCGTATGTTTCAAGCACTGCAGGGTCAAGCGCCGCCTTGTAGGAGTCGATATCCGCGATCTCCTGCGCGCTTACGGCAGCGGTGGTTATAGCATAATCCTCTCCGTACAGTTCCTGATAAAGACCGATGGATTTTTCCTGAATAACGGTCTTTTCATCTTCTCCAAGCACCTCTTCGGTGCCGGTAACGGCATTGCCGTAGGCGGAAACGTTTGATTCAAACGCGGTGAACATGACTTCGTCGTCAAGATAATCATCGCCGAAAACAGCCTTGCGCTCCTCAACAAGGCGCGCGAAATAGTTGGTGTAGATCGAATCATAATCGTCCCAGCCGTAGGTGTTTATCAGTTCCACAAAGTAAGGATACATTCTGTCCGCCAGCTGGCCGGCAAGCGTGCCGTCGTCATTCAGCGTGGCGTCGGACTGATATTTTTCATTATTGTATCCGTTATCTTTAATTGCGTCAAATTCTTCATCACTCATGCCGGCTTCGTATCCGGGATAAATGAGCGGATACATATAATATATACGTATAAAATCGCCGTATTTTTCGCTTTTGGCGGCCATGGTGTAGTTGTATGCGTTATAACCGTCTCCGCGCTGCAAAACGGTGTCTGCATAGTTGATCGCCGTTTTTTCAGGGTCAAACTGGATATATCTGCTCTTAAAGGCATAGCCGGTGGTTACAACAAGCACAGCAGCTACGAGCAATACGGCAACAGCGGCGTAAAGCTTGTAATTAAAGCCTTTTTTTGTTTTGTTTTCAGCCATATCGCGCACCCCCTTATTCGGCAAGCGCAGCAGGCTCTGAATCCGATTCGCCCTCGCCGTTTTCGGCGGCTGCTGCGGCTCTGCGCTCCTTGAGCGCCTGGGTGATCATTTCCTTCTTCTTGCCAACGTTGTCATAGAAGAAGATGGGCACCATCTGAAGCACAACGAAGATAGCCGGAATGATCGTATAGATCATAAGCATTCTGTTGAGCGTGGTATCGCTCTGCGCGGCGTATGCAACGTTGGGGTCCTGAGAGATGGTGTAGCGGCTCCATGTGTAAAGAAGCCACGGGCCGAAGCCCTTTGTGCAGGCGGAGGCAACCTTGGAAAACAGGCCGTAGCCCGCGTAGGCAATGCCGTCCTGCCTTTTGCCGGTCTTATACTCGATCTCGTCAACACAGTCCGCAATCATGATATTGGGCGTTGTGTTGGTGTTGCCGTGCTGTATACCGCAGAAGAAGTTGATGATCAGGAACGGTATGATCAGCGCGCTGTTGAAGCCTACGGAGCTTGAAACGATGTAAAGGATCGCAAGCGACGTAGCGCCGTATACGCAGAAGAGTATATACGTTGTTTTTGTAGAGAATTTTTTAAGCACAAAGTTTACGAGCAGCGTGCCGACCGCCGTGCCGATGCCCATGGGCAGCAGAAGCGCAAGCTTCAGATCCTTTGAGCCAAGCAGGTAAACGGCTATGTAGAGGGAAACGGTGCCGTAAACGCCGCGGCCGAAGCCGGTGAACTTCGTGAGTGATACCATAAGCAGGTTCTTGTTGCCGAAAACAACTTTGAGCGAATCCTTGATGCTTACCTTTTCCTGTGTAAACGGAACGCGCTCCTTGTTGTTGGCAAAGAATATCATTACAAAAAGTATGATGCCGAGGCAGCATACTGCGGTAGAGATGATCAGGTCTATGCCCTGGCCCTCCGAATTCTTAAACTGCTGCTGGCCCATGAATACTTTCATAAGCGCGCCCACAACCATGATAACGACCATACCGCCGCTCTGCCCCACGGAGCGCAGGAAAGAGGAAATGGATATAGCCGTTGAACGTTCGCTCGGGTTGGGCGAGCAAAGCGAACCAAAGCAGTTTGCGGGGCTTTCCACCGCGCAGGAAACAGCCGTGTAAAGGCTGTAAATAATGAACATCCAGACGATCGCCACGGTTTGTGAATTCGTATTCGGCGCAACAAAAACAAGAAGCGCAACAACGGCAAGCGGCACTACGCCAAAACCTACCCAGGGCTTTACCTTGCCAAAACTGGTTCTTGTTCTGTCTACCAAATAGCCGATTACAAGCTCGCAGACGGCGCCCACGATGCCGGCAACAAAAAATACGTTTGAGATAGCCGAGCTCATTACTTCGCTGTCAAAGCCTTTGCCCTTGAACGCGAAATCCGCAAAAAAGGTTGCGGTGTAATCCGGCATCCAGCCCGTTAAAAGGGCAACGCCGAAAAGGCCTATGCCGTATGTAATGATCTCGGAGAACTTCATGAATTTTTTGCCGCCGTTTTTCTCGTCAGCCATTAATAAAGACTCCCTTCAATGATTACTTCACCTAATTTTAACAAAGAATTGACAAATATGCAATATCCTTAACACGAATTTTACATTGGACAAGCTAATTTTTTGTTGAATTCATGCAAAATGAATAGATCTATAAGGATATACATACAATATGCGCCCGATCTGCGCTTTATTCGCGCAGGTCAAAAAAGGGAAAAGAAGAAAGGCAGCGTTTAACACGCTGCCTTTCCCTCTCTGTCTTTAACAAACTATAGGAGGACAAGATACTTAAAACGGTTGCGGCTCCGTTTCAAGGTAATTCTTATTATACACAGTATTGCACAATTTGTCAACCGCTTTATTAAAAATTTTTGCACAGAATTACTAACGATTACAAAAACAGGCACGGTAAACATCGTTTTGTTTGTAAAAAATCCCTACACCGTCTTAAAAAGCGTACACCAAATTATCATTTTATAAAATATATTGAGAACCAAAAAGTTTGTTCTTGACATCGAACAAATGTTCGTATAAAATAAAAACCGTAAAGCGAAACACCGCCCCGTAACGCTTTCATTTTTGTTTTGGGAGGTATAAAGGATATGGACATTACGCAGCTTGCCGAGGAATATGAGAACCAGTACCGAGTTTTAAACGCAAAGATCCAGGGGCTGCGCCCGCTGCTTTGCGTTTACAGAGGAGAGGATCTTGTGCTGCTTCGGAAAAAAATTAAGATCTACTATGATATGGCAAGCCAGTGCAAGGTTATAGCAACGATGCTTTCGGATTATTATAACGGGGAGGATATCGTATGAATAAAAGAAAGCTTAACGATTATTTTTTGCTTATCTGCCGTGAGGAAGAGGATTTTAACAGCGCCCGCGTAAGCAAAAGCGCATTAAAAGCCGTTCTCCCGCAGATCATGGCCGGTGAACTTACTGCCCAGCAGCGAAAGTGCCTGGAGCTGCGCCTTTGCGACGCACTTTCGCAGCGGGAGATCGCGCAACGGCTCGGGCTTTCCCAGCCAACGGTCAGCCGTCATCTGAAATGCGCGGTCAAAACCGTTGCGAACCGGCTGGGATACTGTAAAAGTGCGCTGAGCAGGGCAAACGCCGCATGGCAAAAATATCTTGCCGATTAGTGCCCGCCCCGCCCTTTATTTAAACAACCGAATACACCGCGGCTCTTCTTTGGGGTCTCCCCACCGCGGCAAACAGTTGAAAAGCACACCTTTCTCATTTTATGAAGGGTGTGCTTTTTGCGTGTGCGAATTTGCCAAAATTAAAATTGTAATATTTATTAACATTATATACGGCGGTTTGGACAGATCGTTTATCAAAAGGTTTTGCTGTATTTGCGCTTGTCTTGCGCTTAGCCGGCAGCGCGTCGGCCGCGCCCGGTTGCCGCGAAAACCGAAAAATTTTAATAATGTGTTGACAAATATAAAATCATATAATATAATGTTCATATGAACAGATGAACATATGAATAAAACACTTGCGTTCCTGCTCATAATTCCCGAAAAAGGGGGTCTTACAATGCTTAATGAGGAAATGGTGTATGATCTTGCGGATCTTTTTAAGATCTTTTCCGATTCAACAAGGCTCAAGATCATGTGCTCCCTGTTTGATAAGGAGCTGAATGTTACGGAGATCACCGCCGCTACGGGCGTTTCCCAAACGGCTGTGTCGCACCAGCTGCGCATACTCAAGCAAAATCATCTTGTTAAGTATAAAAGAGACGGAAAACAGATGGTCTATTCCCTTTCGGACGACCATGTTAAAACCATTATCAACTGCGGTATCGAGCATATCGAGGAATAGGAGGAACTATGGAAGAAAAGCATAATCACACGCACGAACACGAACATGCGCACGGCGAGTCGTGCTCCTGCGGGCATCAGCATGACGACGGCTGCGGCTGCGGCCACGATCACGCACACGGAGAAGAGATAAACAAAAAGGCATTTGCCGCAAAAATGGCAGTCGGCATAGCGCTGTTCATTGTGGGCTACCTTGTAAACGAGCTGACGGAGCTGCCGTTTTATGTGCCGCTCATCATCTTTGCGGCGTCCTACCTTGTTGTGGGCTTCAACATACTGAAAGAAGCGGTGGAGGGCGTGCTGCACGGCAATATCTTTAACGAGAATTTTCTGATGGCGATCGCTTCGATAGGCGCTTTCATAATCGGCGAGTATTCAGAGGGCTGCGCCGTTGTTATCCTTTATACAATAGGGGAATTTCTGCAGGACCTTGCAGTCGGCAAAAGCCGCAGATCCATCACGGATATGATAAAATCCGTGCCGCAGAAGGTGCATGTTGAGCGCGGCGGAAAGCTGGTGGACGAGGACCCGGAAAATATCAAAAAGGGAGAGGTCTTTGTCGTCAATCCCGGCGAAAAGATAGAGCTGGACGGCGTTATAGAATCCGGCAGCGCAGAGGTGGATATGGCTGCGCTTACAGGAGAGAGCATACCCGCTTCGCTCACTGCGGGCGACGAGATCCTTTCCGGCTCCATCAATGTGGACGGCATGCTGAAAGTCCGCGCAACCAAGGAATACAAGGATTCCACCGTTTCCCGCATACTTGAGATGATAGAGGACGCGGATTCCAAAAAGAGCCATGCGGAAAAATTCATCAGCCGCTTTGCCAAGATCTACACCCCCATCGTATGCCTTGTTGCGCTGCTTATTATTGTAGTGCCGCCTTTGTTTTTCGGCGGCGAATGGAAAGACTGGGCATACAGAGGGCTCTCCGCGCTTGTTGTTTCCTGCCCGTGCGCAATCGTCATCTCCATTCCGCTGGGCTTTTTCAGCGGCCTCGGCGCAAGCTCCAAACAGGGCGTACTCATCAAGGGCAGCAACTATCTTGAGATGCTTTCAAAATTTGACGTTGCCGTGTTTGATAAAACAGGCACCATCACAAGCGGCAAGTTTGAATACGTAAGCTGCGAATGCGTGCACTGCCATTGCGAAAACAAGCAGGAGCACCGTGAGCTGTTGGGTCTGATCGCGGCGTGTGAAAAATATTCCACGCACCCGATCGCAAAATCCGTAAACCTCGCGTTCGGCCAGTTTGCGGACGGACTTGAGGTCACGGACGCAAAGAATTACGCCGGCATGGGCGTTTCCGCCGTGATAAACGGCAAAAGGTATTTTGCCGGCAACGAAAAGCTGATGAAAAAGGCGGGCGTTGCATTTAAAGAGACCAAGCTTGTGGGCACGGCGATCTATCTTTGCAGCGAAGAGGAATTTTTGGGCGATATCGTATTTGCGGACGTCATTAAGGCGGACAGCCGTGAAGCCATCGCAGAGCTTTATGACCTCGGTGTGAAAAAGACGGTAATGCTTACCGGCGATAAGCCGGAGATCGCTGCTGACATCTCCAAAAAAGCGGGTATAAACGAGTATTATTCCAAGCTTCTGCCGAATGAAAAGGTGGAAAAAGTAAAGCTCATAAAAGAAAACAATAACGATATCGTGCTCTATACGGGCGACGGCATTAACGACGCCCCCGTGCTTGCGCAGGCGGATATCGGCGTGGCGATGGGCGGCATAGGCTCAGACGTTGCAATAGAGGCGGCGGATGTTGTCATCATGGGCGACAGCCTTTCAAAAATACCCGCCGCGCGCAGGATCGCAAAAAAAACCATGAATATCGTGCGCGAAAACATTATTTTCAGCATCGGCATCAAGGTGCTCATCATCATCGGCAGCGCGCTCGGCATCTTTGGGGAGAGCGCAATGTGGCTTGCCGTTTTCGGGGATGTGGGCGTTTGCCTGATCGCCGTTGCAAATTCGCTGCGCGCCCTGCATTACAGGGATAAGAAGAAAAAAGCAAATAAATAGAAACAAAAATAGCTGTGAAGCTATACCCGTAAGGGCAGCCTCACAGCTTGCTTTTTGTCCGGTGTTATTTGTTCCTCACCATTTGTTGTGCACGCGCTCCGCAAACACCATTTTATCTTTAAGTTTTATCTCCGTGCCGTCGTCAAGGATCGCCGTTCCGGAGATCAGCCCGAACACCTGGTGCGGTATCATACACATGATTTTGGCGTCAATGGGGTCATATCTGTCTATAACGGGCTTGAAATCCATTTCAAACCGCCCGTCAGAGGAGGTAAAGGTCCACGGTTCGGTGTAAAGGTATTTTTTGCCGTCTCGGGGAATGTGAAAAGTAACGTCCTCCAGCTTGTGCGCCTTTCCGTTGAAGAACAGCATGTTTTCGCTTGCCGCGGCGGTGTTGCCAAAGCCGTAGCCTATGTTGAAACCGAAAACATCGCCGGAATCCAGCACCATCTGGCCGGAACCCCACAGCCAGGTGTTGTCATAAGTCCAAACGCCGCGGCCCCAGTCCAGTGTGGCAAGCGCGCCGTTCTCACGGTTAAAATCGTATCTTGTGCCGTCAAATTCAAAAAAGCCCTCGGCACGCATACAGTTAATTTTTTGGTTGTAGTAAAAATGCTTATCCTTGTCAAACGGTGTGGCGATTACCATGCTCTCCGGCGGTATCTCGCTCAGGCGGATGTCAAAGATCAGCGCCTTTTTTGTGTTGCAGTAATTGTCGTAAGAGCCGTAAAGGCGGCGTGTTTTTCCGTCATTCTCAAAGGTGAAGTCCGCGGTGCCCGCCTTGGCGTGTATATCTCCGCGCTCGCTCGTGGGCGGCAGACCCACTTTCCCCAGCGGGAAAAGGCGTATCTGCGCGCCGTTCATCTGGCGCGGTCTGCTGCCGAAACGCAGTATGGAGGCGGATACCGTGCCAACATAGCCCGCGTCGGAAATCGTAAGGCAAATGCCGTAATCCTGCGTGCCTATGTAGTAATAATCCCACTCTTTAATGCGTAACTTCGGCGCTTTTATATCGCCGCGCGCATATTCCCATAACAGCTTTTTCGCATAGCCCGGCTCGGCAATGTTGCCGTTTGCGTCAAGCAGTTTTTGCGGTCTTGTGATCTCGTGCTGCATAAAAACACTACCTCCGTATTTGTCATTATAGGTATTGTTTGATGATCTTATAAGCCTGCGTCAGCTCGTCAAGGCTTACCCGCGCGTTTGCCGGGCTGGGAGAGGGTAGGCAGATATCCTCTATGCCCGTGCTCTGAAGCTGGTATCTGCAATAATAGCTGTGCGCCGTTTTGCCCGTGGTGAAGATCATCTTGATATCGGCATTTTCCAAGATCCTGCCAAGGTCGTTCGGTACGGCGTTTTTAATGCTCGTGTCCGCCGCGCCTGCAATGTCACAGGCCTTGAGCGTGTCCCAAAGCGCAATGCCGTGGCGCAGCAAAAAATCCGTCTTTTCATTTACGCTCTGCGGCACGGGGCAGGCAAGCGCACGGGCAAGCGCGCGCCAAAAGCGGTTTTGCGGGTGGCCGTAATAAAATCCGTATTCCCTTGATTTCGGGGAGGGCATCGTGCCAAGGATCAGCACGCGGCTGTTTGCGTCATACACAGGCGCAAGCGTGTGAATAATATGTTCGTACTCCATAATCTAATCTTACCATAAACGGTAAAAAAATAAAAGTGAAAATCGGTAAAAAAGGTGTTGACATCACAGATATTTTTTGCTATTATATTAAAGCACTTAAGAGTTGCATATATTCCTCAATAGCTCAGTCGGTAGTGTTACTGTATATCTATACACCACAAAAGATTGGCATTGAGATTGGAATATGTGCCCCAAAATGGTGCAAAAAGTAAATAATCCTCAATAGCTCAGTCGGTAGAGCATGCGGCTGTTAACCGCAGGGTCGTTGGTTCGAGTCCAACAGGGGGAGCCAGATAAAAGCACTTAGCGTATTGCTGAGTGCTTTTTGTTTTTTATATGGTTCAAAATCGTTTGTTTTTTCGAAAAATGAGCTATACTTAAGAATGTAAGGTCGCCTTAGGGCGAAATTGATTTTAATGGACATAGGAGGTATTTCTATGGCAAACCAGTATACAGGCACCAAAACCGAGAAAAATCTGCAAGAGGCCTTCTCCGGCGAGTCGCAGGCGAGAAATAAGTACACCTATTTCGCATCTGTCGCGGAAAAAGAGGGCTACGAGCAGATAGCTGCACTCTTCCTGAAGACAGCCGATAACGAAAAAGAACACGCAAAAATGTGGTTCAAGGAGCTCATGGGCATCGGCGATACAACAGCAAATCTCGGGGCCGCTGCGGACGGCGAAAACTACGAGTGGACCGATATGTATGAGGGTTTTGCAAAAACCGCCGAAGAGGAAGGTTTCCCGGAGCTTGCCGCAAAATTCAGAATGGTCGGCGAGATCGAAAAGCACCACGAAGAGCGCTACCGTGCGCTGCTCAAAAATCTAGAGACTGCACATGTTTTTGAAAAGAGCGAGGTAAAAGTGTGGGAGTGCCGCAACTGCGGGCATATCGTG
>URED01000028.1 GCA_900546785.1 uncultured Oscillospiraceae bacterium | reverse complement strand
CGAAAACGCTGCGCAGTGCGGATGCCGTGCGCGAATTTATCGGCAACAGTGCTTGGGGACTTATCATGTGTAATAAACTCTTCAGAAGAGATTTAGTGTTTTCACTGCCGTCTGGTTCCGCTTTTTTTTGCGAAGATCTTATTATCGGGGAAGATGCGCTGTGGATCATCCATGTATTGCGTAATTGCAGAAAAGTAACCTATGTACCAAAGGCTTTGTATTATTATGTTTCAAGGCCGGGAAGCGCTGTTTATAACAGCAAACATGATAAACTGATAGAAAGCTGCGCTTCAAGGTATGAAGCGGCAATGCGCGGCTATAAGCTCTTAAAGGATTCCGGTAATCCTTATTCTTATATGATGTACAGAAGATGTGTGTTTTCTTCAAGGGATATTGTATGCACTGCTTATTGCCAAAAAAATTCGGCTGTTTATGATGAATGGGTACAAAAATTCAACTTATCTCTTAATCATTATCGTAAAATGCTTGAAGGTTCAAAGGACAGAATGTTCATTTTAAAAAACAAATTGCTTTACATTTCCATGCGTATGCATCTGCCGCGGCAATTTGTTAAAAAGCTTATGAGCATCAAATAAAGCCGTTTTGCAGATCACAGAAAGGGTTAAGTATATGAAAGTCGGTATCATCACATTTCAAAGAGCGGATAACTACGGAGCCGCGCTGCAATGCTATGCGCTGTATAAAAGTGTTGAAAGTATCGGAGTGGACGTTGAAGTCGTGGATTACAGATGCCCGTATATAGAAAGGGCATACCTCGGACTTCCCAATCTTCAGAAAAATCTGCTGGCATGGTCCAAAAAGGCGTTTACAAGATATAAAAATTATGAGCATATCAAAATCAAACACCGGCTTTTTGATAAACTCAGAAAAAAGATTAAATTTTCGCCGGAATACACCAAAAAAGAAATTGTAAAAAACGGGCTGGATTATGATCTGATCTTTACCGGGAGCGACCAAGTGTGGAATCCAACGGTCACAAACGGTTTTGATGATGTATATTATCTGAATTTTCCTGGTGATTTTGTAAAATGCTCCTATGCGGCAAGCCTCGGCAATTCAAACAGCCGGGAATATCAAAAAGAAAAGTTTTCCGCTCTGCTTAAAAAATTGGATATGATTTCCGTTCGTGAGCAAAAAGCAAGTGATCTGATCTATAAAATTGCAAAACGAAAAGCAGATGTGTGCGTTGATCCAACGCTTCTTCTTTCCAAAGACGAGTGGGCGCAGCTCGCTGCAGAGTCACATTGCGGCGAAGGCGCAAACTATATATTGCTTTATTATCTTGATGAAAACAGAGAACTAATAAAAATTGCGCAATTTATTGCCGAAAAGTACGGAGCAAAGGTTATATGCTGCAATAAAAATCCGGTTTCCGGCCAAAACATAGAGTGGATAGGCGATCTCGGCCCGATTGATTTTTTAAGTCTTATCACGAACGCGGCTGCTGTTGTAAGTTCTTCCTTTCATGCGGCTGTATTTTCAGTTATATTTGAAAAGCAGCTGGTGGCAACGCTTCATCCCGAAAAAGGTGAAAGAACAAAAACCCTTGCCGAAATCTGCGGTTTTTCTTCAAGCATATATAAAGATTACAGTGATTTTGTGCAGAGATACAATAAGAATGCTCGTGTTTCTTATGATTATACAAGCCTGCATAAAGCCGTAGAAGCTTCAAAGGCTTTTATAAAAAACGCTGTTGAAACGGCGCAAAGGCGCACAAAAATTTCCGAAAGGTAGTGTTGAATTGAGCAGAGGTAAAGAGCTTGCCAAAAATACCGCGATCCTTACGCTTGGTAAAGTGTGCACACAATTTCTCAGCTTTTTCATGCTTCCGCTGTATACCGCTCTGCTCGATACGGCGGAATACGGAACCTATGATCTTCTGATTACCTATGCCACACTTCTGCTGCCGCTCTTTAACTGGCAGTTGGATCAGGGCATCTTTAGATTCATGCTCGATGTAAGAGAGGACAGGGAAGGGCAGAAAAAGCTGTTTTCAAGCATCTTCGCTGCAAACACGGTGCAGTCGGCGGTGTATGCAGCAGTGATCCTGCTGATGTCGCTTGTCGTTGACCTGCCGAATGTTTGGTTCCTCGTACTCCATGTGATTCTGCTTATTTATCTGAATCTGCTGCTTCAGTTTGCAAGAGGGCAGGGGAAAAATACCGTCTATGCCATTGCCAGCTTCATTTCCGCCTCTGCAACCGTGATACTGAATGTCGTATTGCTCGTTGCTTTTAAAATGGGGCTTAACGGCCTGTATATCTCCACGATTTTGGCGCATGTTATAACCATTTTTTATCTTGCCTTTGCTTTAAAGCCGTGGAAATATTTCGGCATAAGGCAGATGAAGCTTTCCGTATTTAAAAACGTTTGCCGCTATTCGCTGCCGCTGATACCGAATAACCTGGCCTGGTGGGTCGTGAATGTGTCAGACAGGATTATCGTTTCTCACATACTCGGCGTGGGTCAAAACGGAATCTATACCGTTGCGAATAAGTTTTCAAATGTTTTTATTTCGTTTTATAATATTTTCAACCTTAGCTGGACGGAATCGGTTTCGCTGCATTATACTGATGAGGATAGGGATAAGTTCTTCAGCGAAACCATAACAACGCTCTATAAGCTGTTTTCGTGTGCCTGTTTGGGAATCGTGGCCCTGATGCCGTTTATATTTCCGATTCTTGTCAATGAGAATTACAACGAGGCGTATCCTCAGATCCCGATACTTATGTACGCCATGCTGATGCGTGTTATCGTAGGGCTTTACAGTTGTATTTACATAGCAATGAAGCAAACAAAAAAAGTCGCCTATACCTCAGTTGCGGCGGCTGTCATAAATATTGTGGTACATCTGCTTCTGATAAATCGTATCGGTCTTTTTGCCGCTTCCATATCCACATTTGTTGCGTTCGGCAGTATGGCAGTTATAAGATACATAGATATAAATAAATGTGTAAAAATGAAGATTTCAACACCCGTTCTCTTATCTTCGTTTGTTCTTGCAGTCGCGCTCATGGTATCCTATTATCAGCAAAATACGGTTCTTGATGTTATCTTTCTTGTTATCGTATGCGTTTATGCCGTTGCAATGAACTGGAAGTTCGGTATGAAGTGTCTTGCTGAAGCAAAAGAATTGTTGCTTAAATTTAAAAACAGAAAAAAACAATAAGGTATTAAACAGAAAGCGCCGTGCCAAAAGTAGCACGGCGCTTTTTTTACAGATGATGATTGTGCAAAAAGTGTTTTAATTTGAAACGGAGTTCCTGAACATATCTGAAATATGATTCGCAAGCGCTTTGTACTTTGGCATATCCAGTGCATAGTCCTCCGCCAAAATCCGATCTGCGCAAGCACGGCATTTTTTCAGCGTGTCCATATCTTCAAGCATATCGGCAATTTTCAGATCCGGCAGACCATGCTGCCTGTTGCCGAAGAAGTCACCGGGGCCGCGCAGCTTTAGGTCAACGTCCGCAATCTTAAAGCCGTCGCTGTATTTTTTCATCGTTTGCAGCCTTTCGGCGGCGGTATCGCTCTTGCTGTCCGATACAAGAATGCAGTATGCCTGCTCCTTGCCTCTGCCAACTCTGCCGCGCAGCTGATGAAGCTGTGAAAGCCCAAAGCGCTCGGCGTTTTCAACAACCATAACGGTCGCTTCCGGCACGTCCACACCAACTTCAATCACTGTTGTTGCCACAAGCAGTTTTATATCTCCGTCGGCAAACGCCTGCATAACGTTTTCTTTTTGCGCCGGTTTCATCTTGCCGTGCAAAAGGCCGATATTGATTCCCCTGAAAGCGCCGTTTGCAAGTTCCTCTGCATATTTCTCTGCTGAGATCATATTTTCGCTTTCGCTCTCTTCCACGAGCGGGCAGACGATGTACGCGCGGTTTCCCGCTTCTATCTGCTTTTTGATAAATGCGTAAATCCTCTTGTGGTATCTTGAATCCACCACGTCCGTGCGCACCGTTTGCCTGCCGGGCGGAAGCTCGTCCAGCACGGAGATATCCAGATCACCGTATATCATCAGCGCAAGCGTGCGCGGTATCGGCGTAGCACTCATAACAAGCGTGTTCGGCTCGTTGCCCTTCATTGCAAGGTCAGCCCTTTGGTCAACGCCGAAACGGTGCTGCTCATCGGTTATTACAAGCCCCAGCTTATGAAATTCAACGTCATTTTGAATGATCGCGTGCGTACCTATAACAAGATCTGTGTTTCCGTCTATCAGTGCTTGCTTTATGCGGCGTTTTTCGCTTTTCGGTGTGCTGCCGGTCAGCAGCTCAATACGTATTCCGGCAGGGGAGAGCATGCTTTTCAGCGTTTGCGCATGCTGAACGGCAAGTATTTCGGTAGGCGCCATCATCGCGCACTGCATCTTGTTTTTAACCGCAGTGTATATTATGCCTGCCGCAACGGCGGTTTTTCCGCTGCCAACATCTCCCTGAAGTAGCCGGTTCATAGGGTAGCCGCTTTTCATATCGGCGCAGCATTCTTTTATTGCCCGCATTTGAGCGTTCGTGGGCGTGAACGGTAAAAGATTTACAAACTCCTGCGTGAAATCCGCTGTGATAACGGAATCGGTTCTGACTTTTTTTCTTCCTTTCAGCTTTAAAAGCCCCAGCTGCAGGGTCAACAGTTCTTCAAAGATCAGCCTGCGGCGCGCTTTTTCCAGACTTTGGGCGTCCGCCGGAAAATGGATCTGCCGCATTGCAAAATCAAGCGAAACGAGCCCGTATTCCAGCCGGATCTCCGCCGGCAGCGTTTCCTCAAATTCACCAAGGCTTTCAAGCGCCGTTTTTACCGCCTTTTCTATAGCTTTTGAATTCAGTCTGCCGGTTGCGCTGTAGACCGGTCTTATACTATCGCTGTTTTCCGTTTTTTCAATTTCCGGGGACGCCATAGACGCGCTCGTAAGCGTTCTTTCTATCTTGCCGTAAAGTATGTAGCTCTCAAAAAGCTTCAGCGCTTCGGCAAGGTATTTGTTGTTGAATATTGTTACGTGGATGATCGTGTTTCCGTCAGAAAAATCGCATTTATAAAGCGTCATTCCCTTTCGCACAAAATGCGCTTTAACAGGGGATACCATAGTGGCTTCAATGCAGGCGGTCTCTCCGCTTTCATATTCGGCGGCTGCTTTTTTCCGGGAGCGGTCCTGATACGCGCGCGGGTAATATTCGATAAGATCCCGCACGCAGAAAATGCCGAGCTTTGCAAAAAGCCCGGCTTTTTTTTCTCCTATTCCTTTGATATACTGCACACCGCTGTTTAAATTAAGCATTTTACTCCACAGAAATTATAAAATAATATATCGGCTGGCCGCCGTTTACAACGCTGAATTCAATATCGCCGAATTTTTCCTCGAGCCGGCGTTTCAGCTCCTCGGCTTCCTCCTCGGTGGAATCTTCGCCGAAAATGATGGTCACAATAGAGCAGTCGCTATGCTTGATAAGGCGTGAGGCGCTCTTAAAAGCAATGTCCGCCTTGCCGGAGCCCACATATCTGATCTTTCCGTTGCAAAGACCCATGATCTCGCCCTGTTTAACGGGTACGCCCTCCACCTCGCTGTCTCTTGCGGCAAACGTAACCAGCGCTGTGGAAACGCCCTCCGCCGCCTGCGTCATGGCAAGCTCGTTTTCGTCCGCGCTCGCTTCCTCGTCAAACATCAGCATGGCGGAGATCCCCTGCGGTATGGTCTTGGTCTGCAAAACCTTTACCGTTCTGCCCTGCGTAAGGCGTGCCGCCTGCTCCGCAGCCATGATGATGTTTTTATTATTCGGCAAAACAAATACCGTTTTTGCCGGTGTGGCCATAACGGCGTTTAAAATATCGTCTGTAGACGGATTCATCGTCTGCCCGCCGCTCACAACAACATCCGCGCCTATATCCTTAAACAGCTCCGTAAGTCCCTGCCCGGCGCAAACAGCTACAAAGCCGTAGCTGTTAACAGGGCTGGCAGGTTCCGGCGCCTTTGCGCTTTCGCCCGCGCCCTCCTGGGCATTCCTGTGCTGGTAACGCATGTTGTCAATCTTTATATTGATAAGCTGACCGTATTTCAGTGCCGCCTGGATCACGTTGCCCGGCTCGTTTGAATGGACGTGGACTTTTATAATATCGGTATCGTCAACAACCACTACGCAGTCGCCTATAGATTCAAGAAAAGCTCTTAATTTAAGCGGGTCCTTTTCCTTCGCGTCCTTTGCCTTTTCAATCAGAAATTCAGAGCAATAGCCGAATTCAATATCATCAGAAGCATTGGCAACGGTGCTTTTTGATTCGTCTTTAGGCAGCTCCTGGGGCGCTTCAACAGGCTGCACGAGCGCGCCGTTTGCAAACACGCTGTGAAAGCCCTCAAAAATCAGCACAAGTCCCTGGCCGCCGGCGTCAACAACGCCTGCCTGCTTTAAAACGGGCAGCTGCTCCGGCGTTCCGGCAAGCGCCTCTTTAGCCGCCATAAGCGCCGCGAACGCAACCTCCATGGGATCGTCCACCGTTTTGGCAAGCTCGCTTGCAGCCTCGCTGGCTTTTCTTACAACCGTCAGGATCGTGCCCTCTGTAGGTTTCATAACCGCTTTGTAAGCCGCTTTTACGCCAAGCTCGAATGCTCTTGCAACGTCTTTGCCCTGCGCCGTGTCAAGCTCCTTAAAGCCTTTTGCAAATCCCCTGAAAATAAGGGATAGAATAACGCCGCTGTTCCCGCGCGCACCTCTTAAAAGTGCGGAAGCGCATTTGGAGGCGGCTTCGCTCAAAGAGCAGTCATCAGGCAAAACAGCCATTTCCTTTGCTGCCGCACCGATGGTCATGCTCATGTTCGTACCCGTATCGCCGTCCGGCACGGGGAATATATTAAGCGCGTCAACCGCCTTGCGGCTGTTTGATATATTGTTAGATGCGGAGATTACTCCGTCGCGAAACATTTTACCTGTAAGCATTTGCGAATAATCTCCTTTAATTTATAGCGTCCACATAAACATTTATTTTTGATACCTTAAGGTCGGTAACGGTCTCAACGCTGTAGCGCACCTTGTTCGTTATACTGCTTGCAATGGCGTTGATGTTAACACCGTAAGAAACCGCAATGTGCAGATCTATAACAAGGCTGCCGTTTATGCTCTTTACGCTTACGCCGCGGTTGTAGTTATAGCTGTCCTTATCCGTTTTGCTGGCGATGATTGATTTTATGCTCTGCATCGGGCTTGAATTCACCATGCCCGTAACGCCGAAGCAGGATTGCGCCACCTGACCCACAAGCTTTTCAAAATAATTGTTCGTTATCTCAATATAACCGTTGGAATTTTCAAATTTTATCATAAACAAACCTCCGTCCGGCAAGCGCCGGAAGTTTTTATATTCTGATTATAATACATTTTCACACGCTTATCAAGGGCAGCGCAAAACCGCTTTACTGTGCCCACCGTACCTGCGCGTTTAATCCGCTTCAAAATACCAATCCTCAATGTTTGAAAAGCAGTCATAATAGCTGCCCTGAACATCGCCGTTCATCGCTTTGGTAAAGCAGATCATGCCGCGCCTGTATACAACGGGAATAAACGGCATCTCTGCTGAAAAGGCAAGTAAAAAATCACCGATCTGCCCGGTTGAGTCCGCATAAGCAGCGTATGCAGCCGCGCTCTGGCTGTTTGCGGCGTCTATTCCGTAGCGCGCTGTGCCGTCCTCGTCAAAAAACGCCCGCATACTCATGTCCGGCGGCAGTTTGATCTCGCCTATATATAGATTAAACTGCTCGTTCGCTATTCTTTCAAAATACCGCTCGTCGCTCTCCTCATAAACCGTTACATTGAACCCCGCTTCCTCAAGCTGCTGTTCTATCAGCTTGGCGCAGGTAACCCTGTCCGTATTTGAGGCGTTGACAACGATGGATATATCTCTTGTTGAAACGCCGCTCGTCTGCAAAAGCTGCCCGGCTGCGGCAGAATCGCCCTCTTCGGAAAACAGCTGTGTTTCAGAAAGCTCAAACTGCGGGTTGAAAACGCCCGTAGCAGCCTGCGCAAAGCCGCCGTAGGCGCTCCTTGCAAGTGTTGTGCGGTCTATTGCAAGCGAGATCGCTCTGCGCACATCCGCATTTGCGGTTATCCCGCTTTTATTGTTTACGCCTATAAAAACAAGATTATTCATGTTTATGAGCCTCTTGTTGGCGGTTATGCGGCGTGAAGAATTGCTGCTCAGATCCCGAAACGCAAAGCTTATATTGCCTATGTTTACGGCATTGTCTATGGAATCCTCGGAAGCGATGTTTTCAAGGTGGATAACCGTTATATGCGGCTGAAACCCGTTTTGCGTGTTTGCTTTCAGCACCGTTTCGCCGTTCTCGTCCGCATAGTAATATCTGCCGCTGCCTATGGGAAAATCGCCCGAACCGTCAGAACTTACGATCGGGAAGACCAGCAGATTGTGCGCGTAGGGGTCAGGCGCGCGCAGGTTGAATACGATCTCCGTATCGGAACGCACGCCGCAGGAATCTATCCCCTGCAGGGAGGAGCCCCAGTAATCGGAATCTTTTGCCGCTCTGAATGAATCGGCAACATCCTGCGCAGTCAGCGTGCTCCCGTCCGTAAAGGTCAGCCCCGCCGTAACGCCCACGGCAAGTGTTTCGCTGTCCTCATATTCATAGCTTGAGGCTATGTTGAGGCTCGCCTTAAAATTCTCGTCCAAATCAAACAGGCTCTCAAATACAAGCTGGCTCAGTATCTGGTTGTTGAGCGTCTTGGATTCATAAGGGTCAAGACTGTCCGCCTGGGTATAGCTTAGTTTAAAAGTGCTGTTGTCTTCACGAATCACCGTTTCCTGTTCAATGATCGCCGAATTCGTTTCGGGCTCGTCGCCGCCGCCTGTGCAGGCGGTAAAGCAAAGGGCAACGGTAGCCACGGCAAGAATAAACGCTATAATTCTTTTCGCCATTGTTACCTCCTGAAGCCCTCTGTGTAAACGGTTTTTCCCGTTTTGTTGTCTATTTCAAAAAAGCAGCCCTCGCAGGTGCATTCGCCCTTTGGGTTGGTAAACCTTACGGGCAGTCCCGTGCGGAATTTTCTTATCGTGCATTCCGGCTCTACCCCTAAAACGGATTGCAGGGGGCCTGTCATTCCCAGATCTGTTATATATCCCGTTCCGTTCGGAAGGATCTGATTATCCGAGGTCTGCACGTGCGTGTGTGTGCCGAAAAGCGCGCTAATGCGCCCGTCAAGATAAAAACCGAGCGCCCGTTTTTCACTTGTTGCCTCTGCGTGAAAATCAATTATGATGATCTTTGCGCCCTGCTCTTTTGCCTTTTCAAGCATCTCGTCCGCGCAGTCAAACGGATTTTTGATGGCGTCAAGATAAACGCTGCCCTGTAAGTTTATAACGGCGGCTTTAATGTAGCCCCTGTCTATGATGCACATGCCGCGCCCCGGCGCGCTCTCATGGTAGTTCGCCGGGCGGATTATGAATTCGTTTTCTTCCAGATAATCACTGATCTCGGGGCGCTTTAAGCTGTGGTTACCAAGCGTGATAACATCTGCGCCTGCGTCAAAAACCGCCCTTGCCGATTTCGACGTAACGCCGTTGCCGACTGCTGAATTTTCAGCGTTAACGATCGTAAGATCCGCCTTATAGTTGCGCTTGAGCCTCGGCAGAACCTCGCTCAAATAATCGCACCCCGCGGCGGAAACAACATCGCCTATAGTAAGTATTTTCAAATTTACACCGTTTCTATACTTTGATTTTTAATATTATATTTATATATCGCAATATTATACTGCCGTCAGACTATAACCATGCAGTCCCGCGCATCAGAATGCCTTCATAAAATGCGGAAGTTGTGATACGCTTGCTTAAAATATTATACAATATCCGATTGGCAAAAACAATATAAAGAAAATTGTTTATTTTTAATTAATACAAATTTAAAATTTAAATTTGTTCTTGACAAATCAGATTAATAAGGTATAATAGTAAACGCATTGATTGCAAAATCGTATACAGAGGTATAGTGTAACGGTAACACACCGGACTCTGACTCCGTTATTTAAGGTTCGAATCCTTATACCTCTGCCATAAAGCGTTACCAAAAAAGATATAACGCTGAAAAAGCCCGATTTATCGGGCTTTTTTTATTGCCATTAAGCAGAATATTATTTTACAAAATCATAGATGTTTTTATAGTCATTTTTAAAACTGCAAGGATTTGAACCTTAAATCATAAGTATTAAATATTCGGTATAGCACACCTCTATTAGCTTGTGGTTGCTAGTTTGAGTTTAACTTGGGGTGCTACAAGACCACACAATATAACTGTTGTGTGTTTATTCATACCTAAAATTAACGACCAAATATTTAATGGGACTGTACCATTTAAACTGTACAATTTAATTTGTAAGGGTGTGTAATGATTTGAAAAATATTACACACTCATTTTTTGTTTATAATTTTAACTCAAAAAAAGGAAGTTTTAACAATGCCAATATATTTTACGGATTAACTTATAGAAAAGCACATAATGCAGTGGCCATAATAAAAAATTATGCATTTATTTAAGCATAATATTAAAAATTTATTATAATAATCTATTGAAGTACAAATTACTGTACTAAAAATATACAAATGCAAATTAAATCTTGACTCGAATGATAACTATGTGTAATCTGTGAGCTTATCCCAAAGGGATAATTTTATTTTGGAGGTTATAATGACACCTGAAAATTATGCTTACAGAAACAGTTTGTTCTTTTTAAGAAATGATTTTATCGGCGATAACAAGTGGAATATGCCAAATATTCCTAAATTTGAAGTCAAAGAAGATGATTTTGACGAATTAAGGATGATTGGGTTTGACAAGGCTAAAACTGATGAAACTCATTTTCACCGAATTGTTCATTTTTATTTGTACGACTATAAATTTGAATGTGTTTGGAAAAAGCCCTCTGATTATACTGAAAAACTAAGAAGATTCAAAGCAATATTAACGCCTGATTTCAGCATGTATTTGGAAATGCATCCGCTTGAAAAACTGCATAATGTTTTTCGTAACAGATGGATAGGTGCATATTATGCATCCAAAGGCATTCGTGAAATCCAAGCGTAAGTTGGGGAGATGAGGATATCTTTGATTATTATTCTTAATTAATTGAGAAAAAGCTATTTAATACACTTTATTTAACTTTTAACGTATAAAGCCAAAAAACAAATTTTATAGAAAAAACTTATCTGCTGTCTACTTTACTCAAGAAAATTGCAATAAAAATATAAAATTGTTGAACATTTTTATAAAATGTATTATAATGAAAAATATGATAGTAATATTGCTGTGGGAGGTGCTTTTTATGGATACTTGTTTAGATAGTTTATGGGAATTAATTAGAAATCAAATTAGTCAAATGTTTAATAATATTGATGAAAACAAAATAGAAATAGCAGATAATTTATCTAAGAATTACAGTATTGCAGAAGATTGTAAAGAAATAATAGATGATTTTTTTATAAATATAAAAAAGACAGATTATTTATCAGAATCGAAATGTATTGAAATGCCAAAACATTTAGTTAAGTTTAGAGATTTACTCGATAATTTCAGCGAAATTTCTATAAAAGGATTGAGCGAAGGAATTGTAGAAGCTATAAATTTAGCAGGTAGTTGTAATTTATGTTCAATTTGTCGTAATTGTGCAAGCGATTTTTATGATGAAATAAATAAAAGAAATATCATCGAAAAAAGCATCCCCCATTATTTAGAAAATTATTTTTCTAATCGGCCCCAAATGTCTTACTATAATTCAATTCTTAATGACGAACGAGAAAAGGTTAATTTGAATGATACCTTGTTTTGTCTTAAAGGCTTTTCATCATCTACTCCAACCATTCATTCAATAGCTTTTAATTCTTCTTGTGCAGGAGGGGGATTATATCTTAATTATAAAGGATTAGGAATAGCAATAGATCCAGGAATTGGTTTTGTAGATTCAATGCATAAATATGGAATATATATCAACAATATTAATGTTATCATTATAACTCATGACCATCTAGATCATAATGCAGATGCCGAAATGCTTTGTTCGCTTCTATATGATTATAATGAATATATGAAAAGAAGAAACTCTATAATTAAAAATATTTTTAATTTTAATGGAATACAAGAACATCATATTATTTGGATTGTTGATGAAAATTCTAAAAAGAAATTAAAAGGAAAAGCAAGAGAAATTAAGGATTTGAATAAGTATATTGGTCATAAAAGTGGAATTATAAAACATAATCTTGATATGAAATTAACTGCAATTCGCACCAAGCATATTAAAGACAATAACAGTACTTATGGTATTAAACTATTTTTATCATATGAAAAAAAATTTATAATAGGCTATACATCAGATACAATGTATTTCGAAGAATTATCAAAATTCTATAATGAATCAAATATATTAATATTTAATGTTAGTGATATTTATAAAAAAGATGTTAAAGGTGTTAAGGACAAGCATTCTCATCTTGGGTATAACGGAAGTTTAAAATTATTACAAAATACATCATCAGACCTAGCATTAGCATCTGAATTTTGCTGTACTAATGGCGACTTTCGTATGAATTTCATAAACACATTAAATTCTGAATTAAAAGGAACTTATCTAATTCCGGGGGAAATTGGACTTAAAATATATATTCCAAATCTTTCCGTTGAATGTTCTATATGTAGAAATAAAAGCCCTTTAAAAGATATTACAGTTTTAGCACCTCAAAGTGATTATGGAAAAATCAAATATATTTGTAGACATTGTTTAAAAAGAATGTTATAATACTCTCATTAAAAGGTTTGGTGTTATTGTCAAAATGGAAGAATATGAATATATTGTATTAGCAACAGATGAATTTATAAGCCATTTTGTGGCGAAAACAATTTGTTTGGAAAATTATAATGACGAAACTGATTATTCAGATGATTTTAAAAAAATTTTCAAATTTTTTAAAGCATTAAGATGTGATTATAAAGAGCGATATAGTGGTGATATCTGTGAGATAGATATTTCAAGGTTAAAAACAGAATTTAGATTTAAAAGAGAAGAAATATTGCAAGAATTTATATTGGAACTAAGAAAAATTGATGATAGTATTGATTATAAAAGCAAAGTCAAAGAGTATTTTGAACAGATAGAAAAAGAAGATGTTGAAACTTTAGAAATGCAATTAATGGTGTATCCATATTTGATATCACTATTAAGAAATAAAGAAGAAAGTGAGTTAATACAAGATGGAAAGGATTAATGAAAAATATGGCGTTTATTATGAGATTTTTAAAAATAATCCTACTGTGCGATTATGTAGTTCCGAAGAACGTGGTGGATACTTAAATAGATTTTCTAGGCTCAAAACTATTGAAAAAGATAAATCAAATTTAAATAATAATAAGTAAAAGAGGTCGTTTTATGCCTTATGAAGTAGTACATCCAATGACAAAGAAACTGCTTTGTGAAAGTATATATAATAAATACATCATAGACTCTTATGAATTATTGTCAAAATTTGAAGAATATGGTCGCGTTTTTAATATAGCGTTACCTGATAGTTGTTATACAAATTTTCGTGATGCTTTATTTCATTTTAGAAAGGTTCTTTATTCGTCAGAAGAAATTGAAATGGAATGTCAAGCATTTGCAGTAAAAGAACACACATCTAGAACTATCACTGATGCATGTATTTCATACATGAATTTGTTGTTTGATTTATCTAGAGAACTTATCAATGATTATACAATTGAAATGTCTGTACGTAAGGAAATTAGGCAAATTTTACATAAATTAAAGAAATTCAATCTTTTTAAAAGATTGAACGGTATGATGATTTCTGAAGATAGTGCTTTTTTCGTTGAGGCCGACGATATATTAAAACAAATTGATGCATTTTATGAATATGTAACTACTAATTGCGAAAAACAATTTATAGAGCATATGAATAATATTGCTCACCAATCAGCATAATCGCATTAATTTTAATTTATAATTACATATGAATAGACATTATTATTTTACAGAAATGATAATTTATCTGTTTTGTTTTCGTTTTAAAAATTTTTTTGCATAATAATAAAATTATTTTATAATTTCATAATTGAAGAAAAGAAGAAAAAGTAAATAGTTTATTTATTTTAAATTAATAATAATTTTAAATCTCAGTCGGTAGAGCACTCGGCTGTTAACCGAGTTGTCGTTGGTTCGAGTCCAACAAGGGGAGCCACAAAGCCTTACAACAAATTCTGTTGTAAGGCTTTTTTCATATCCAAAACTAACAATTAAATATCAAATCGGGACTGTACTGTTTACTTCAAGCGTTAAGGGCGTGTAATGATTTAAGACAAATCATTGCACGCCCTTTTTTTGTTTTCATTTTTAAATTATCGGAAGGAAGAAACATTATGACAAAATATTTCACAGAATCAGCACTTGAAAAACAGATGATGCAAATACCGAAGAATCCAAGGAAAGCGATTAGAAGATTCGTTTCATCAGCTTTCCGCAACGATGTTCACAAGAGCATTTTTGAAAAAACAGTGAGCGAATATATAAATCGTGGGTATATTCTTTCAAACAGATTTCTCGCTGCTGTTTTTATTCTGTCTTCGGATGCGTTTTTGTGGAAACAGTGCAAATACAAAATTAAACCAAACCATATCGACTTTGATAACATCTCTATAAACGGAGCGTAAACAAGGTCTTATCTTCTGTTTAAAGCAGCAGAAGACATGGTTGCCAAATGCACCAATATATCAATATCGGATATATGTGAAAGAGACCTTGTCTCTAACGACTCACTGATAGTGATACTCGGTGCAGTATATATTTCAAGATACGGTTTACACTTTCTTGAAAACAATTAGAACTATTCCGTCAGTCTAGTCTAATGAAGAAAGGAGTTAAACCGTAAGCAACAAGGACAGACGGATTAGAAACACACCGGAAAACTGTATGTCGCAATCCACAGAATCGCAACTTCCGGTGTGTATATAAAAACAAGGAGGAAAATTTATGAATGAATTTGAACGGCTGTCAAGGATAGCCGAACAGTTAAAAGAAGATTATCCAAAGGGTACGAGAATCGTCTTGCTCAGTATGGGTGACGATCCCAGGCCCATAGAAAGCGGAACAAGAGGTACTGTGAAATTTGTTGACGATTTAGCAACAGTTCATTGTAACTTCGATAACGGTCGCTCTCTTGGTCTTGCATACGGTGAGGACAGATACAGAAAACTCACCGAGCAGGAGATCGAAGAAGAAAACAATGCAATATGCACAGAAGAAACAACGGACGATATTGTCGAAGACCAAATCGGTCAGTCAATGTCTATGTAGTCAGGAGGCGATAAAAAAAGAGTAATGGGCTGTGAGGCCCTATGTCAATCAAATATCTTGATATGTATTCAGGAATAGGCGGATTCCGCTCGGCACTTGATGAAGTCGGCGGATTTGAATGTGTAGGCTATTGCGAAATCGATAAATTCGCAAAGCAAGCCTATGAAACATTGTACGATACGAAAGGAGAGATGTACTTTGAAGATGCAAGAAATATCTGCCCCGACGACCTACCCGATATCGATCTTATCTGCGCAGGATTCCCTTGCCAAAGTTTTTCACTTGCTGGAAAACAGCGAGGATTCGATGACACAAGAGGAACTCTCTTCTTTGAAGTTGCCAGAGTTGCCGCCGCTAAAAGACCTGCGCTTCTATACCTTGAGAACGTCCAAAACCTTCTATCGCATGACAAAGGATGGACATTTGAAACCATCCTCGAAGTCTTGGATGACATCGGGTATGATGTCTCATGGACGGTGCTTAATAGCGCGAATTTCGGCGTCCCCCAATCCAGAAATCGAGTGTTCATTACAGGATTTCTTAGAGGACGATGTGCAGGGGAAATATTTGCTTTCAGCCAAGCAAATCCTAAAACTCTTAAGCAAAGACTGCCCGGACGTGAAGGTAATCGAGTATACGACTCAAACGGACTCGCAATAACTTTAACAAGCAGTGCAGGCGGTTTCGGCGGAAGAACAGGACTGTATATACTTCCTATCAAATCAAAAACCAAAATAGGATATCAATTCGCTCATTCAGGCGACAGTATAAACACTGCTTATGCCAATAATAACACAAGGCGCGGTCGTGTAGGTGAAGGAATAGCACATACAGAAACTACCACGGCGACTTTAGCCGTATACTTAATTGATATGAATCCGAGTCCGCAGCTTACCGAACTTGCAAGGTGCATAACGGCAAGACAGGATTCGGGCATAAGTAACCGCAAGGGTGAGCATTCCGCAGTGCTTGTTATTGTAAAGGAAATAACGCCGGATGAAATCAAAGAATTGAACGGTATAAAGGCAGAAGAAAGCAATACAGATAAGACCGCCGGGGTCATCATTTTATCAGATGAGGAAGATAATCAGTATATAGCATATATACGCAAACTCACACCGAAAGAATGCTGGAGACTTCAGGGGTTTACGGACGAACAATTTAATAAGGTGAAAGCAATCGGTATGTCCGATTCACAACTTTACAAAATGGCAGGAAACGCAGTAACGGTTCCTGCCGTTTTTGCTATTAGCAGAGAATTAAAACGAATATTTTACGGAGGTGTTAAATAGTGCCGAACTGGGTACAAATTAATCTTCACTTTAACGGTGAGGAAAGCAAAATTAAAGAAATGCTTGAAAATTTCAAAAATGATGAGGCTGGATTCGGTTCAATTGATTTCAACAAAATCGCACCTATGCCCAAATCCCTGAACATTGAGTGCGGAAGCAAAACGGATGAGGGCATAGAGATGGTAAAAGAATATCTCAAAAATGTGCCGAAAGAATTTCAGGAAAAGGAAGGCTCGTATGATGATTTCTTTGGGGATTTGAAAAAGCACGGCGATGAAATTTTAAATCCCGATAAAAAAGAGATTTGGGACCTTGGCGTTAAAGCGGCAAGCAACATAGTTAAATATGACGCTCCGACTTGGTATGAGTGGTGTATAAAAAACTGGGGTACAAAATGGAATGCCTGCGGTTATGAAGGATCACCGCCGAAATTTGAAAATAACTGTATCAGTTTTCAAACCGCCTGGGACGCTCCCCTGCCCATAGTCAAGAAAATGTCAGAGATGTATCCCGACCTTGAATTTACAATGAAATACGCTGATGAAGATATCGGACACCATTGCGGAAGATATACTTTTAAAGGCGGTAGTTTAACAAATCTCTTTAAGCCGAAAGAAGGCAGAGAAGCGTATGAGTTTACAGCAAAAATCTGGGACTATGATTTAAGCGATTACAGTCTTCATTTAAACATCCCCCGCACAGCTTATGTATATACCGGGGATGATGATAAGGAACTTATTGAACTTTTCGGCAAGCCTGCTCTTTATGTTAACGAGAGACTGAAACCGGAAGATATCCCATATGGACTCAACCTCTATCATATCAGGCGCTCTGATGACGACGACAGAATCGCCACACTTGAACCCGAAGTAAGAGTCAATCACGGCGGTTCAGTCATTACAACAGATAACATCGACTTTGGAGAGGAAGGATACATCGAGTTTACGGAAGAAACTGAGCCGAATTTCCTCGGACAGATAATTTCCATAGATGACTATGTGTCTGAAAACTTTACAATCGAAGAATCTGAAGAACAGACAGGAGGTATGAATTTATGCCAGTAAAAGAAATTACAACAGACGAACTGCGCCGTATGAACAAAAAGGAAGGTCTTGTACTTCAAGGCTGCGGCGGCGATCTTCAGGATTGGCTTGACGGTATTAACTCTTTGCTGACAAGCGAAGGCGTTCTGCTCAACGGGTCAAAATTCGATACGATATATTCGTTCAATGTTGACGAACATACAAACTTGCTCTTTCCTTTTGAAAATGTGGAACTTAACATAGGAAAATTTGCATTGTGGAGAATAACTACATATTCGCAGTTTAACGGTACTTGGCTTTCCGATTTTGTACCGAATGAACTCGGAGGCTATCTGCAGGAAGAAACAGAAGGAAAGACCGAAAAAAGAGAAAAACCCGACTGTGAACTGATAGGTCAGGACGGTAACATATTCAACCTTATGGGCATTGCTTCAAGAACACTTAAACAAAACGGCTTGAGAGACGAGGCAAGCGAAATGACAGCACGCATCGTCAACGACGCCGGAAGTTATGAAGAAGCGCTCCACATAATCGGCGAGTATGTCAATATCACAGGCCCAAGTGAGGACGAAGATATGAGTGAAGGTGAAGGAGTGAATATGCAGTTATGAACTTCTTTCAAGAACAGTTAAAAGCAATATTTACTTCAAGTAAGTTTTGTGAAGATGTTCAATACATCGGCAGAGCGGCATATATTCCTCTTGATAACGGAGTGATTGTTAAGGCTAACTATATCAAAGCAAATATTTATAACCGCTATGATGCATTAAGGCTTAGTGCCATTGCTGATAAAAAAGCAGTAGACACACTCGTTCTTCACTTTTCAGATTACTTTGCTGAAAGCAATGGTTCTGAAAATTGTCCCGATATTTGGGAAGATAACGGCTGTTATGAATGGTACATACAGCCGGTACAATCCGACTTCGAAAGCCTTGCTCAAGCTGCAGATAAATACATAGAACTGTTTGAACAGCAGTTAACCGAAAACAAAGGGATGAATATGAATTACTGATTTATAGATTAGAAATCAAAGAATAGGAAGTGACGATATGTCAGCAGTATGGTTTGTTGTCGGTCTCTTCGCCGGCAATATATTAACAGTATTCACAATGTGCCTTGCAATAGCGGCAAAACAGGCTGACAAAGCAATGGGCATTGAGGAATAAATAACTAAATAATCTGAGGTGTTTTTGCGTGTAAGAATGCACTCAAAGGCACCTCTTTTTTTGTTTGTTGATGCATTTAATACACGCATCCACCTCTCAGGAGGTGATAAAATCAACAGCTTTATCTCATGGATAGGCGGAAAGAAAGCATTGAGAGATGAAATACTCCTTCGTTTCCCCGTTCAGTATACAAGATATATTGAGGTATTCGGCGGAGGCGGATGGGTGCTCTTTCACAAACTCCCCGGCAGAGATTTTGAAGTCTACAACGATTTCAACGGACTGCTTACCAATCTGTATCAGTGTGTAAGAGATAAACCTGACGAATTAAAAAAAGAACTCAGGTATATGCTCAACTCTCGCCGCGATTTTTTGCACATCAAGGAAACCTTACATTCCGAAAACAGCCTTACGAATGTACAGAAAGCGGCGTACTTTTACGCTCTTGTCAGATACAGTTACGGATCAGGCGCTGATGACTTTGCAAGTCAGCCGCATTCCATCTGGAATGACTTTCCGCTGATAGACGCGGCAAGTGCAAGGCTTCAGAAAGTAATTGTTGAAAACAAAGACTTTGAAAAACTCATAACTCAGTACGACAGAGACGAATCGTTCTTTTACTGCGATCCCCCGTATTACAAAACTGAGAATTACTATATGGGCGGCGGATTCGGCAGAGAAGATCATAAACGGCTTGCCGATGTCTTATGCAGTATTAAAGGTAAGTTTTTGCTTTCGTACAATGACTGCGAGGAAATTCGGGAGCTGTATAACAGACCGGGAATCCTCATTGAGGGTATAACAAGACTCTCAAACCTTGCACAGAGATATGAAAGCGGAAAAGAATATCCCGAACTATTCATATCAAATTACGATACATGTGAGTTTTTAAACTCGTGTGTGCAATTATCATTATTTAAAAATTGCACTAACCAAATAATTGCAGAAAGGAAAATAATCTATGACAGACTCAATGAAAATCTTACAAATACCAATTCCTGCTGAAGCCATCGATGCGCTTGGACTTAAGCAGAGCGGCAGATGCAGCGTAACCATAACAGACGGCAAAATCATTATTGAAAAAGAGGAAGAAACCAGCAAATGCATTTTGGGAGATGATTCACCCGAATGTCGTGACTGCCCTTTCAGCTGCCCTAATTGCGGTGAATGCATTGCGGACATTTGCTTTAAACTCCTTGAAGACTATAACGAAGAAAGGGGTGATGATGTTGACTAAAATGCTCCGTGTTCTCGGAAAAAGAGGCAGAATCACAATTCCTTTTGAAATCAGACAGAAGGTCGGTTTTAAATACCACGATGTGCTTTCTTTTACACAGGCTGACAACAATACAGTTGTTGTTAAGCGTGAAACGATATGCGACTCAAACTGCCCGTTTTACGATGAAGACCCAATGGACAGCGAACCTATTTCATTAACAGACTTCCTTGACGGATTAACGGATGAAGAACAGAAAACCGCTCTCGTTCATCTTTCAGCAAACTGGGCGGCTAAGCAGGGCGGTGATCATAATGTCTGATTATCCGTCACTCTACACATTCTCTCTCGATAACGCAAGACATTGCAATGAGGTAGAACTCTGGCGTGAGAGTCACAGAGCAAATGTTGAGTGTGCAAGAGCTATAGAAGAAACCATCGAGAAAGACTTTAACGACTACCATCTGGCAGAGAACTGTGCGCAGTCGGTTATTGATAAGTTCGGTTTTGACCGTGTGAATTATCTTCTCCGCCTTAACCTCAAACATTCTCAGGAAGACGGCAGATACTCGCCTGAAAACAAGGAATGGGGCAATAACTTTTCTGTTCCGTCAAGCAATGACAGAACAGAGTACAGGATCAAATCACACCCTGCTGTGTTAAACGGCTTTATCGACCAGGCACGCAGAGCGTGGAAAGCACTTAATCTCTGGGACAGTTCACACTGCGAGGATATGAGCGGAGTTGACCTCACAGGTAAACTTCTTGTTCTCCGTCCCGAATGTCTGAAAGACGAATACAAATCACCCGATTATCAGTTGTTCTACGCAGCATCAGGTTTCGGGTGTCAGCCTAATGCAAGAGGGCGTTCGGTGTGGGGATATTTCGCAAAGGATGACGAACACACAACCTGGTGGCGTTCGGACTTCATTGGTATCCTCAAAGACGAACTCGTACCCGATTGGGTGAAAGAAAAGTATGATATCAAAGAAAGTACCGCTGAGCCTGACGAAGACTGCGGTATGGAAATGAGGTGATAAAGTGAGAGTCAGAATTTATCAGATGGATAACACCAAAGAAAGCAAAAACCATTTTATGGGGTATGATTTCACAATGAAACACGGCGGCATTGATGAAAGCAGATATAAAAATGTGTTCTACGGAGATATCGAAGCGAACAATCTCGAAGACATTTATGAAAAACTTAATGTAGGGAATAAGCCTCCTACATATATGGGATATTCGCTTTCGGTATCAGATGTAATCGAAGTAATCGAGGGAGCGGATGATAACCTTAACGGAAAAACATTCTTCTGTGATGATGTCGGTTACAGAACAATTGATTTTGATACATCGAAATGCCAGCCTATGGAAGGAAAAAGGTGCATATACATCACGCCCGGCAATAAACCGCTCGACATTAAACTTAATATCAATGAGTATGATGTTTTGAATAATGCTGTTGGCGGACTCATTGAATTGACGCATCCTTTTGATGACGATGTCTGCGTTGTGGGAAACGATGAGGCAAAACTCATCGGAATGAAAGGAAATAGGCACATCGGGGAAAGCATATATGCAGGCCCCATCCTTATAGTAGGTGATGACGGCAGTGAAGATTTTGCCGAACTCACCAAGGAACAGGCAGACAAATATATGGAAATGTTTGCTGAGCCTGAACAGATATCCGATGAGGAAGTAAAGTCGGATATGGGTATAAGATTTATAGGATTTAATTATTAAACAGGAGGTAAATAAATATGAGAATTGTAGCAAAAATACACAAAATCAATTCAGATGAAAAAAGCAATGTGAAGGCGACAGCATCAGTTGCCTTGGGTGGTCAGTTTGCTGTTCACGATATCACTGTAATGAATGGAAGAAACGGGCTCTTTGTTAAGATGCCGTCAAGAAAGTTCAATGATGAATACAGGGACTACTTCCATCCTATACAGAAAGAAGCAAGAATGCAGCTCAACAAAGTTGTTCTTGACGAGTACCACCGTGTTCTTTCACAGATGCAGACTTCCGATAACGAGCCGGTTAAAAGCGAAAAGATGACCGACCAGGAATCGGAAAACGAGTCCGAAGAATCGGACTTTGAAGAGATAACAGATGATCAGGAAATGAGTATGTAAAAAATGTCTGGACTTTCCGCAAATAATTTGGTACTGTGAAATCGGGAGGTAAAAGTTATGAAAAACAAGTTAATATATGTCACTCTTGCGGCGGTCTTGATAGTATGCACTGTTACAGGCTGTACCGCACAGACAGCGAATAAAGAAACCGGTACCGTTACCGATTCGGTATCAGAAAAAAGCGAAACGGTCACAGACAATAATTCAACATCTGCCGTCTCTGCAGAAGGCATATCAAAAGAAGATAATCAGGAATCAGATGAAAAAAACGAGTCAGAGCAGAAAGAAGAAACAACAACCACAAAAAATTCAACTTCAAACAGCTCTAAGAACTCAAAAACAACGCACGGTAATACCAGTACGACAACTAAAAAATCTTCATCTGCAAAAGAGACAACAACTAAAAAAACAACTACCACAAAAAAGCAAACCACAACCAAAAAGGTTACTACAACTGAAGAATTTTGGAATTGTGAAATAGATGGACACACAGCCGAAACAGGTCAAATCGGCTGGGTAGGCAGTTTTGATACCGCTACCGATAAAGCTCTTGAGTATATCGGAAATCACAATGCTTCAGGAAATTTTAGAGTTGTAGAATGTTTTATGTGTGGAAAATACACAGCATATATAACCTTGGATTAGCAAGGTGTAAGTAAGAGCCGAGTATATTCGGCTCTTTTTTTGTATCAATTTTTAGAAAGGATTTTAATATGAAAAAGAAATTCAAACAGTTAATGGCAACGCTTCTTTCGTTGCTTATTATTTTATCAGCATTTCCCACAACTGTATTTGCGGCAACTTACATCACCGATATGAATAGCGACGCTGAGTTTGGAGTAGTAAGCGGAAGCCTTGATAAATACGGTCACGAAATGCACTATGCAAAATATGACGGCAAGACATATATCGTTTTTTGCGTAGAGTTTGGTAAAACATCACCGACTGGTATAACATACGAATATGGCAAGGATTTTGTTAAGTATGTAAATCGTTCAGGAGATACTTACAGAAAAATTGCAGACTACATTGCCTTCGGTTATACATTGCAATACGGTGACGGTTTACCGAATACGAAAGCTGAATGGATAGCAGCTTGCTGTACACAGCAGTTCGTTTGGGAAACGCTTGGCGTAAATCCAATAAGGTCATCGTGGAACAGCACATATATGAGCGATAGCTTGTATAAGTCTTGGCTTGCAGACACGGAAGATTTGATTGAATCGTATTATGATAAGCAAGTGTCCTTTAACAATAGCACAAAGACTATTAATCTCGGTGGCACTGCTACCTTAACGGATTCAAACGGCGTTTTGAAAGATTATCCAACTTTTTCAAAAACCATCAACAAAGTGACTATATCTCATACTAATGGCGAAAATAAACTGACGGTATCTGTTGCTGATGATTGTACTACACATTCAGTTTCGTTTAATTCGGCATCAAACAAAATATACAGAAATATGCCTAACGGAGCTTCATATAACGATGATACAATGAACTATGTGTACTTTGATTTTGAAAGCGGAAGTATTCAAAACCTTATGTTTTCACAGCAAGCCGATCCCCAAACATTTAAGTTTGATATAGATGTTCAGTTCGGCAATATTAAAATAACCAAAACATCTGAAGATAACATTGTCAAAGGTATGGAGTTTACCGTTAAAAGAAATGGAAAAACATACACAATGACTACTGACGCCAATGGTACAGCAACTCTTAATAATATTCCTGTGGGAACATACACCATAAGTGAAAAAGAGATTATACGCTATGAAGTTCAAACAGCAAAAAGCGTAACTGTTTCCGATGGTAAAACAACTAATGTATCTTTCAATAATGAGCTGAAAACAGGAAATATAAAGATACAAAAGCATTCAGAAGATAACATCGTTTCAGACTTTACATTCAAAGTAACAGGCAGTGATGGCAAGACATATGACGCTACAACAAATTCAAGCGGCATTGCGACTGTAAGTAATCTTCCTGTTTATGATAGCAATAATAACAAAATAACCTATACAGTTCAGGAAACAAACATTCCTGTAAGATATGTTGATACTGATAATCAAACTGTTATCCTTAATGCTGACCAAACATCAACTTTGACCTTTAACAACATTCTCAAAAAGTTTAGAGTTAAGGTAGTTAAATCAGACATTGAAGAAGGAACAGCACAGGGTGATGCGTCACTCGCTGGTGCTACCTATGGGTTGTTTAAAGGTGATGAACTCATTGACACATATGTCACTGACTCAAACGCCTCATTCACAACTGATTACTATGTTTGTGATACTGACTGGATACTCAAAGAACTTGATGCAAGCGAGGGATACCTTGTAAACAGCACGGTGTATAAAGTTGGAGCTGATCCGAAACTTTACACGATTGAGTACAACACCACAAACAATGAAGTAAAGGAACAGGTTATCAAAGGCAATATCGCCATAATCAAACATACAGATGATGGCAGTACACAGATTGAAACAGCCGAAAAAGGTGCAGAGTTCCAAATTTACCTTAAATCAGCAGGCTCATTCGTGAACGCAGATGAGGACGAAAGGGATACCATTGTTTGCGATGAGGACGGTTTTGCAAGTTCCAAACTTATGCCATACGGTGTATATACTGTTCATCAGACAAAAGGCTGGGACGGCAGAGAAAAGATAAAAGACTTTGATGTGTTTATCAACTCAGACGGTAAAACATACAAATTCCTTATCAATAACTCAAACTTTGAGTCTTATGTCAAAGTTGTTAAACTCGATGCCGAAACAGGCAAACAGATAGCTTATTCAGGTGCAGGCTTTGAGATTTATGACAGCGAAGGTCACAGAGTCACAATGCAGTTCACTTATCCCGAAGTAACTTCTATTCACACTTTTTATACGAATTCTGAAGGTTATCTCATAACACCCGAAACACTCCCATATGGTGACTATACTCTTGTTGAAGTACAAGCTCCATACGGATATGTGCTTGATTCAACACCTATACCGTTTTCAATCACACAGGAAAACTCATCAACAGATACCGGAGTAACAGTAGTCAAGGTAAAGGCGAAAGATATACCGCAGAAAGGCACAATCGAAATAGGTAAAACAGGCGAAGTCTTTTATTCTGTTGGTGTGCTCGGCGGCGGTTATGTTGACGAGAACGGCAACGAAGTAACTTTCCCGATCACCTATCAGCCTATATATGAAGTCAAGGGACTTCCTAATACAGTATTTCAGATTTATGCCGCAGAGGACATAACCACTCTTGACGGAACAGTTAGAGCATATCAGGGAGAACTTGTTGACGAAATTACTACCGATAAAGACGGAAAAGCAAAGTCAAAAGAGCTTTATCTCGGCAAGTACACCGTTATTGAAAAGACGGCAACAGAAGGCTTCTACAATCCAAACGAACAGTACGATGTTGAACTTACCTACGCAGGACAGAATGTCAGCGTTGCTTCAACAGAGTTATCACTCTACAACGAAAGACAGAAAGTCACAATTTCACTTGCAAAAGAACTTGAACAGGACGATACCTTCGGCATCGGTATGAATGGAGAAATACAGAGTGTTCAGTTTGGCATTTATGCAAACGAAGACATCAAGGCTCTTGACGGTTCTGTTATTACTAAAGACGCACTAATTACTTATGCAAGCTGTGATGAAAACGGCAAAATTACCTTTAACTGCGATTTGCCAATTGGTTTCAAATGGTATGTAAAAGAGATTGCCACAGACGAACAGTATATAACAAGCAATACTAAATATGCCTTTGAAACACAGTACAAAGGTCAGACCGTCAATATTTATGATATTGCTATCAACGACGGCGAGCCGATAGCAAACGAATTGATCTACGGCACGGTAAAAGGCATAAAGACAGACAGAGAAACAGGCAATACCATTGAGGGTGCTGCGTTCGGTTTGTTCCTTTTTGATGAAACCGAGTTCACGGAAGAAAACGCTGTTCTGACTGCTGAGTCGGACAAGGACGGCATCTTTACTTTCGATAATGTGCCTTACGGTGAATGGATAGTTAAAGAACTTTACCCTGCCGAAAATTATCTTCCTAGTGATGATATTCACCATATCACAGTAAGCGAAGATGAACAAATCATAGAGATAAATGCTGTTAACGATATGATTCCCGAACTGAAAACCACAGCCACAATAGGCGGCGAGAAAGAAGTTGATGTACAGGATAAGATTACCATTGATGATATTGTGGAGTACAAACATCTCGTACCCGGCAAAGAATACATTCTTAAAGGTGTTCTTATGAACAAGGCAACCAACAAGCCTTTCACCGTAGACGGAAAAGAAATAACTTCTGAAGTTTCATTCGTTCCCGAAAAGCCTAACGGAGAGGTCAAGGTATCCTTTACCTTCGACGCAAGCGGTATAACAGAAAACACAGAAATCGTTGTATTTGAGACGCTTTACCTTGACGGTACAGAACTTGCTGCTCACGCAGATATTGAAGATGAAGGACAGACAGTCACTATCACAGTGCCTGTTCCAGAGACTCCCGACACAGGAGATAACCGCAACTATGGTGTATGGATAGGTCTTGCCGCCATTGCCCTCGGTGCTGCAGTATCTGCCTTAGTGCTTAAAATTAAGGCGAAAAAAGAGGAAGGTGAAGAATAATGGAAAAAGCCTATATATGCAGTCCTCTTGCCGGAAATGAAAAGCAAAACATAAACAATGCCATCGCATATGCAAAGTTTGTGTATAACAGGTGCAATATGATACCATTAATGTCCCATTTTTACGCCCTAATCTTAGATGATTCGGATGCGATTCAAAGAAAAACAGGCATCTCAATATCAATTGGACAAATTCTCAATTCCCATCACTTATGGGTTTTCGGAAACACCATTTCTGACGGTATGGGCGAAGAAATCAGAAATGCTATGGCACTGGATATTCCTATACACTACATAGATGATTATCAGTGTCAAGAAATATTGAAAGTATACGGAGGTAATTATATTGATTAAACTTAAGAAAAAACACTGGCTGATATTTGCAATTGCCCTTGTATTAATTATTGCTTTTTCTGCAACAACCGTTTATGCGGCCGGGGATGTAGCCGGTGCAATTGAAAACACTTGGAAAACGGCACAGGGACAGATAAAAACCGTTGTCAACAATGTAGTCTTCCCTGTAATTGACATGATACTTGCGGTACTGTTCTTTGTTAAGGTAGGCACGGCATACATGGATTACAGAAAGCACGGTCAGTTTGAATTTACTGCTCCAGCTATTCTCTTTGCCTGTCTTATCTTTACTTTAACTGCTCCGCTGTATATTTGGGGTATTGTTGGAATGTAAGACAAAAGGAGCTGTCTGTTTAACAGGCAGCTCCGATAATGAGAGGTGATTAAAATATTTGACTGGTTAGGTGATATAATCTCCGGAATGGGCGATGCAATAGGCGACGCCTTTTCGGCAGCATCAGATAAAATTATTGACGGTATTTTAAACCGCATTATTCAATGGCTGTTTACGGTCATTTATGACGGTATTGCAGACTTTTTCAGTTTGATAAGCGGTATGGGAATTGAAATATTCGATCTTGACTGGGTCAAAGCTGTCGTTCAGCTGTTTTATCTTTTCGGCTGGGTTCTCTTTGTTGTGGGCCTTGTCGTTTCTGCATTTGAACTTGCGGTTGAATATCAAAACGGCAGGGCAAATGTACGCAGTACAGCTTTAGACTGGATCAAGGGTTTTATGGCAGTATCTCTGTTCACTATTACGCCGATCGAGTTATATAAATTCTGCGTATCCCTGCAGAACACTTTGTCAGGAGATCTAACAAGAATTTTTGCCTCACAGCAAGGAACATCTCTTGGTGAGGTTGCAATGTTTGCAATGCAATCATATTTCAATCCAAACGGTACAATGATACCTATCGGTTTATTTGAGCTGGTAATGCTTATTGCTCTCGGCTTTTGTGTTTTCAAGATATTCTTTGATAATATTAAACGAGGCGGTATTTTACTTATACAGATAGCCGTAGGTTCATTACACATGTTCAGTATTCCGAGAGGATACGATGAGGGTTTCAATCAATGGGTTAAGCAAGTCATCGCTCTGTGTCTGACAGCTTTTCTGCAGACGACTCTCCTCTTCCTCGGTCTCCTCACATTCCCAAACAACATTTTGCTTGCTATCGGTATTATGATGGCTGCGGCGGAAGTGCCTCGAATTGCACAGCAGTTTGGTCTTGACACAAGCGTGAGAGTAAATGTTATGAGTGCAGTACATATGGGATCATCAGCAATCAACCTTGCTAAAGCAGTTGGGAGATAAATTATTTAAAAAAAGGCGAGAATATGATATAATAAAGTCAAAAAAGGAAGGTTTATATTATGTTTTTTTTCTTTTTTGAAGAGTTGTACCATCAACCAATTATAAGAAGTGCATTTAAAATGATATGTTTAGAAAAACTTATAATTGATGGATATTTTGACATGAGCATGTTCATTTATGGTAGAATTAAAAAAGCAGATATGATTGATAAACTCCATGCCATTGATTCTAAGTTTGTTTTATTGTATTCTTTGCCTCGACCTAAACCTGAAAATGCATATAATTTTTGGAAAGAGCATTTTAATAACGATTCTGTTAATGAAAGTCAGATTTTGAGCAATGATGAAGCCATTGCTATAGTCAATTGGGTATATAAAGTTTTATCTAATTCAGAAGAACGAATTGAATTTACAAAGAAATTATTTAGCTATGAAAAAGCATTTTATAGTATAAAAAACAATATAAAATTTCAAGATGGTGTGTTTTATAACAGTGAAAAGGTGGAAATAAATTTTGTAAGGTCCTTATATGGCTTTAATAAAATTTTATCTAGAATTAAAGATGATTCAAAGAAAAAAATTTTTTATAGAGGTCATGCCAATGCAAACTATTTTTTAATACCATCTATTATGAGAAAAAAATCTTGGCAAGAAAATGAAGCAGAAATGTATAATGAATTAATAATTAATTGTCCAGAAAGTTTTGAAAAATGCAACACTCATTTGGAAAAACTTGTAGAAATGCAACACTATGGCTTACCAACAAGGTTATTAGATATTACAAGGAATCCTTTAGTTGCGTTATTTTTTGCTACAGAGTCTGAATATAATTCATACGGAGAAGTTGTTATCATTTCCGTAGATAAGGATAAAATTAAATATCCGCAAAGTGATACTGTAACTGTACTTTCAAGTTTACCATTATTTAACTATGATACGCAGAAAGATATCCAAAAGCAAGCGATCCTATCATCAAATGATGATGACTTTAACAACAATGTACCTAGACTGTTACATGAAATTAGATTAGAAAAACCAGCGTTTTTATCTCAAATAAAAAAAGATCAAGTTTTGGATAGTTTTGTTGTTTATGCTCTAAAGAATAATAACAGAATTATAAAGCAGGATGGAGCATTTATTATATGCGGATTAGCTGATGATTATGACATCTTGAATAAATACAAATATCAAAGGAAAAGCAAAAGAATAATAATCCTAATAGACAAGAAGAAAAAAATATTAGAAGATCTTGATAGAATTTCCATTAATAATTCTACTTTATTTCCTGAAATTGAATGCGTTTCTGAATACATTAAAAGTCAATATTAATTTGAAGGGACCTTCTTCTGTAGGTCCCTTCAAATTTTAGGAGGTATAAATTGAACAAACAATTCATATATCCGCAGAATATGCGAGCATCCGCTACTTTATGGCTGTGGTCTTTAAAAGACTTTGCCATAATTGTGTTGGGTGCTCTTTTTTCTGCCTTGGTGCTTGCCACCACACATATATTAATTCCTGCGGTTATCACGGCAGCTTTTGCCTTTTTAAGTATCCGCAGTGATGACACAACGGTGCTTGACTTTATTAAATACGCAGTTAAGTACTTCATATCAACACAGCAATACTATGAATGGAGGCTGAAAGATGAAAACTAAAAACAAAAAGAAAAACTCCGTTCAGGAGTTAATCGGCATTGATACTTTCTCAAAAAGAGGACTCAAAACACGAAACGGAGAACTTGTGTTTTTCAGCATAAGTCCAACAAACATATCGGTTCTTTCAAAGGAAAACATACAGACTAAGATATGGCATCTGATGATGGTTTTATCGGCTCAGCCGAACATAGAGATTACCTGTCTCGACTCCTGCGAAAGATTTGATGACAACAAATCATTTATGGTTGACCGACTCGCAGATGAAACCAATCCTCTTGTGAAGAAATGTCTTGAAAAAGATATAGACTATCTGGAAAATATTCAGATAGAAATGTCAACTGCAAGGCAGTTTATGTTCGTAATCCGCTTTAAAAGAGAAAAAGAAGAACAGGTCTTCACGCAGGTAAACCGAGTTGAAAAAGCCATTGCCGAACAGGGATTTGAAGTTAAAAGAATGAGCAAGGATGATATCAAACGCTTTCTTGCCATATACTTCGGCGCATCTATGCAGGGTGAGTTGATACCTGACATTGACGGAAAGGACTGTTTCGATGAAGAAAAATTGGAAATCCAAAATGCTTGATATAGCAATAATTGTTTCAGTAATCATCTTCGCTGTATGTTTTGCTGTATTAATACACTGGTATAGTGAGTCTAAAAATGCTGAAAAGGAAATTAGTGAATTAAGCAGTATTGTTACCACCGAAAGCAAAGATGAAGAACTGGCTGACAAAAAAACTAAGGAAATAAGATACTGTGTTGCTTGGCTTGAAATTCCCGGCACAGATATTGATTATCCCGTTATGCAGAAACCCGGCAATCCCGAATATTATCTCAGGCGAAATTATAAAGGTGAGTATTCATATTCAGGAACACCGTTTCTTGACGCGGGTTGTTCCGTTAGTACAAGCCAAAACCTTATCGTTTACGGACATAACATGAAAGACGGAACAATGTTTTCCGACCTTATGAAATTTAAAGACTTGAATTATTGTATGGAACATCAGGATATCAAGCTGACTGTCGGCGGTATCACAAACGAATACAAGTTATATGCTGTCTGTGTTGTAGACTCTTCTGACGGCTGGTTCACTTTCAAAGGTCAAGTAAGCGAAGACAATTTCACAGAACTCATATCCCATATTAAAAACACATCCTCATATATCAGCAACACTCAACAAGCTGTTTATGGGGATAATTTTTTAACATTATCAACCTGTGATTATTCAAGCGATACTTCAAGGCTGATATTAATTGCGAAAAGGAGCTGATCAAATGTTATTTAAGAAAAAACATGTCGAACTGACGGAAGAACAGAAAGAGGAAATCAGAATAAAAGATTTCTTTGACCGTATACTTCCGTCAACAATTAAATTCTATACCGACCACTATATCATCGGTGACAGTTACCGCTGTGTATGGGCAATAAAGGAGTATCCTCCCACCACTGAAGAACTCGCATTGTTTTCACAGCTTGCCGACAGAAACAATGTAACTGTGAGACTTTATTCAAGACTCGTAGACGGACTTGAACAGAGAAAGATAATTCAGAATGCTGCAAGGCGAAACAAACTGCACACAGGCTCGGATGACACTCTTGAAAACATCACTGCAGAAGGCAATCTCAAAGATGTTGCCACTCTCATTGCAGATCTTAGAAAGAACCGAGAACCCCTGCTCC
>URED01000027.1 GCA_900546785.1 uncultured Oscillospiraceae bacterium | reverse complement strand
CACTGAAAATGATGGCGGCGTGGATGAATTTTTGCTTTTGAAACGGCAGATGTGCTACCGCCCATCAACGGTGAAAAAGTGAAAAGTCGCCGCGACGGCACATTTTCAGCATATTGTATTCGGCTCTCGTCAGCTTATTGCCCCCGAGCAAAAAACGGAAAGCGCAAATGCCGCATGAACACTTGGTTCATGCGGCATTAACTGTTTTCAAGCGTATTCTTTGGTTACCATCAAGTTACTTTCTCGCTTTTTGTTATTTTCCCTTATTTTGAACAAGTAAAAGTGTGTACTTCGCGGTTCAGCCGACTTTATCGACAGTCTGAGACCCGCCTGCATACGCAGACGGGTCTTGCTATGTATATAGATGTTTATTTCCAGCTTCTAATAATTGATGGATTTTTAAATATCTCATTAAGTTTTTGAAGCATAGGCAGGCAGTCGCCGTAATCAAGCGCCCTGTGGTCGATCGCACTTGTGATCGTTATAACAGAACGAGGTTCAACCTTTTCATTGCCGTTTTCATCCTTAACGATCCACGGCTTTGTTTGAATCGCGCCGATGCAAAACGCGGTGGTCTGGGGCGGAATGATCTCTAAAAGGAAGCATGTTCCCATGATATCCCTGCCGATAGAGCCTATATTGGAAATTGTTGTTGTGCCCTGTTCAATATCGTGTTTCGTGAGTCTGTCTTTTTTGGGAATGGAATAATATTCTTTCTTAGCGCTTCCTCCAAGCGTTTTTACCTTATGCTTTCCGGGCATTTTTGAGCCGTACAGTCTTCTGATTGCCTGCAAGAGCTTGCCTTTTTTGAGGCCCTGGAGTGTATTATCCATGGATACTTCAAACATGACTTCATTCATATTACTGTTGTTGGCTCTGCGAATGGTATCCTGAATGGCAGCCGTCATTTCAGTAAGCGATTTATTTCCCATATCGTGCATATTGACGGTCATCATTTCGCCTGTATGTAAGATCATCGGCATGGAAATATCAATGCTGTCATGATAATAAAGCGTTCCGCGAACAAGCTTTCTGTTAAAATCAAGCGTGGTGTTCATTTTGGGCGCGGCTTTAAGCCCCTCGCAAAGGATCTTCAGCATAACGGTGTTGATGCTGATCTTTTTGCTTTTGTCTGTTACGCCTTCGTTCAGCTTTTTGATCTCTTTGAGCAGATCCGTTACATCTGCTTCATAGCCCATCGCCGCGTGTGGGATCTCTTCCCAGCTTTGAGAAGTCATGTTGGATACGATTTTTCTTGCAATGCCGAAATGTTCTGTTTTATAAACTGCCATTGATTCACTACTCCTGTAAAAATTAATGTGCTGCTGATTTAATGCTTTAAAACAGCAACACAGATATTATATACTTATTCAAAGAATATTACAATACAATTTATTACATTGTATTAAATTTGTTTAAAAATTTTAACGGTTTATTCAAATTTTTTCATTAAAGCGCTTTTCAAATTCATCGCTCAGCCAATCTCGGAAATTCGGATGCGCAATGCGGATAAGCGCCTTTGCTCTTTCTTTCAGCGTTTTTCCTTTTAGAAAGGCGATGCCGTATTCCGTAACGATACAGTTAACGTCATTTCTTGTTGTTGTGATTGCTGACTTATCCTCTATGATAGGCACTATTTTTGAAACCGTATTATTCTTTGCTGTAGACGGCATTGCAATAATGGAACGGCCGTTTTTGCTTAGAGCAGCGCCGCGAACGAAATCAACCTGACCTCCTACAGCCGAAAATTGTGACAGCCCGATCGTATCCGATACGACCTGACCCATGAGGTCTACCTGAATACAGGAATTTACCGAAACTACATTATCGTTTTGGGAAATAACATAAGGATTATTAACATAATCAATAGGATAGATTTCCACTGCCGGGTTATCATTAATATAATCGCAAAGGATTTTAGAACCGAAAGCTGCGCCGAGTACCGTCCTGCCGGTGTGCGTCTGTTTCTTTTTATTGTTGATTATGCCCTCTTCAAGCAGTTTAACAACGCCGTCACCAACCAGTTCGCTGTGCAGTCCAAGGTCTTTTTTTCCTCTAAGCTCTTCGCAGATAGCGTCCGGTATTCCGCCTATACCGAGCTGCAAACAGTCTCCGTCGTTTATAAGGGACGCGCAGTTTTTGCCGATTGCTTTTTCCACATCTGTGAGTTCAACGGATTTTACGCCGGGTAGCGGCTCGTCTATCTCAACGAAATAAGTGAAATCCCTCACGTGCTTTGTGCTGTTGCCGAAAGTTCGGGGCATATGTTTGTTGACCTGGGCAATAACGACTTCGCAGTAGTCTGTGGTGCCTTTCGTGTAGTCTACTGTTGTGCCGAATGAAACATTACCGTGTGAATCGGGAGGGGATACCATAACGACCGATACGCGCGGGCGGATGATATTCTTTATTACAAACGGTATCTCACTGAAATTGACAGGCGTAAAATCGGCAACGCCGTCAAGAATTGCCTTTCTGTTGCTTTTTGACGCAAACAGGCAGTTCAGCGTAAAGTGCCCTTTCATCTCCGGTCTGCACCATGGTGAATCGCCTAAAGAAAGCATATTTGTGATCTGTACGTCATGATAATTTTCGTAATTATCGATCAAAGCCCTTTCAATTCCGAAAGGCTCGCCGCAGGCAAATCCGGTAACGACCCTATCGCCGTCGCGTATCGCCTTTATTGCTTCTTCAGCGCTAACAAGCTTGCTTTTATAAACCTCTTGCCAAGTCATATTTATACCCCTTTAAAAGTCTTTTAAAAAATAATACCTCATTTTATTGTTACTTGTCAATATTGTAATTATTAATATGTTACTTTAAATCCTTCTTCCGCTTCGGCAACTTTCAGCATGATCGCGCATTCAATCCTTTTTCTGTGCAGTTCACAGCCAAATTCGTACACGCCGGAAACACTGCCGGCAGAGTGATAGGCATTTGCCGCGCAGCCGCCGCTGCAATAAAGCTTTGCAAAGCAGTCTTTACATTCCTTATGAGAATATACATTGCAGCTTTCAAATTGCTTAAGTATATCAAAATCGGTAACGCCTTGCCAAATATCACCAAGCAAAAATTTTTCATCTCCAACAAACTGGTGGCAGGGATAGAGCTTGCCGTCCGGTGTAACGGCCATGTATTCCGTTCCTACGCCGCAGCCGGATACGCGCTTAACGATACACGGGCCGCTGTCAAGATCTATCATATAATGATAAAAAGTAAATCCGTTGCCGCTTCTGTATCTTCTCAGCATCTCGTTTGCAAGAATCTCGTACTGCTCTTTAAGAACCGGCAGATCGCTTTCTCTCAACGCGTAATCTTCTTCTGGCGAGCATACTACGGGCTCTATGGAAAGCTCTTTGAAGCCCTGATCGGCCATATGTATGATATCTTCGAAAAAATCGGTGTTGTAATGCGTATATGTGCCGCGCATATAATAATCTTTTTGTTTTCTTGATTTTGCAAATTTTTTGAATTTATCTATTATCAGATCATAGGAACCCGTTCGGTTTCTTGTTATACGCAGCCTGTCGTGCGTTTCTTTTCTGCCGTCTAAAGACAAAACCACGTTTCCCATTTCTTTGTTACAGAAATCAATGATTTCATCGTTCAGCAGTATGCCGTTCGTTGTTAAAGTAAAGCGAAAGTTTTTGTTGCATTCCTTTTCACGGCTTCTTCCGTATTCAACAAGCTTTTTGCATACATCCCAGTTCAGAAGGGGTTCACCGCCGAAAAAATCAACTTCAAGATTTCGCCGTGTTCCGCTTTTTTCAATTAAAAAATCAAGCGCCCTTTTGCCTGTTTCATAGCTCATAAGGCCTTTGGGGCCGTCATATTCGCCTTTACCGGCAAAACAGTATTTGCAAGCAAGATTACAGTCGTGCGCAACATGCAGGCATATCGCTTTAAGCACGCCCTGCCTTTTTTTGAATTCCTGCGCCGTTTTTTCAAAGGTATCCTCGGCAAACAGTCTGCCGTCCTTTATAAGCGCTTCAATATCTTCAAAGCAAAGGTCAATATCCTGCGGCGTAACATCCGCGCGGTCTTTGTATTTTTTAAGGATATACTCTTTTATCTTGCCTTTATCCTCGTTTTCATAGTTTGTTATAATATCATAAGCAACATCGTCAACGGAGTGAACACAGCCGCTGTTCTGGTCAATGATGATGTTGTAGCCGTTCATTTTATATGCGTGAATCATTTTGCTCTCCCAAAGAAAAACGGCGGTAAAAAACCGCCGTGCTGAATTGATGCAATTATTTTTTGAGCTGCTCGCACTTCTGATTTGCAACAGAACAGGAAGTTTTGCTTGCAGACTGGCAAGAAGTCTGGCACTCGCCGCAGCCGCCTTTCTTAGCAGATTCGCAAAGATTGCGTGAGCTTAACGTATTGATCCTTTTCATATTAAAAACCTCGTTTCTTTTGATTTACTATATTTTATATTATTATTCCCTTTTTGTCAATATAGAGCGGGGAAGTAATTTACCCGTGCTCGTCAGATTAACTCCATGATTCATTAAATCGGATATCATATGAATCGTTTCGCTCGTGATAAGCGCATTCGGAAACAGAATCGGTATTCCCGGCGGGTATGCGTAAACAAATTCAGCGCAGATCCTGCCATTGCTTTTGTTCAGCTCAACGAATTCGCTGTCAGCCGGCTCTAAACTGAAATCGTATTCTCCGTCATTGAATATGCGGCAGGGGATAGGCTTGATAACCGTGCTTTTCAGTCTGCCGTCTATCTCTTTAAGAACGCCGGAAAGCTTTTCGTAGACTGTGTAATCATCGCCAACCGTTGCCATAAGTATTACGTGTCTGAGATTTGCCGCTTCGCATTCAAAGCCGTACTCGTTTCGTAAAATGTTTCCAAGTTCTATTCCGCTTATGTTCGTACCGGCAGTTGATATATTGATCTTGCTTATATCGTCAGAGATCAGCAATTTTAAATGTTTGAGTTCAGTCATTCTGTAAAACTGTCTTAAAGCTGTTTGCAGTGTTTGGAATTCATCGGTTCGGTTATTTAAAAATTTCGCGCAAATGCTAACGCTGTTCATCAAAACATAGCTCGGAGAGCTTGTTTCAAAGGTATCGATATAATGACGGAACGGCCGGATATAATTTGTGTCGTATATATTGGCGATTGCCGTTTGTGTTAGGGCAGGCAGTGTTTTATGTAAGCTTGAGATCACAATATTGCCCTTGGGATATTTAAGTGTTTCTTCAAAAAAAGGAAGGTGTGCGCCGTGCGCCGCATCCACAATTACGGGCAGATCTGTTTTGATTTCACTTATATATCCCTCATACGTAGGGCTTGTAAAGATCAGCAGTTTTGCATCCGGGTGCAGTTTTATCACTCGGTCAACTTCATATTGAGTCAGGCGTGTATAGATGCCGTTCACACCGTCAAACCGCGGGTTTGCAATAATCGTTTTGAGCTTTCTTAAAGCACAGGCATTGTATACGCTCTTGTGGCAATTTGCGGCAACAATTACTTTATCTCCGTAATGCGTCATGGCAAATACTGCGGCAAGGATACCAACGGTAGAACCGTTTACGAGCAGTACGGAACTTTTACTATTATAAAGCTTTTGATAAATCTCTTCGACCTGCGCTATCGTTCCCTTAGGCTCATGCAGGTCGTCAAATCCAACGATCTCCGTAATATCGATTTCGGAGCCGGCTATGCCGAATGTCCCGTTTCGCTTGTGTCCCGGCATATGAAACGGATATTTATTCAGATTTTTTAATTCATCGTGCAGCATTTGTAAGAACCTTTTCGTCTTTTTGAATATTGTTTATCATAACGGTAACCGGCATTGCGGCAAGTGCAAATATAACAGGAACACCTTCGATCAACGCATTTTGCTTAAAGATCAATAGAAGGATAAGATCAGCGATCAAGATTATTCCGATCATTATTGTCAGCACAGCGTTAAATACTTTGATCCTGAACCCGCTTAAATATGTAAAGAATACGACAATTCCCGTACATACGGAGAATACAAGAGAACCGGCACAGTGCATAAAATATTGAAACCGCAGCGAGTAATCAAATTTAAAAATAAGCGTAAACGCCATACCGATCAGCGCAGAGACCGCCATTATATAATGATATTGTCTGATCTTACCGAAGCACTTGGCAAGCATAAAGATGTTTGTATAGAGAGAAATGTAAATCAGTATGCCCCATATAAAAAACAGAACAGGGTGCTTCAGCCCTGTTTTTGAAAGCGCCCCTTCATTCGTCGTAAGCTCATTGAGGCTCATGTAAAATACGGTATAAATAATAGCCGCAAGGCTTAATAATGCGTTAAAAACAGATCTCATTGCAGTCCTCATAAAATTTTGTAAAACAATTATATAATAATTAGATTGACTTTTCAAGCTACTTGTGGTAATATACCGTTGTTGCAAATCAGTTATTGCTTTGAAAATCTCAACGATGAAAAGCTGATGATTTCAGCATTTGCTGTTATTATAAATGTGGATCAGGCAAAACGCTCCACCTCGGCCGTCCTCGCCGTGTAAAATGTAGAGGACAAAGTTGAATATGCAGAAGTGGCGGAATTGGCAGACGCGCTAGATTCAGGTTCTAGTGAAAGCAATTTCATGAGGGTTCAAGTCCCTTCTTCTGCACCAAAACGGCACGATTTTCGTGCCGTTTTTTTATAGGACTTGAACCCTCACCCGAATACAAAAACTGCCGCACGACTGTACGGCAGTTTTTGAGAGGAGAAATAAGCGGAGTGATTTCTTGCAAATGCAAAGCATTTGCCTCAATCAAGGAGTTTGTTTTGACGAAAGTCCCTTCTTCTGCACCAAAACGGCACGTTAATCGTGCCGCTTTTTTACACATTTTCTTGATTTTATGTTCGGAACTGTTCATGCGAAATAGGCATCGTTTGAGATAAAATATAGGCATTAGACATTGATTAATCATTCGTTTATAATAAAACAATAAAGAAAATAAATTTCTTCTAATAATAAGAAAATGATATGAAAATCATTATTCAGGAAGGTTGTTCCAATAAAAATGGATATACTTGCCTGTTGCGAACTTTTTTAAGTATTGCGCGGAGGGGTCCGGTCATACGGTGGAATTTATCGATGTTGTCCCTGCGAATATTTACCCCGGTACTGGTTGTATTTATTGTGGATATGATGATATATGTGTCCTGAAAGATGATATAGAAAAAGCGTTGAAATTCTTAGCGCTGATATGACGGTTTATGTTACACCGCTATATTATGCATTTTTGACTTAACACTTTGAATATCCGCAATGTGCGTGTAATTTGGGTAATCGTCTGAAATTAATTATACGCTTTTTTAATCCAGAAGTACCGTGCTTCTTCAATAACAGAGATTAATGTCAACGAATGCGCTTATTATATGTACTAAACGTAAGACGATGACTTAGATTTGTTAAGATTTTTTTGGGGGTGTTGATTCAAAAAAATAAAAATATAGATCAAAATCTTATTTCATTGAATTTAAAACATTTTGGAAAGGAATTTTTATTGTGAAGATCACAGATGAAAAAAGCTTTGAAAAGGAAAATGTTTTTGGAAAAGGTCAGGAAAATACGGCTTTTTCACAATATTTTATCGGTAATTCGTACCTGAATCCGTTGACCGAGGCAGGAAAATGCCCCGTTTTCCTTGCCAATGTAACTTTTGAGCCGGGCTGCCGCAATAATTGGCATATCCACCATGCCAAAAGCGGCGGCGGGCAGATCCTGATATGTACTGCCGGTGAGGGATGGTATCAGGAAAAAGGCAAAGAAGCGGTCAGCCTTACGCCGGGAACGGTAATAACCATTCCTGCGGAGGTCGAGCATTGGCACGGCGCAAAAAAGGACAGCTGGTTTTCACACATTGCTATTGAGGTTCCCGGTGAGGAGACCTCAAACGAATGGAAAGCGCCCGTAACGGACGAGGAATATGAAAAGCTGTAATGTTTAAAGCAAAAGGCTACGCACTGTGTGCGGTCTTTCTATGACCTCGGAGCAAAGAGCATGAGCGTTTGATTGGTGACAAGCATTGCCTTTACGGTAATGTGTGGTAATCTAAGGTAATTCTAAAAACTACAGTATTTAGAAAATATAGATGATAAAAAATACGAGCGCAGGAATACTTGATATAAGCATTTCCTGCGCTCTTATATATTTTTAATATTATGTCTAAATTATACGGTCATGCGTTCCCTGCGGCGGAATTGCCGTCTACGCTTTTCTGTTATTAAGTAAGCTATACGGTTCTGCGCTTTACACGCTATAATTATTAGAATAATAGCTTTCATCAAAAGGAATGTTTGTCGCAATCCATGTCGTCCTCTCTTCAGGGCTCTGTTCACCGTGCCATTGGCCTATGCCGCCGTGGTCGTTTGCAAAAATAACAAGCCATTCCTCATTGTAATTCTTTTCTCTTTCTTTCACTGCTGCAAAACGGAATGTGCATACATATCGCAGTTGATGACCGTGCCGGTATATTCGGTGCTGATTCCAAATCCGTACGTGTGCCCGGCTGAATCGATATTATGAAAAATACCGCAAATAATATCGTCTCCGGTATCGATTCTCTCAAGTATGTGATCCCGTATACCCGTGTCATACGGCGCTGAGGCAGACGGTTCTTCAGGCGCAACAAAGTTATAGAGTTCAAGCGTTTCGGCGTTGGTGTCTTCCAGGTCATCCTTTTTTTCTCGGGCAATATCACAAAACTGCATGGGAAGATCTGCTTCCATAACGTATTTGATCTCTTCTTTTAAATTGACATCAAAATACTGATCCCAGTCAAATGCTATGGAAGTATTAAGCCCTTTTTCAGCAAATTCAAGCATAAAGGTCTTGTATTGCATATTTTTGCTGTCTTCATTCGTCTTTATACCGTGCTGTGCGCCCCAAACCCCCGTGAAATGCGAGGTCCAGCTTGCGGACGTTGAAGTGGTCTGTTCGGTATCCGTGCCTGTTTCGCCGCCGCAGTAGGCAAGATACAAGCCTCCGCTTTGCTGCAGCTCGGCAATACCGCTTACACCGGTTTTGGAATTTCCGGCATTATCAAGAACGTATGGTAACGCATCCGCCCGCATGCCGTCAAAACCGATAAACAGTACTTTTCTGATCTTTCCGTTTGGAGCAACTGCGCCATCGTCTTTGATTTCGCAAACATCAAGAAAATCATGCACATGGTTATATGTTTGATATTCGGGAATCGATGTTTCTGCGGAATTGATCCAAAACGTATATTGAGAAACATCGGCCAAATACCGGGGATTGCTCTCCACCGTTTCGGCATTATTACATGCCGATAACAGCGAGGAAAGTAAGGCGATAACAGCTATTACTCTTATGAAAGCGGGTTTTTTCTTTTCTTCTTCATATAAAGCACCTCTTTGCAGTCTATATTTCAATTTTATAAAAACAAAGATATAAATAATTTTGATATTGTGCTTTATTATTTAGAATTTCTGCTGTATTTCGTATAATTAGCACTATTTTCGGTATATCTGGTTCGGTTGCGTGCATTTAGGACCCGAAATCCGTATCTGTCTATTAACTGTTCAGTTTTAAAAATGTTATATTAACCTCACCGGCACGCGCGTCTGCGGAGCCGGAATATGTTAAAGTAAACTGCGTTTCAGCAGGTGCGTTTATGATAAAATGTGCAGAACCTGTTGCACTGGAACCGTTTGTGGAAGTTGCAAAGTAAATACCGTATTCAAGATGTGCTGCTGAATTGAAGGACGGCGTAACCTGCATATAGTTAGCGGAAGTAAAAATGGCCGAAACCTTGTAGGAAACAAGATAATATCCGCTTTGAAGGGTTATGATTGTGTTGCCGTTTTCTACAATATTACCCTGCGGATCTTCTACTGCCGTAAAGAAAGGTATCAATTCTCCCTGAACCAACGGAATCTGAAAAGCTACAAAAGAGGCAAATGAATTTGTTCCGGATTCGCCTGTAGCCCCGGTGGCACCCTGCGGCCCCGTCGCACCGGTTGCGCCGGTATTTCCTTGCGGTCCGGTTTCTCCCGCTGCACCGGTTGAACCCGTTGCCCCGGTAGCTCCAGTTGCGCCTTGAGGTCCTGCTTCTCCTGTTGCGCCTGTGTTGCCCTGTGGTCCTGCCGGCCCTGTCTCGCCTGTGGCTCCCGTAGTACCCTGTGGCCCAGTAGGTCCTGTTGCGCCTGTTGCCCCGGTAACACCCTGCGGGCCTGTTGCTCCGGTGTTTCCCTGCGGCCCCGTCGCACCGGTTGCGCCGGTCTCTCCTTGAACTGTACAGATACAGCATTTGCAATTTTCGGATTTGCGGCATTCGCCGCCGAAATTGTATATTTTCATAATAATCACCATAGCCTTTCAGGCTACAAATAGTTTATTAAAATCATCAACACCCTGCTGTAGCCTGACAAGGCGTTAATGGTGATTACAGCCATCTCAAAATTATGCCGCAGGCGAATTTTGAGGGGTTCGTTTGCGACCGCTCGCAGTGCGAGATGAAGGAAGCAAAAAGAACTGGCAGCGGTCAAAATTCCAACAGGAATTTTGAGTACCGCAACTGAGCTATAATCTAGATAGTGTGATTCTTCACACTATGCTCCGATCTTTCGTCAAATTGTTCATGATAAGCAACTGAACAGGTTATTGATTAAGATTTATTCATTATTTTACAAGGATTTGCTGTTTTGGAAAATGATTTTGTTTGAATTTACGATATTTTTACGTATTTGTTGACAGTTTTAGTTTTATATTATAATATATTGCATATTAACTAAAATGGTGTTTATATGAAAAGTCTTCTTGTTTATTTGAAAAATTATAAAAAGGAATCTTTTTTTGCGCCTCTTTTTAAAATGCTGGAGGCGATTTTTGAACTCATCGTTCCTCTGGTTGTTTCTTCGGTCATAGATAACGGTATCCTTAAAAATGATTATAAAAGGATCCTTTCTGATGTTGGAATCATGGCTGCACTTGCCGTTGTCGGCATGACGGTGTCTGTTACGGCTCAGTATTTCGCAGCAAAAGCCGCTGCCGGGTTCGGGCGCGAATTAAGGTATGACCTGTTTCAAAAAATTCAATCTCTCTCTTTTAATGAGATAGACAGTACGGGTACTTCAACGCTTGTAACCATCATGACGAATGATACCACGCAGGTTCAAAACGGCGTCAATATGGTATTGCGCCTGTTTTTAAGAAGCCCATTTATTGTTTTCGGCGCGCTTATAATGGCGTTTACCATAGACGTCAGATGCGCGTTGATATTTCTGGTTACCATTCCCGTGCTTACGGCTGTCATCGTTTCTATTATGAAATATACGATGCCCAGATATAAGTCGATACAGTTTCATCTTGATGCGCTTACGCTCAAAACAAGAGAGAATCTTACCGGTGCCAGAGTCATAAGGGCGTTTACGCAGGAGGCACAGGAAACAGAGGATTTTTATAATAAGAATAAAGCGCTGTCGCATCTGCAAAAAGCTGTGGGCAGAATATCCGCTTTGATGAATCCTCTCACTTTTATTATAATTAATGTTGCAACGATTGTTCTTATAAATGAAGGTGCAATCCGAGTCAATGCCGGCGATCTTTCACAAGGGCAGGTAGTAGCTCTTTATAATTATATGAGTCAGATCCTTGTTGAGCTTATTAAGCTTGCAAATCTTGTTGTAACGATCACAAGAAGCTTCGCCTGCGCTTCACGTATTGAAACGATCTTTAAGTTGGAGAACACGTTGGAGCATAATGATCATATAACTAAGCAGAATGATTTTTCGGTCTGCTTTGATAATGTTTCGCTCAAGTACAAAGGCTCTTCGGAAGAATCTCTTAAAAATATAAGCTTTTCCGCGAATAAAGGCGATATTGTCGGAATAATAGGCGGCACGGGCAGCGGTAAAACAAGTTTGGTTTCTCTCATTCCGCATTTTTACGATTCCAGCGAGGGCACGGTTTATGTTAACGGCACAGACGTTAAGGCACAACGTGATGACGAACTGCGTTCCAATATAGGATTCGTGCTTCAAAAAGCGGCGCTGTTTAAAGGCACTGTTCGTGAAAATCTGCTCTGGGGCAATAAAAACGCAACGGACAGCGAAATGCTGGAGGCGTTAAAGGCAGCGCAGATTTACGATACGATTATAGAAAAGGGCGGGCTTGACGCCGAAATAAAGCAAAATGCCGCAAATCTTTCCGGCGGGCAGAAGCAGCGGCTTTCCGTTGCGCGTGCGCTTGTCAGAAAGCCGGATATCCTTATTCTGGATGACAGCGCTTCCGCTCTTGATTTTGCAACGGAAGCGGCAATGAGAAAGGCTGTTTTGAATCTGCCTTACGATCCTACCGTCTTTATTGTAAGCCAGAGAGCATCTTCGGTTATGTTTGCAGATGTTATCCTTGTACTTGAGGACGGAGAATGCGTCGGTATCGGCAAGCATAATGAGCTTCTTGAAAACTGTGATGTCTACAGAGAGATCTATGAATCTCAGTTTGAAAAGGAGGCGGCAGTAAATGACTAAAACGATTGTAAAAAAAGTTTTGGGGTATATAGGCAGATATAAGATCTTACTTTTCTTGTCTATCCTATGTGCCGCCGTTTCCTCGCTCCTTGCGCTGTATGTGCCCATTTTGATTGGGCAGGCAATAGATTATATCATAGGCGCCGGAAACGTTGATTTTGAAAAGATCTTACTCATTTTATATAAGATAGCCGTAACCGTTGCTGTGACCGCTTTGCTGCAATGGATCATGAATGTTTTAAATAACAGAATAACGTTTAACGTTGTGCGTGATATGCGCAACAAGGCATTTCAAAAACTACAGGTTCTTCCGTTCAGCTACCTTGACAGCCATTCAAGCGGAGAGACCGTGAGCCGCGTCATCACAGACGCGGACCAGCTTGCGGACGGTCTGTTGATGGGATTTACACAGTTGTTTACAGGTGTGGTAACGATCATCGGTACGCTCGGTTTTATGATATATATAAATTTCTGGATCGCGCTCCTTGTAGTGGTTCTAACACCGATGAGCCTGCTTTTAGCCAATTTTATTGCCAGGAAAACCTATAAAATGTTTCGGAAACAGAGCGAGGCAAGAGGTGAGCAGACCGCTTTTGTTGACGAGATCATCACTAATCAGAAAGTCACCGAGGCGTACGGACACAAAGAAGAAAATCAGCAAAAGTTTGAAAAATTAAATAAAAGCGTCGCTCTGTACTATTTCAAGGCAACGTTTTATTCATCGTTTGCAAATCCCGGCACAAGATTTGTAAACAACATCGTTTATGCCGCCGTTACGCTTTTCGGCGCTATATTGACTGTAAGAGGTTATATTACAGTCGGTATTCTTTCAAGCTTTCTTGCCTATGCAACGCAGTATACAAAGCCATTCAACGAGATAAGCGGCGTAGTGACCGAGCTTCAGAACGCGGTAGCCTGCGCCGGCAGACTGATAAATCTGATTGAAGAAAAAGAAATTGAGAGCGACAGTCCGAACAAAAAGGAATTGAATAACGCCTCTGGTGATATTCAGGTCTCCCATGTTGATTTCAGCTATACGAAGGATAAAAAACTGATCGAGGATCTGAATATAAACGTAAAGCCCGGCATGCGCGTAGCAATAGTTGGGCCGACAGGGTGCGGAAAGACTACGATAATCAACCTGCTGATGAAGTTTTATGATGTGGACAGCGGTGAGATCTTTGCAGACAGTATCCCGTATTCGGAAATCAATGTCAAATCCCTGCGTTCCTCTTTTGGCATGGTCTTACAGGATACGTGGCTTAAATCCGGCACCATACTTGATAATATCATCATGGGTAAACCGCAGGCGACGTTTGAGGAAGCGGTTGAGGCGGCAAAAAAATCGCACGCACATTCGTTTATTAAACGTTTGCCGGAGGGTTATAACACTTATATAGGTGCGGACGGCGGCAATCTTTCGCAGGGGCAGAAGCAGCTGCTGTGTATCACAAGGCTGATGCTTTTGAATCCGCCTATGCTGATACTGGATGAGGCAACGTCCAGCATTGATACAAGAACAGAGATCAGAATCCAAAAAGCATTTGAAGTGCTGATGGAAGGAAAGACCACCTTTATTGTTGCACACCGTCTTTCAACCATAAAAAATGCCGATCTTATTCTGGTTATGAACAGCGGCAAGGTAATAGAGCAGGGAACGCATAAGCAGCTTTTGGCGCAGCACGGCTTTTACTATGATCTGTATAACAGCCAGTTTGCCGGCTTTGAAAATAATTGAATGCGAGGAGTATGTTATGGAAAAATTAGGATCGATTCTTGAAGCGATAGACGAGGTGGTATGGGGCCCCGTCATGCTTGTTTTTCTTGTTGGAACAGGTATATTTTTAACTTTTAAGCTGAATTTCCTTCCTTGGCGTAATCTGCCTAAGGCGCTCGTTATGGTATTCAGCCCTGAATCGCGAAAAACGGATAAGGGAGAGGGGGATATTTCTCCTTTTTCAGCGCTGATGACCGCGCTTGCGGGAACGATCGGTACCGGCAATATCGTGGGCGTTGCCACTGCCATGATCATGGGCGGACCCGGCGCGCTTGTTTGGATGTGGATCGCCGCTGCATTCGGCATCTCAACGAAATACGCGGAATGCGCGCTTGCCATCAAATATCGTGAAACGAATGAAAAAGGCGAAATGTGCGGAGGCCCGATGTATACGATCAAAAATGCCTTTAAGCATAAAAAATTCGCGCTTTTCCTTGCAGGCGCTTTTGCCGTGTTTACTGTAATCGCTTCGTTCGGCATAGGGAATATGTCACAGGCAAATTCTATTTCTTCATCCATCTATAATACCTTTTCCGTGCCCACCTGGATAACCGGTCTTGTATTGGCGGTGCTGACGGGTATCATCATTTTCGGCGGTATCAAATCCATTTCTAAAGTGTCTTCCGTTCTGGTGCCCGTGATGGCTGTGTTTTACCTCGTTTCGGGACTGATCGTTATAATCGCGAATTATAAGAATATTCCCTCCGGTCTGGGCACAATTTGGTCTATGGCGTTCGGCGGAAAAGCTGTTGCAGGCGGTCTTGCCGGAACTCTAACGGTTTCCGTTATGCAAAGTATTCGATACGGTGTATCAAGAGGCGTGTTTTCTAATGAAGCCGGTCTCGGTTCTGCGGCGATTACCGCTTCTTCTGTAACAACGGATAACCATGTGAACCAGGGCTACATAAATATGTGCGGCACTTTTATAGATACGATCATCGTGTGCTCCATTACGGGTCTTGTTATTGCTTCCTCCGGCCTTTTAGGGTCTGTTGATGCAAACGGTAAAATGCTCGAGGGTGCGGAGCTTACAATCGCAAGCTTTCAGTCCGTCCTCGGAAAACCGGGTGCGATCGTTGTTTCCATAGGCATACTTTTATTTGCCTGGTCAACGATTTTAGGCTGGGAATATCAGGGCGAAAAAGCGCTTGAATACCTTTTCAAAAACAGAACGCTTTGCTATATTTACAGGGTTGTATTCGCCGTTATCGTGTATTTCGGCGCCGTTTCCGCGCTGGATGTTGCATGGTCTTTCAGCGATATAGCAAACGGGCTTATGGCTGTGCCAAACCTCATATCGCTGATCGTTCTTTCCGGCGTGCTCAGAAAAGATACGCTTGAACATCATAGACTGTCAAGAAAAAAGCTTGATAAATAAAGGTCTTTTGTGCGCTTACATATTAGATATTGACTTTTTTCTGCAAACATTATAAAATATTATTTAGTATTTTGGATTAGAGGTGTAGGTATGGCAACTTGCCCGAACTGCGGTAAAAAGATTCCTTGGTGGAATATAAAAGCAGAATGTAAAAACTGCGGTGTTTCAATACCTAATTTTGATTGGGTAAGCAGGCTTGAAGAGGATAACAGGAATGCTGAAGCTGCGTTTACGGTCTTCTACAGAACGATGAACCGTGTCCGCTATTCTCTTTTCGGCACTAAGCTCAGAATCGTCAGATTCGTTTTAACTTTTTTACCTGCGGTTGCTTTCATAATTCCGTGGTCCGCCGTAAACAGCACGGGCGAAAGCTTCCAGCTTACGCTCTTTTCGTTTACCGGCGCAAGATCTGCTCTTGATATTTTGCTGCAGATTTTCAGCAATTTTTCTGTGGTATGGTCTAACTTGCAGTTTGAAAATTTTTTCGGTCCGTCAACTTTTTTGGTGGTCGGAACCATCTTTTATTTCCTATCCGCAATATTTATCGTAATTGCATTTTTTATGAACATTTTCAAGTGTAAAAAGCCGAAAACAAAATCCGCTATTACGTTTGACTGCATCACGATCGCATTTTCCGTAGTTGCTGTTGCTCTGTTTTCTTCGGCGGCGTCCGTTGGCGCAGAGGCAAAGGCATTCTCCGTGGGCGAATTTGCCGCGTATGACATCAGCGGCGGCTTTTTCTGGGGCTACATAATCGCACTCGTACTTTTCCTTGTTGCGCTCGGTATCAACACGGCTGTTGTTATTGCACCTGCTAAATCCGATGAAACGCTTGAAGAAGAACGCCTTGCCAAAGTAGCGGCAAAAGAAGAAAAAGAGCGTCAGGAAGAGCTGAAGAAAGCCAAGGAACGCGAAGAAGCTGCCAAAGCCCATGAAGAAGAGCAGAAGCGCATCATTGAAGAAGCAAAGCGCAAGGTAGCTGAAAAGAAGGCAAAGGATGAAGCTAAGAAGAAAAAGAAATAAAACCTTAATAATAGAAAGCGCTGTATTTTACGGCGCTTTTTTGTTGATTTAAATCACGGTTAATGTTATACTTGCTTTAGCTGATGCAAATCGAACACAATATGGTTTTTAGTGGCACATTTTCAGCATAGCGGGTTCAACTCCCGGAAGCTTTATTAAACGAAAGCGGTGATTCTTATTTCATACGATAAACTTTTCAGCCCGATGAAGATCGGAAATGTTGAAATTAAAAATAGGGTAGTTATGGCGCCGATGCTTATGGGATTCGGCACCTTTAACGGTGACGCTACCGAACAGATGATGGATTATTATGAAGAGCGTGCCAAAGGCGGTACAGGTCTTATCATTACGGAAATAACAAGAGTGAACGATCTTACAGGCGCCTCCTCTTTCGGCCAGCTCTCCGCATCTAAAGACAGGAATATTCCGTCTATCAGTAAGCTGGCGGAGCGTATACATAAGCACGGAGCTAAATTGTTTGTTGAGCTGCATCATCCCGGCAGGCAAAATGTCAATCTTATGATCAATACGGTCCCTATATCCGTTGCCATGGATAAGATAATGCCTAAAAATTCTTATTCTAAGCTGCTTTACGGAAGTATTGTGCCGCTGGGTAAAAAAATGGTGGAAAAAGATCTGTTTTTCAAAACCGTGGGCCCGAGTAAGACGGAAAAAAGCAAGTTTTCGGAAAGTGCAAACAAGGCTCTCACGGTAAAACAGATTAAAAAGATCATTTCCCAGTTCGGCGATGCTGCGCTGCGGGTAAAAAAAGCAGGCTGCGACGGTGTTGAACTTCATGCAAGCCACGGCTATCTTATCCAGCAGTTTTTATCGCCGGCAACAAATCACAGAACAGATAAATACGGCGGTTCGCTTGAAAACCGTATGCGCTTTTTAAATGAAATAATAGATGATGTTCGTTCCAAATGCGGCGCTGATTTTCCTTTGATCGTTCGGCTTACGGTAGACGAAATGTATGACAGGATCGGTCAAAAAGGCAGGGGGTACGGACTTGATGAAGGAATAAAGATGGCAAAAATGCTCAATGATAAGGGTATTGACGCCATTGACGTTTCTTCAGGCGCTTATGATACCTTTAATTACTGGCTTGAACCCACTACCTTTGAATGCGGCTGGCGCAAAAACCTTGCCGAAGAGGTCAAAAAGGTGGTTGATATTCCCGTTATTGCGGCAAATCTTATCCGCTCTCCTGAGCAGGCTGAGCAACAGCTTGAAGACGGAATCCAGGATTTTGTTTCACTTGGCAGGCCGCATATCGCAGACCCGCATTGGACGGAGAAGGTGCAAAGCGGGAATGAAGATTTGGTAAAACGCTGCGTTTGCTGCCTCTATTGTTTTGAGAGTATGATGAACGGCGCTTATACCGGAACGCACGGCTGCTGCTCTGTTAATCCGTTTGTAGGCAGAGAGGCCGAAACGCTTAAGAAAAACGGAAACGGCAGAAAAGCGCTGATCGTAGGTGCAGGCGTTGCCGGGCTTTGTGCGGCGGAGCTTCTGGCGGAAAGAGGATTTTCCGTTACGGTACTGGAGAAAGAAACATGTGCAGGCGGTCAGCTGAATCTTGCTGACAAGCCGCCGCATAAGGCAAAACTCCATTGGTGTATAGAAGATCTTGAGCATAATTGTTTACGCAAAGGCGTAGACATCAAATATTCAGTGAAAGCCGATAAAGACGTTATAGATTCCTATGCGCCTGAATATATTATAATTGCTACCGGTGCGAATGCAGTACAGCCAAAGGCTTTCTGCGGCAGCAATGTTGTTACTGTTACGGACGTATTAAACGGCTCAGTTCAATTTACCGGCAAAAAGCTTTGCGTTATCGGTTCGGGAATGACCGGCCTTGAAACTTCCGAACTTCTTATTGAGCAGGGCAACAGTGTGTCTGTAATTGAGATGGCGGATACGATTGCTCCCGGTGCTTGGTTCCAACAGCTTGATGACGCAATGCCCAAGCTTGTAAAAGCAAACACAAAATTTTATACGTCCACTAAACTTTTGAAAGTGCTGCCCAATGGCATTGCCGTTGAGGATACAAAAACCGGCAGGGAATATACTATACAATGTGACGGAATTGTTCTTTCCATGGGGGTAAAGCCCGATAATGCACTTTACAACGAACTGAAAGGCGTGTATAATAACGTATATGCCATCGGTGACTGTGATAAGTCCGGCAGGATATATAACGCAACGCAGGCTGCGTACAAGCTTGCAAGTTCATTATAGGAGAACCGGTATGAGCGAAGATAACGAACAGAGTAAAAAGATTGAAAATAAAAAAAGCTTTGACATAGGCAGAATGCTTTTGCGGCTCATCCATGGAGCAATAATCGGACTCGGTGCTGTTTTGCCGGGCATATCCGGCGGTGTGCTTTGCGTGGTCTTCGGCGTTTATAAGCCGATCATGGAGCTTTTATCCCATCCGTTCAAAGCAATTAAAAAGCATGCGAAAACGCTGATACCTGTGGTTATAGGCATTGCTATCGGTTTTGTAGCCATATCAAGACTTCTCGGCTTTTTACTTGAAAAATACCCTGATCCGTCCGTATGTTTGTTTGTAGGGCTTATTGCCGGCATGCTGCCTTCGCTTTTCAGGGAGGCAGGCGAAAAGGGCAGAAGCAAGGGCTCTTTTATTTCTCTTGCGGTCTGCTTTGTTGTGGTTTTAGCATTACTGCTTGGTTTGAAAGCCGTAAACGTTACAATCGTACCTAATTTCTGGTGGTATCTTTTTTGCGGATTTTGCATTGCGCTAAGCGTAATTGCACCCGGAATGAGTTTTTCAACGCTTTTGATGCCGCTCGGCCTTTATGAACCCCTTGTTTCCGGCATAGGTTCCGTCGCAGATGTTGTGAATGGATTTGATAAGGTTAGGTTTGACGTGATTATACCCGCCGGTCTCGGCGCATTGATAACCGTTATCTTGCTTGCCAAGGCGATCGATACCTTGATGAACAGGCATTACAGCATTGTTTTTCACGGTATAATCGGAATCGTGATCGCGGCAACCATCGTAATTATTCCGTTCAACAGCTTCGCCGCAGGCTTTAAAGAAGCCGCCGTTAACATTGTATGTATCGTTGTCGGAATCGTGATTGCCCTTGTGCTTGATAAGTTCAACAGCAAGGTGAACGTGCCTGAAAATTGATTGTATTGATCCTTATAGCAGCCTTTCGTTTGAAAGGCTGTTTTTTTGTGTTGACAAATACCCCACTGGGGTATATAATATAAATACCCGGTAGGGGTATAAAGGAGAGAAGTATGGATAAGTGTAATTGTTCGCATAAAACTAAGGAAAGAAGCGAAGATGAATTCAAGTCGCTGATCAATCGTCTGAATCGTATTGAGGGGCAGATACGCGGAATAAAACGCATGGTTGAAGATAATGCTTACTGTACGGATATAATAACGCAGGCGGCGGCAGCTTCATCAGCACTCAATGCGTTTAACCGCGAACTGCTTTCCAATCATATCAGAACATGTGTTGAGAATGATATTAAAGAAGGTAAATACGAAACGGTGGACGATCTGATTTCAACGCTTCAAAAACTACTGAAATAGGGAAGTGGTGTAATGGCACAATATGATGTTACAGGCATGACCTGTGCAGCTTGCTCCGCCAGAGTGGAAAAGGCTGTTTCCGCACTGGATAATGTAGATTCCTGCTCGGTAAATCTTTTAACGAATTCCATGATCGTAGACGGCGCCGCAACGGATGAAGAGATAATCAGAGCCGTTGAAGAAGCGGGCTACGGCGCATCTTTAAAAGGCGCTAAACAATCCAAAAGTGAAGCCGAGGATTCTCTTAAGGATAATGAAACGCCAAAAATGGTCAGGCGGCTTATATCCAGCGTCGTTTTATTGCTGTTTTTGATGTATGTTTCAATGGGCCATATCATGTGGGGGTGGCCCGTTCCGTCCTTTTTAGACGGGAATATCATGGGAATCGCTTTATTTGAACTTTTGCTAACAATAGCTGTAATGATGATCAATAAAAAGTTCTTTATAAGCGGCTTCAAGGGGCTTGTGCATAAAGCGCCCAATATGGATACGCTTGTTGCACTGGGCAGCGGCGCTGCATTTGTTTACAGTACCATAGTCCTATTTATTATAAGCTGGCAGATCACGCAGGGCAATACTGCCGCCGCGCACGAATATCTGCACGGCAATCTGTATTTTGAATCATCAGCAATGATACTGACGCTGATTACCGTCGGCAAAACGCTGGAATCCTATTCAAAGGGCAGGACGACGGACGCCTTAAAAAGTCTTATGAAGCTTGCGCCCGACACAGCCGTTGTTGTACGCAACGGCAAGGAAGTCAGGATCAAAGCGGATGAAGTTGAAGTCAACGATATTTTTGTTGTCAGAGCGGGAGAGAGTATTCCCGTTGACGGCGTGATCCTTAAAGGGGAAAGCGCTGTTGATGAATCGGCGCTTACAGGTGAAAGCGTGCCTGTGGACAAAACCGCAGGCGATAAAGTGTCTGCGGCTACGATCAACCGTTCCGGGTTTATAGAATGCCGCGCAACTTCTGTGGGCAAGGATACGGCTCTTTCTAAGATTATTCAGATGGTTTCCGATGCCGCTGCAACAAAAGCGCCCATTGCCAAGATCGCAGATAAAGTATCCGGCGTATTCGTTCCGGTCGTTATCGCGATCAGTATTGTAACTATGATCGGCTGGATCATTGCCGGGGAAAGCGCGGGATTTGTGCTTTCAAGAAGTATTTCCGTGCTTGTAATCAGCTGCCCGTGCGCGCTCGGCCTTGCTACACCTGTTGCCATCATGGTCGGCAGCGGTAAAGGCGCAAAAAACGGAATCCTTTTCAAAACGGCTGAAAGTCTTGAAGCATGCGGTAAAACAGATATTATCTGTCTTGATAAAACAGGCACAATCACGCTGGGGGATCCGTCTGTAACGGATATTGTTGCCGTGGACGAAGATAAACTATTAAAGACTGCTTATGCACTGGAAAGCAGGAGCGAACATCCGCTTTCCAAAGCCGTGATCCATTATTGTGAAAACAATAATATTGAGCTGCTTGCCTGTTCAAATGCCAAAACGGTTGCAGGAAACGGTTTGAGCGGCATCGTAAACGGTGAGCACGTCTATGCCGGTAATGAAGGGTATATTTCAAAATTTTGCAATATTCCATCTGAATATCTATCTGCTGCATCTGCGTTTGCTGAAACAGGAAAAACCCCCTTGTTTTTCGCGGCAAACGGCAAATTTATGGGCATGATTGCGGTTGCGGATACCGTAAAAGAAACAAGCAAACAGGCTGTTTCAGATCTGAATAAGATGGGGATAACGCCTGTTATGATCACCGGTGATAATGAAAAGACCGCAAATGCCATAGCAAAAGAAGTAGGCATAGATAAAGTTCTCGCAAAAGTGTTGCCTGACGGAAAAGAGGAAAAGGTGCGTCAGCTTTCTCAGTTCGGGAGCGTTGCCATGGTGGGCGACGGTATAAATGACGCGCCTGCGCTTACACGAGCTGATACGGGTATAGCGATCGGCGCCGGAACGGATGTTGCGATTGATGCGGCTGATGTTGTGCTCATGAAGAGCGATCCGCACGATATTCCGAAAGCCGTTTCGCTTTCAAGGCGAGTGATCCTTAATATTAAGGAAAATCTGTTTTGGGCGTTTATTTATAATGTTATCGGTATACCCATTGCGGCAGGTGTGCTTGAACCGGCTTTCGGCATTACGCTCAATCCTATGCTTGCCGCTGCGGCAATGAGCCTTTCAAGCTTTTGTGTTGTAATGAATGCTCTCAGGCTGAATCTTGTTAATATTGATAAGCCTGTGTATAAGAAAAACAGAAAAGGAGATATTGATATGAGCATTTTTAAAAAAGATTCAAAACCGTATATTGAGATTGATGGCATGATGTGCCAGAATTGCGAAAGACATGTAACCGAAGCGCTTGAGAAAATAGGCGTTTCGGTAAAGGCGGATCATAAAGTAGGCAAAGCGTATATTCAAAACGGCGATGCAGCAGACGATGCAATTCAATCCGCCGTTGAGGGCGCCGGGTATAAATATATCAAGACCGTTCGGTAAGCCTTGCATTTGATCGGCAGTAAAATTAAAACCGTGTGCGATTGGATCGCACACGGTTTTTGTCATTTCTCTATACTTTCAGAAAAAAGTTTCCGCCGGTAAAAAAGAGATCATTTCCGTTTTCATCTTTATGAAATGACAATTTTTCAGTGCCTTGCAGCTCAAAGCCTAATCTTTTTTTAAAATCATCGGCTATCAAACACATAGACCGCCAATCTGAAGCCTTGAGTTTTCTGATTGCAATCTTTCTGTATTCAGCAAAACAGCATTCATACATATTTTCTCCGCGTATTAAAATCAATGAAGCAAATGGCTTTAAGCGACATTTTAGCTAAAGGATCATAAGTTCCTTGCTGAAGGAAGAGATGTCCTCGTTGCCCTTTTCGGTAATGATGCAAACATCTTCTATCCTTACCCCGAATTTGCCCGGAATATATATACCCGGCTCTATGGAGGTGACGTTACCGGGGGCAAAGATATCCGTGCTTCGCGGAGATGCGTTAAAGCCCTCGTGTATGTCCAAACCTACGCCGTGCCCCAGCGAATGGCGGAAATACTTGCCCATTTGCTTTTCTTCCAGCACATCATATGCCGCCTTGTATACATCGGCACACGCAGCTCCAGGCTTTAATGCGTCTATTCCCGCCAGCTGCGCTTTTAAAACAAGCTCGTAAACTTCTTTCATATCATCGCTTGCACTGCCAACGGCAAAAGTGCGCGTCATATCCGAATGATAGCCTTTGTATGTTGCGCCGAAATCGATAAGCATAAAATCACCTTTTTTAACGGTTCTGTCTTCAGGCACGCCGTGCGGCAGGGAAGTATGCGAGCCCGTCAGCAGGATCGTATCAAAAGAAACGCCGTCAGAACCGTTTTTGAGCATAATATAATCAAAATAAGCCTGAAGCTCTTTTTCGGTTTTACCAGGTTTTATGTGGTTTAAAAGCTCTGCAAGGCTCTTTTCGGCAATAGAGTTTGCGGCTTTCATATATTCAAGCTCTGTTTCGTCTTTTACGTTTCTTATGCGCATCAGAGCATCGCCGATACCGGTAAATTCACATTTTGTTTTATCTTTATAGAGTGCATATGTTTTTAAAGAGATCGTTTCGTCTTCAAATGCGATTGCTTTTATATGGCGGCTCCTGCAGATTTCTGCAATGTAATCGGAAAAAGAGCCCTGCGCTTCACGTACTTCAAGTCCTGTTTCTTTTGCATGTTCCTGCGCGGTCTCCGTGTACCGTGAATCCACAATGTGAAAGCCTTCTCCGTTTTTTAGAATCAGCACCACGCCCTCACTTGGGGAAAATCCGCAGAAGTAGTGCATATTGCTTTCGTTAAACAGAATCAGCGCGTCAGCGCCCGCATTTTTAATAATATCAACTGCTTTATCCATTCTCATTTGTATCACCGTAAATATTTTAAAATAAATTATTTAAACTGTCAATTTATTATTGACATTGAATTTTCTATATGGTAATTTTATTATTCTGAAAGGTGTTATAGCAATGGAGAAGTATTTGATCAATCCTTATCAAAAAATGTCCAAAATCAGCAAGGATATATACGGCCATTTTTCAGAGCATCTGGGCAGATGCATCTATGAGGGGCTGTACGTTGGGGAAGATTCGAACATTCCGAATGTAAACGGCATGCGCAGTGATGTTGTAAATGCGCTCAAGGAGATGGGAATACCTGTTTTGCGCTGGCCGGGCGGCTGCTTTGCAGATGAATACCACTGGAAAGACGGTATCGGTGATCAATCAAAGCGTAAAAAGATGGTGAATACGCATTGGGGCGGCGTAGTGGAGGACAATTCTTTCGGTACACATGAATTTTTTGAGCTTTGCAGTCAGCTTGGGTGTGACGCTTATATAAACGGCAATGTCGGCTCCGGCACGGTTCAGGAAATGAATGAATGGGTTGAGTATATGACCTTTGACGGCGAGTCTCCAATGGCTCGCCTGCGCACGGAAAACGGCAGAAAAGAGCCGTGGGCCGTAAAATATTTTGGTGTCGGTAATGAAAGCTGGGGTTGCGGCGGCAATATGATGCCGGAATATTATGCAGACCTTTTCAGAAGATACAATACATATGTGCGTGATTATGATGCTGATAGAAAGATCTATCGTGTTGCCTGCGGTCCGAACGGTGAGGATTATAACTGGACGGATGTTCTTATGAAAAAAGCCGGCAATAAATTCAACGGTATCTCACTTCATTACTACACGGTTCCCACCGGTAATTGGCAGCATAAAGGCTCGTCAACGCAGTTTGATGAAAACGAATATTTTTCTACTGTTGCCAAGGCATATAAAATGGAAAAGATCGTTTCGCGCCACAGCGCGGTTATGGATAAGTATGACCCTGATAAGCGTGTCGGTCTTATCGTAGACGAGTGGGGCACCTGGTATGATGTTGAACCCGGAACGAATCCAGGATTCTTATATCAGCTGAGCACCATGAGAGATGCAGTCGTTGCGGCGCTGACCCTCAATATTTTTAATAAACATGCTGACAGAGTTCATATGGCAAACATAGCGCAGACCGTAAATGTGCTGCAGTCCGTTGCGTTGACGGACGGCGCAGATATGGTGCTGACCCCGACTTACTATGTGTTTAAAATGTTTAAAGCGCATCAGAATAACACGCTTTTGGGTTCTTATATCACAACGCCGGTCAGGGAAGCTGACGGAGAATGCGCGCCTCAGCTTATTGAATCCGCTTCGGTCGATGATAACGGCACGATTACATCAACTGTTGTCAATACCTGCTCTGAACGCAATGCACAAATTGATTGTGAGATCGCGCATACAGCGATTGCTTCTGTGAAAGCTACGATCATTTCAGGCGATATCCACAGCGGCAATACCTTTGAAGACAAATATATGGTTGTAGAAAAAGAATTTACTGATTTTGAAATTACGGAAAACGGTTTTAAAGCTGTACTGCCTCCGTGCAGTATCGTTAAATTTACCGTAAAATAATGGAGCATGTTTGTAAAAGGTGTCTGTTGCTGGAAGCGGGTGAGAAAGCCTCCTATGACGGGTTACAGGATTATCTTAAAACTGTGGATGATTCGCTGAAGGTAAGTGCCGATGTCTACCGGCAGCGCCTTTCGGTCTGCCGCAGCTGCGATCAACTGATTTCCGGCATGTGCGTCAAATGCGGCTGTTATGCGGAACTTCGCGCTGCATTCAAAAATAAAGCATGTGCAGATTATAATGACATCAAATGGAACAAAGCATGATATAAATCTATGCTGACACACGCTGCCGCGGCAGCGTGTGTTTATTTTTTATGGAATCCGTCAATATTCAATGCATGAAAATGATAAAGTTTAAGCATTATGATATGACGTTTATGTATTATCCGGTGATCCTGTTATCCGTTATTTCTGTTATCTGCTATATCATACGGCTGTTCAATACCACGGCGGCTGATATTGTTTTTTTCCTATCAACGGTATTATGCCTTTCCTATTTTATAATTAACAGGGTAAGCAGAAAATTCTTTAAGGCCGTATTGCTGTTAACGGCGTTATTTTACACTGCGGCGTATTTCTTTATCGGAAATTCTGCTTTTTCTTTGGCGGCAGAAAGGCTATCGCAATCCGTTACCTCATTCGGTTTTTTTGACTGTGTTTTTAATACAGCGGGAATATTTGATTTTGAATCGCTGATATTATTCTCATCTTACGGTGGTGCTCGTCTGATAAACGGCAGCATTGTAAGCGGTGTATCGAATATTGTTAGGGCTAATGAAAATTCACAGCTTGTTTACTATCTTTCGTCAAGGATAATACTGATCTTTTCGCTTTTAGGTATTTTATTGACCGAGAGAAAGAATTTTAAAGCAAATCTTCTGCTGAGCGCTTTCATGCTGATATCGGGAAATCCTGCGCCTGCGCTGCTCCTTCTGCTGTTTACCAAACCGCCGGTGTATTTTCTTGCGCTGTTGATAAACTTTATCGGCAGTGCTGTGGTTTCCTGGTTTGAGACAAAGGGCGCGTTTGTAGTTGCGCCGTCCGTTTTTGAGATCATTTATCATTCAAATAATCTGATTATGATTTTAGCCGTGTCACTTTTATTCTGTGCGGTATCTTATATTGCTGTGCGTATTGTAACCGAGCGCAAAAAATGATATAATTGCCTTGGTGATTCTATGAATGTTTTAAATGAGCTTTTTAAATATGCAGATGTTGAGTATAAAACATTTCATAAAAAGCTGATTCCGAATGTTTCCGAGGAAAAAATCATCGGCGTCCGTATCCCGCAGCTTAGGAAAATCGCAAAGTGCCTTGATAACGATGATTTCGGCTGGGATTATTATGAGGAGATCATGCTGCACGGCTTTTATATTGGGTATAAAAAACTTGATCTTTCTCAAAGATTAAAGATGCTTGAAGAATTTATACCCAAAATAGATAATTGGGCGGTGTGCGACTGCGTCTGCTCCACGCTCAAATTCGTTAAAAAGAATCAGGCAGAATTTCTTGATTTTCTGCAAAAATATATGTATTCAGATAAGGAATACGATGTTCGTTTTGCTGTAATCACGCTTATGGATTATTATCTTGACGACGAGTATATAGATTATACCCTGAATTATCTGAAAAATATAAGAAGTGAATACTATTATGTAAATATGGGCGCTGCCTGGGCGTTCTGCACGGCGTTTTCCAAATATAAAGATAAAGTTCTGCCTTTGCTTGAAAACAGGCAGCTGAGCAGCGAGATCCACAATATGACGATCTCTAAGATCCGTGACAGCTACAGAGTAGATAAAGCAACTAAAGAATATCTGAAAACCTTAAGGGCGTGATGTTACGCCCTTTTATTTTGCCTGTTATTCAATATTACAATTTTGTAATGGAGTACAGAGTGTAAATATGTTAATATAATATCGGAGGTATATGTATGGATATTTTACTTCTTGAAGATGATAACGCCATCGGAATCGGCCTTTCGTATTCTCTTGAGAACGAAGGCTACAGTGTAACCGTTGCAAAAACCGTTAAGCAGGCGCTTGATATTATCCGTTCGCGTGTGTTTACGCTGTATATTCTTGATCTTACCCTGCCGGACGGCAGCGGCTACGACGTCTGTAAAGAGATAAAAAAGCAGGGGGATTATCCCGTTATCTTCCTTACGGCGTATGACGATGAGGTAAATGTTGTAATGGGTCTTGAGCTTGGCGCTGACGACTATATCTCAAAGCCATTCAGAGTCAAAGAGCTTCTTGCGAGGATCAAGACCGTATTGCGGCGATATAACAAGGACACTGCAGACGGTATTGTTGCGTTGGCTGATATAAAAATCAATACGAATGAGGCGAAGGTATATAAAAACGGCAGTGAGATCATTTTAACCGCTATGGAATACAGGCTGTTTCTGACCTTTATAAATAACCGCGGAATCGTGCTTACCCGCCAAAAGCTGTTGGAGGATATCTGGGACGTTGCCGGTGATTTTGTAAACGACAATACTCTGACCGTTTATATCAAACGCCTAAGAGATAAAATAGAGGAGGATCCCGCGCAGCCGTCCATTATCAAAACGGTTCGCGGACTGGGATATATACTTGAAAAATGAAAAATTTTGAATTCAAATTAATGATAGGCATATCGGCAGCCATGGCATTGGTCTGCTTCTTCATCTGCCTGTTTTTCAATGTAGCGTGCGCCTTCATCTGCCTTGCGGTGTGGGCGCTCATTGTGCTGGTATTTGCGGTATTCACACAAAAGAGATACAGGGATATTGAAGAGCTTAATAATTATCTATCCGAAGTCTGCTCCGGAAATTACGAGCTTGCGGTTGCGGATAATGCGGAGGGAGAGCTTTCTATTCTAAAAAATAATCTGTATAAGGTCATGATCTTGCTGCGAACGGCAAGCGAGGAAGCGAAAAAGGATAAGCTTTATCTTGCCGATTCGCTGGCGGATATTTCACATCAGCTCAAAACGCCTTTGACTTCCATGATGATCATCACCGAGGTACTGCAAAACGAAAAGGACGCTGAGAAAAGAGCCGGCTTTATTAAGATCATTGAGGAGCAGCTTACAAAGATGAAGTGGCTTATAACAACGCTGCTCAAACTTTCCAAAATAGACGCGGATACTGCCGATTTTATTTTTAAGGAATTGAACTGTAAAGATATCATTGCCGCAAGTCTTAAGCCCTTTGCGCTGCAGACGGAAATCCGCCAAATCAAAATCAACACGGATATAGAGCCGTTTCTTTTTATGGGTGATGAAAACTGGAGTATCGAAGCATTTGAAAATATTATAAAGAACTGTCTTGAACATACTGAGGACGGCGGTGCTTTAAATATTACAGCGAATACCACAAATATTTATAATGAGGTTGTGATAAGCGACAACGGGTGCGGCATTGCCAAAGAAGATCTGCCGCATATCTTTGAACGGTTTTATCACGGGAAAAATTCCTCCGCAGAAAGCGTTGGGATCGGTCTGGCATTATCAAAGGCGGTGTTTGCTAAGGAAAATGCAGATATTTCGGTTGAGAGTCAAGAGGGGATAGGCACAAAATTTATAATACGCTTTTATAAATTCGTTGTCTAAATTACGAAATTGTAATTTGAAAGTCATTTTGCCGTAAGGTGGGCATGGTATTCTCTAACCAACGAAAGGAGATATAGATATGAAAATTCTTGAAATTCAAAATCTGTCAAAAACTTATGGCAAAGGTGACGTTATGGTGCGCGCACTTGACAACGTATCGTTTTCAGTTGAAAAGGGCGAGTTCGTTGCGATCGTAGGGCCGTCAGGCTCCGGCAAATCAACATTGCTTCATATATTGGGCGGCGTTGATACGGCTACCTCAGGTACGGTTATCATTGATAAAACCGATATTTCAACGCTTGACGAGACAGCGCTTGCCATCTTCAGGCGCAGGCAGATCGGGCTAATCTATCAGTTTTATAATCTGATTCCTATTTTAACAGTAGAAGAAAATTTAACGCTTCCGCTTTTACTGGACGGCAGAAAGCCGGATAAAGCCCGCGTAAACGATATTATTGCCAAGCTGGGCCTTTCTAACAGGCTCTCCCATTTGCCGAATCAGCTTTCAGGCGGCCAGCAGCAGCGTGTTGCAATAGGCAGAGCGCTCATAAATAATCCGGCTCTTTTGCTTGCCGATGAACCAACGGGGAATCTGGACAGTGAAAATAGCAGAGAGATCATATCTCTGCTCAGAAAATTCAACAAGGAATTTAATCAGACCGTTATCATGATTACGCATGACGAGCGTATCGCTCTTTCGGCAGACAGGGTTATTGCGATTGAGGACGGAAGAATAACAAGAGATGAGGTGAGAATGGGATGAATATCATTCAAAAGCTCACCCTTGCGCATTTGAAAAAGAATAAGGGAAGAACGATCGTAACGATTCTCGGTATATGCGTTTCCGTTGCAATGATTACGGCCGTATTTGTCAGCATTGCGTCAATTATGAATTATATTGGCGATGTATCGCTTTACAGTGACGGTCATTGGCAGGCGCGAGTATCGGGCGTATCGGAAGAAACCGCTAATAAGCTCGCTTCTCAGGCTGATGTCCAAAGAGTTGGAAGAAGAGCCATGCTCGCTCCCGAAGCTTCCGGATTTAAGATAGACTACGGCGTATCATCCCGCACCTCTACAGGCTCAGTTTTTGCAGCGGATATGACCGCGCTGCAGCAGCTTGTCACCTGCGATATGGAAGGTTCATTGCCTAAAACGGAAAATGAGATACTTGTAGAAAAAGAATTTATAGAAAATAATAATCTGGACTGGCAGATCGGCGATACGGTAACGGTTCCCGTCGGTGCAAGATATTATTCCGAAGACGGTGAAACGCTGTTTCTCGATGGTAACTATTACGCCGGTGAAAGCTTTGAGGCAAACGATATTAGAGAGTTTCAAATAACAGGAATCTTAAACGGTAATTTGCCAACAAGAAATTATCAGATCATACGCCCTGCTGCAGCAGCGGAGCTTTCCGAATCAATAGCGTATGTTGAACTTAAAGATATAAATATAAATTCAGTTGCAGATATCAGGCAGATCATGACTGACTGCGGAATAGATTCAGACCGGTATGAGCTTAACGACGAATATTTGAGCGCAAACTACTCTTTTGATTCAAACAGCAGCCTGGCAACCTCCACACTTCCGATGGTTGCCGTTATACTTGCAGTCATTATTTTTGCCAGCGTAGCGCTCATATATAATGCTTTCGGCATGTCGCTTTCCGAGCGGACGCGCTATTTAGGCATGCTTGCTTCTGTTGGCGCAACAAAAGCGCAGAAAAGCGCCTCCGTGTATTTTGAGGGCTTTTTGCTGGGGCTTGTGGGTATTCCTGTCGGAATCGGCGCCGGTCTGTTCGGTATATATATAACGCTCAGAGCCGTTGGTACACGTATTCAGGAATCCGGCATGATCAACGGCGGTGAAAATGTGCCGATGAACGTTCTCGTTCCGCTTTGGGTAATCATATGTATCATTATAGTCAGCGCTTTTACAATATTTATTTCCGCCATGATACCGGCTAAAAAAGCATCCTCCATAACGCCTATCGACGCATTGCGGCAGACGAATGAGATCAAGATAAAGTCCAAAAAGCTTAAGTCTTCAAAACTCGTGCGTGCCGTATTCGGCTATGAGGGCGAACTCGCGAACAAGAATTTAAAGCGAAACGGAAGAAAATCGAGGGTCATAACCGCTTCTATCGCTTTGTCCATCGTTCTGTTTTTAAGCGTAAATTCCTTTTGCGATATGTTCGTAAAGGCAAACGATCTTTCAAACGATATGCCGTATCAGGTCTATGTAAATGTCGGCAGTGAAGCTGATTATGATATGCTTCAGCGTGAAACAAGCGATAGTTCTGCCGTGGATGATGCATACAGCATCACAACAAGCATACTTTTTTACAGCAACGGCACGCCTCAGGATAATATGTATACGAACCAAGGTGTTGCGGATACGGCAAATCTTACTTCGTCGTACAGCAGATTGCTTGATGATAATGTAGCATATATAAATTTTGTAGACGATGAAGATTTTGATTCACTTTGTGAAGATAACGGGATTGACAGCAGTAAATATTACACAAATGCCGGAAATTTCAATGAGCTTAAGGCGCTTATCATGAATAACGTTTCCCATGATAATTCAACGGGCGATGTATTTACGGATAATATTCTTGGCAAAGCTTTCTATTATGACGCATATGATGAAAACGGCAACATTCTGCCGGATTCCGAAAATGAAAATCTTAAGGCGATTGCAACCGATTTCGTAAAATACGATCCCGATAATTATCTGTGCAATCTCAACAGCGCAACTACCATAAGCCTGTATATTCCGCTGAGTGTGTATATTTCCTATTATGAGAATTACAGCAGTGAAGATGTAGTGCTGGCGCTCGGATATGAAACGGAAGATCATGAAGCCCTGGTGGACGAGATAGAAAAAATCGTGGATCAGAATTCCATGACCGGCGTTACGGTTATAGACGTTGTGCAATCCATGGAAACCATGAATACGGTCATATTCGTTTTGCAGGTGTTTATTTACGGCTTTGTGGCATTGATTACGCTGATATCCATAGCGAATATTATAAACACCGTTTCCACGGGGATAGATCTCCGGCGCAAAGAATTTGCCATGTTCAAATCCGTTGGTATCACGCCGCACGGGTTTAACAAGATGATATGCCTTGAAAGTCTGTTTTACGGGCTTAAAGCAATCGTTTTCGCTATCCCCATAAGTATTTTGCTCTCCCTTGGCATGTATCTTCTTATGCAGTCAAGCAACATACCCTTTACGATCAACATCCCTCTTTACCTGATCGTTATTTTGGCAGTATTTCTGATCGTCGGTGTATCCATGCTGTACGCCGTATCCAAATTAAAGAAAGATTCTATTGTTGAAACGCTTAAAGAAGATATATGCTGATGAGAAAAGGCATCGTGGCTCAGTATGGACT
>URED01000026.1 GCA_900546785.1 uncultured Oscillospiraceae bacterium | reverse complement strand
GCGAAAAACGAAATTCAGCTCGATTTCTCGAAGTCTCCTCAGCGTGTAAGACTGCACGCTTTTCTAAATTTACACCTTTTTCTACACGCTGAACGGGGCTGTCTCATACTGAGGCAGCCCCGTTTTCCGTCTAAATCAACACAAAATTTTATTCCATATTTTTATAAGGCTTCTTTTTTTCCACCCAGCCCTCTTTATTGACCTGCCTTGCGCGGGCTACGGAAAGCGCTTTATCCGGCACGTTATCCGTGATCGTGGATCCTGCGGCGGTGAACGCCAGATCGCCGATCTCCACCGGGGCGATCAGATTTGTATTGCAGCCTATGAACGCGCCGTTGCCGATCTTGCAGCGGTGTTTGTTTTTGCCGTCATAATTCACGGTTACGGTGCCGCAGCCGAAGTTTACGTTGCTGCCCACATCGCTGTCGCCCACATAGGTGAGATGCGCGCATTTCGTACCCTCGCCCAGCGTGGAATTCTTGATCTCCACAAAATTGCCGATATGCACGTTTTCACCCACAACGCTGTTTGCGCGCACTCTTACGAACGGTCCGCAGTCCGCGCCGTCTTTGATCTCGCTGTCTGTCACCTGCGTGTTGTTCAGCTCAACGCCGTTTCCGATTTTTGAATTTTCAATATAGCTGTTCGGGCCTATCGTGCAGTTTTCGCCGATCTCCGTATCGCCGCACAGGATCGTGTTCGGCAGGATCGTTGTGCCGCGGCCGATCTTAACACGGTCGCCGATCATAACGCCGTCCGTACACGGGATATCCACGCCGTTTATCATATGGCCGTCATTGATATTGCGGCGCATAATATTGTTCAGAATATTGAGCTGCTTTCTGTCGTTCGCGCCCAGCACGGCCTCTGTATTTTCGCAAACATACGCGCCTGCGTTTTTGCCCTGCCCCAAAAGAATGGCAAGGCTGTCCGTAAGATAATATTCATTCTGCGCGTTGTTGTTTGTAATATGATCAAGCGCGTAAAGAAGATCGCCGCCCTTGAACCAATAGGTGCCGGCGTTGGATTCGTTTATCTTTTTCTCCTCTTCATCTGCGTCCTTGTGCTCCACGATGCAGAGCAGCTTGCCGTTTTCATCTCTTTTCACATGGCCTATGCCGTTCGTATCCTCAACGATTGCGGAAACGAGCGTAATGGCATTTTCATTTTCCCTGTGGTAATCAAACGCGGCGTTTATGGTGGCGGCGTCCATCAAAGGGCCGTCTCCGTTTAAGATAAGAACATCATCATCTATATGCCTTTGCGCAAAATCACGCGCGCACATAACGGCGTGCCCCGTGCCGAGCTGCGGATTCTGGTAAGCAGCCTCAACACCCGCCGGCAGATACTGCTCCACGATCTCATGCCCATAGCCGGTGACCACGCACACATCGGTACACCCCGCCTCTTTTACGGCTTTTATCACGTAATAGAGCATCGGCTCAAAAAGCACCTTGCACATGACCTTCGGCATATCGGATTTCATTCTTGTGCCCTTGCCGCCGGCAAGGATGATTGCGCATTTCATATAAGAAAGACCTCTCTTTTTTGTGTTATCTACTACATTATGCACGAAAAGCGCGCCCTTTTCAATACAAAATTTCACTATTTTAGGAAAATATAACTTATTATAAAAAAAGTATTTGTATTTTAGCGCGGTTTATGGTATAATTCTATCGCGTTATACTGCGCCTTTTTCCCGCTTACGGCAAACGGCGCAACGAAGTATAAAAAACTTAAAGATGTTTATTAAATCTTAGGAGGTAATTCCAATGGCAAAGAAGTATTGCTACCTTTTCTCAGAGGGCAATGCCAACATGAGAGAGCTTCTCGGCGGTAAGGGCGCCAACCTTGCGGAAATGACCAACATCGGTCTTCCCGTTCCTCAGGGCTTCACCATTACAACAGAGGCTTGCACACAGTACTATGAGGACGGCCGCCAGATCAATGACGAGATCATGGCGGAGATCGAAGAGTACATCGTTAAGATGGAAGAGATCACCGGCAAAAAGTTCGGCGATAAGGAAAATCCCCTTCTCGTTTCCGTTCGTTCGGGCGCAAGAGCATCCATGCCCGGTATGATGGATACGATCCTCAACCTCGGTCTTAATGAAGAAGTTGTACTCGCTATCGCAGAAAAATCCGGCAACCCCAGATGGGCTTGGGACTGCTACAGAAGATTCATCCAGATGTATTCCGACGTAGTTATGGAAGTAGGCAAGAAGTACTTTGAAGTGCTGATTGACGAAATGAAGGAAAAGAGAGGCGTTACGCAGGACGTTGACCTTACTGCCGACGACCTGAAAGAGCTCGCCACACAGTTTAAGGCGGAATACAAGGCAAAGATCGGCGCGGATTTCCCGAGCGATCCCAAAGAGCAGCTCATGGGCGCCATCAAGGCGGTATTCCGTTCATGGGATAACCCCCGTGCAAACGTATACAGACGCGATAACGATATCCCCTATTCCTGGGGTACGGCAGTAAACGTACAGTCCATGGCATTCGGCAATATGGGCGATGACTGCGGCACCGGCGTTGCTTTCACTCGTGACCCTGCAACCGGTAAGAAAGGCCTCTTCGGCGAATTCCTTACCAACGCACAGGGCGAAGACGTTGTTGCCGGCGTGCGCACACCTATGCACATTTCCGAAATGGAGCAGAAGTTCCCGGAGGCATTTGCAGAGTTCGCAAAGGTATGCAAGATCCTTGAGGATCACTACAGAGATATGCAGGATATGGAGTTCACCGTTGAGCACGGCAAACTCTTTATGCTTCAGACCCGTAACGGCAAGAGAACGGCGCAGGCAGCGCTTCAGATCGCCTGCGATCTTGTTGACGAGGGCATGAGAACACCTCAGGAAGCTGTTGAGATGATCGATCCCCGTAACCTTGACACACTTCTTCACCCGCAGTTTGACGCAGCTAAGCTTAAGGAAGCTACTCCGGCCGGCAAGGGCCTCGGCGCTTCTCCCGGCGCTGCCTGCGGTAAGATCGTATTCACTGCCGATGACGCAGTTGAATGGAACAAGAGAGGCGAAAAAGTAGTTCTTGTTCGCCTTGAGACATCTCCCGAAGATATCACCGGCATGAAAGCTTCTCAGGGTATACTCACCGTTCGCGGCGGTATGACCTCCCACGCTGCCGTTGTAGCCCGCGGAATGGGCACCTGCTGCGTATCCGGCTGCGGCGATATCGTTATGGACGAGGAAAACAAGAAATTCACGCTTGCAGGTGAGGAATACCACGAGGGTGATTATATTTCGATTGACGGCTCAACCGGTAATATCTATAAGGGTGTCATTCCTACGGTTGACGCTACGATTGCCGGCACATTCGGCAGGATCATGGGCTGGGCAGACGAGTTCAGAACACTTAAGGTCCGCACGAATGCAGATACCCCGGCAGACGCCAAAAAAGCTCGCGAGCTCGGCGCAGAGGGCATCGGCCTTTGCCGTACAGAGCACATGTTCTTTGAAGAGGACAGGATCGCCGCTTTCCGCGAGATGATCTGCGCAGACACGGCTGAGGAAAGAGAAGCCGCGCTTGAGAAGATCCTGCCCTATCAGCAGAGTGACTTTGAAAAGCTTTATGAGGCGCTTGAGGGCTGCCCCGTTACGATCCGTTTCCTGGATCCTCCGCTTCATGAGTTTGTTCCCACCGAGGAAGAGGACATCAAGAAGCTTGCAGACGCGCAGGGCAAGTCTGTTGAAGACATCAAGGCGATCATTGCTTCTCTTCATGAATTCAACCCGATGATGGGTCACCGCGGACTTCGTCTTGCAGTAACCTATCCCGAGATCGCAAGAATGCAGACAAAGGCTGTTATCCGCGCCGCAATCAACGTTCAGAAGGCGCATCCGGATTGGAACGTTGCTCCCGAGATCATGATCCCGCTTGCCTGCGACGCCAAAGAGCTTAAATATGTTAAGGACATCGTTGTTGCAACTGCCGATGCGGAGATCGCAGCAGCAGAAGTAGAGATGAAGTACGAAGTAGGCACCATGATCGAGATCCCGCGCGCCGCTCTTACGGCAGACGAGATCGCCAAGGAAGCAGAGTTCTTCTGCTTCGGCACAAACGATCTTACCCAGATGACCTACGGCTTCAGCCGTGACGATGCAGGTAAGTTCCTTGACGCTTACTATGACGCTAAGATCTTTGAAAACGATCCGTTTGCAAAACTGGATCAGGTTGGCGTTGGCCAGCTTATGAAGATAGCAGTTCAAAAGGGTAAGGCTACCCGCCCGGATCTTCACTGCGGTATCTGCGGTGAGCACGGCGGCGACCCCAGCTCCGTTGAGTTCTGCCACGAGATCGGCCTTGATTATGTATCCTGCTCACCGTTCCGTGTACCGATCGCACGCCTTGCAGCCGCACAGGCAGCGATCAAGAGCAGCAAATAATCATAAGATTATAAAAATCCAATAAATTCGCCGCGCTGTTCATTCAGCGCGGCGTTTTTTACCGTTTAAGTAAATTATATATAATTTCGAAAAATTAAAAGCTGTGATCCGTTCAAGATCACAGCTTTTTTGATGCTCTGTTATTCTATCATTCTGGCAAAAACGTGTGAGCCAAATACCGAATAGCGCCGTTGCTTATTTCGCGTTCTTGGCGGCCTGCTCGGCAAGCTTTTCGGGCGAGCCGCAGCACTTTTTATACTTCTTGCCGCTGCCGCAGGGGCACGGGTCGTTCGGCCCGACTTTCTTTGCTTTTCTTACAGGCTCTTTCTTCACGCTCTCGTCCCCGCCGCCGGAAGAGGTTGCCGTGATCTTTGCCACAGCCTGCCTTTCGGTATCCTCGCGGCGCCTTACCACGGTTGTAAACATCATCTTTACAGTATTTTCACGGATCGTTTCCGTCATCTCATCAAACATATCGTAGGATTCGATCCTGAACGCAACAACGGGATCCTGCTGCGCGTAAGAGCGCAGGTGGATGCCCTCTTTCAGGTTATCCATGGCGTCGATATGATCCATCCAGAGCGAGTCCACGTTTCTGAGCAAAATCTTGCGGGCAAGATCCTGATAGATCTCGTCGCCGAACATCTCGCGCCTTTCATTGAGCTTTTTGTTACCCGTTTCCTTAAGGAACTGCGTGATCTCGTCCACGCTCATTTCATCAAGCTTATCGCAGTCCTCATCGGAAAGCAGCCAGCCGCGGTATTTCTCTTTAAGGCCGCTCAGGTTCCAGTCATTCCTGTGCGCGTCCTTTGCGCAGTATACGGGAACGTTCGCCTCTATACTGGATTCCAGCATATCAACAATCTTATCCGTAAGGTCAATACCATCCAGCACCATATCGCGCTGCTTATAGATAAGCTCTCTCTGGCGGTTCATAACATCGTCATACTGAAGCGTCTGTTTTCTTATCGCGAAGTTTCTGCCCTCCACCTTTTTCTGAGAGGATTCAACCGTGTTGGAGATCATCTTGCTCTCTATGGGCATATCCTCGTCCACGGCAAGGCGGCTCATCATCGCTTTCATTCTCTCGCCGCCGAAGAGGCGCATAAGATCGTCCTCTGTGGAAAGGTAGAACTGTGAAGCGCCCGGATCGCCCTGACGGCCGGCACGGCCTCTGAGCTGATTGTCTATACGGCGTGAGTCATGGCGCTCCGTGCCGAGTATGAACAGACCGCCCGCGTCGCGGACCTTATCCGCCTCGCCCTTGATCTGCTCCTTATATTTATCCTCCAGCTCGCGGAACGTCTTTCTTGCCGCAAGGATCTCTTCATCATCCGTTTCCGCAAAGCCCTTTGCCTCCGCAATGATCTCCTCCGGAACCTGCATCTTCTTCATTTCCGCAGTGGCAAGGAATTCCGCGTTACCGCCGAGGATAATATCCGTACCACGGCCCGCCATGTTCGTGGCGATCGTAACGGCGCCCAGCTTGCCCGCCTGCGCAATGATCTCCGCCTCTCGCTCATGGTTCTTCGCGTTCAGCACATTATGCGCGATGCCGGCTCTTTTGAGCATCTTGGAAAGCAGTTCGCTCTTTTCAATGCTTATGGTACCCACAAGTATGGGCTGGCCCGCTTCGTGGCAGGTTTTGATCTGCTCAATCACGTGCTTGTATTTTGCCCTTTCCGTCTGGAAGATGACATCGGGCATGTCTTTTCTTATAAGCGGCTTATTGGTTGGTATCTCAACAACGTCCAGCTTATAGATCTCGCTGAATTCCTGCGATTCCGTTGAAGCGGTACCCGTCATGCCGGAAAGCTTTTTGTAAAGCCTGAAGTAGTTTTGGAACGTGATGGTGGCGAGCGTTTTGCTCTCGTGCTCTACCTTAACGCCTTCTTTTGCCTCTATTGCCTGATGCAGGCCGTCGTTATAGCGCCTGCCCAGCATGATACGGCCGGTAAATTCATCAACGATGAGCACCTGGCCGTCCTTAACAACATAGTCTATATCCTTGCGCATTACGCCGATGGCTTTGATCGCCTGGTTGATATGGTGAAGCAGCGTGGTGTTTTCCATATCCATAAGATTTTCCACGCCGAAATATTCCTCCGCCTTTTTCACGCCGCTCTGGGTAAGCGTTGCCGTGCGCGCCTTTTCGTCCACAACGAAATCGCCGTCATACGCAGACTCGGTATCTTCTTTTTCGTTCATCTGCGCAACCTTATCCATTTTGAGCGTTCTGGCAAAATCGTTGGCGCGGCGGTACATATCCGTTGACTGCTCGCCGCGTCCGCTGATGATCAGCGGTGTACGTGCCTCATCTATCAGGATGGAGTCCACCTCGTCCACAATGGCAAAGTTGTGGCCGCGCTGCACCTTTTGCTCCTTATAAAGCACCATATTATCCCTAAGATAGTCGAAGCCCATCTCGTTGTTCGTGCCGTAGGTGATATCGCAGTTATACGCCTCCTGCCTTTCGGCATTTGTTTTTTCGTGAATGATCAGACCTGCCGTAAGGCCGAGAAAGCGATACAGCTTGCCCATCCATTCGCAGTCACGCTTTGCAAGGTAATCGTTTACCGTAACGATATGAACGCCCTTACCCTCCAGCGCGTTCAGATACGCCGGCAAGGTTGCAACAAGCGTTTTGCCCTCGCCCGTTTTCATCTCCGCAATCCTGCCCTGGTGCAGAATAATGCCGCCTATGACCTGCACGCGGAAATGCTTCATGCCAAGCACACGCCACGCCGCCTCGCGGCACACGGCAAAAGCGTCCGGCAGAATATCATCCAGCGTTTCGCCGTCCGCAAGCCTGCCCTTAAGGATATCCGTTTGGGAAACCAGCTCCTTATCGCTCATGGGCTCATACTTGCTTTCAAGAGCAAGCACCTTATCCGCGGTCTTGGAAACGCGCTTGACTTCTTTTGTTGAATAATCGCCGAAAATGGCGGTTAAAAATTTATTTGCCATGATTACACCTCTGATACTGTATTGGTTCTGTCAAATACAGGCAATATGAACAGTATAACACATTTTGCTTAAAATGTCTATCTGCGTCTCTTAAAAGCCCACAGCGCTCTTGATTGCGCCCAGCGCGCCGCCGGAAACGCCGTTTTCCGCCGTTTCGTCAAAGCCGAATATCAGGTTATCCTCACCCTGCGTTATGGTTATGGTGATCTCCTGCGCTTCGCTCATCATGGGGGCGCTGTCTATCCTGCCCGTAAGATCGGAAAGATTTTCATCAAGCCATGCGTCATTGGACAGATGTGAAAGCAGCGTCAGGGTGGAATACGTGCTGAGCAGTTCATTCACGAAATCCGCCGCCGGCTGGGCAAGATCCTTGTTTAAAACAGATATCGTAACGGTCTTGCTGTTCGTATCTATAGCGGTTATCTCATAAGTCAGATTTTCAAAGATAGCCCTGCCGAGATCCGCAAACTGGTCATGATTTTTGGCATAAGACATGATCGTGCTGAGCGTTGATGAGCTTACATATTTTTCAAGTTCATCCGTATCAAATTCCTTAAGCGCGGTAAAAACAACGTCCGCCGTGGCGGTGATATTCTCCTCCGTCAGCTCCGCGCTCGTTTTGGAACAGCCTGCAAAGCAGCATATTATCATTACGGCGCTCAGAAAAAGTGCAACAGCTTTTTTCATTCTTTCTATCTCCTTTTCAGCCGGTTTCTTATTATAAGTTTAAAATATTATATATAAAAGCGGCAATTTTTTCAACAAAACTGCCGATTTATTAATAAAAGATTTTAAATTATATAACATATATGTGCATTTTCGTTCGCTTTTTGCATTTTACGGCTTGAAAAACGCTGCAGATGATGCTATAATCGGTTCAGATCGTAATAACATGTCTGCCACCGGGCAGAGGCTTGCGCCTTATCCGCGTCGTTAGGTCTTAGAAGACGCCGGAAAGAGGGCGCTTTTTTATTGCTTTGGTGTTACGGGCAGATCATACAGCCGCGATCTTATTTTCATCATCTGAGGTCTGTTATGAAAAAGAATCCCGTTTCGCTTTATTTTAAATATGTTTCTCTGAATGTTCTGGGTATGGCGGCGCTTTCCTGCTACATTCTTGCGGATACGTTTTTCGTTTCCCGCGGTCTTGGCGCAGACGGGCTGACGGCGCTGAATCTTGCCATACCCGTGTATAACCTTGTAAACGGAACGGGGCTGATGCTTGGCGTTGGCGGCGGCGCGAAATATGCCGTTTCCAAAAGCAGGGGCGATTCAAATGCGCAAAACAAAGTGTTTACAAACACGCTGTTTCTTGCCGCTGTTTTCAGCGCGGTATTCCTTGCGGCAGGGATCTTCTTTTCAAAAAGCATAACCGCTGCGCTCGGGGCGGACAGCGCCGTTTTTAATATGACGAATACGTATCTGAAAGTGATCCTGCTCTTTTCGCCGGCGTTTATCTTAAACAATATTTTCGTTGCTTTTATCAGGAACGACGGTGACCCGAAGCTTTCCATGGCGGGCATGATCACAGGCAGCCTTTCCAATGTTTTGCTGGACTATATTTTTATCTTTCCGCTTGATATGGGCATTTTCGGCGCGGTGTTCGCAACCGGTCTTTCTCCCGTTATCAGTATGTGCGTGCTGAGCATGCATAAGATAAAGCGCAAAAATGATTTTCATATCGTAAAAACGCCGCCGGCGCCGAAGCTTGGCGGAAACATCTGCGCGCTGGGAATACCGTCCCTTGTTTCCGAACTGTCAAGCGGCATCGTCATCATCGTTTTCAACACTATAATCCTGAATATAGCCGGCAATACGGGCGTTGCGGCATACGGCGTTGTAACCAATATATCGCTTGTAGTGATCGCCGTTTACACAGGCGCGGCGCAGGGCATGCAGCCGCTCGTAAGCGAGGCGCACGGCAGGGGCGACGGAAGAGCCGAGCTGAAATTCTTTAAATATGCCGTTATAACCGTTTTTGTTATATGCGCGGTGATATACCCGGTTGTATTCTTCTTTTCGGAGCAGATCGCCGCCGTGTTCAACAGCGAAAACAATGCCCGGCTTCAGCAGATCGCCGCACAGGGACTCAAGCTTTATTTTACAGGGGCACTGTTCGCAGGGTTCAATATCGTTGCGGCAATGTTCTTTACCGCGCGGGAAACGCCTTTGCCGGCGCATATCATATCCATATTGAGGGGGCTTGTGCTTATCGTTCCGGCGGCGTTTATCCTGGCGCAGCTCTTCGGCATTACCGGCGTATGGCTCTCATTTACGGCAAGCGAAGCAGTCTGCGCCGTCTGCGCCGTTGTGCTGTTAACGGTGTTTACAAACAAAAAGAAAACCAAAACTTAATCACATCTTTATTTTTCTATTACCCGCGATTTATTATACTTTGGTTTAATAAATACAGCGGGTTTTTGTTTTATTGCATTTCAAAATATGGTATACTGTTTTGTGAGGTGATAATTATGCAGACCGTTCTTGTTTGCGATGACGACAGAGCGATACTGGATTCCATTGAAATCTATCTGAAAGCAGAGGGCTTTAACGTGCTCAAAGCGGAAAACGGAAACGAAGCGCTGAAGCTTGCCGCGGAAAATGAGGTGCACTGCATGGTGCTGGATATCATGATGCCGGGGCTTGACGGGCTTCAGACCACGCTGAAGATACGCGAGCAGCAGCGCAGCTTTCCCATCATAATGCTCTCCGCAAAATCAGAGGATACGGATAAGATCGCCGGGCTGGGCTTCGGGGCGGACGATTATGTTACCAAGCCGTTCAGCCCGCTGGAGCTTGTGGCAAGAATAAAATCACAGATCAGGCGGTACATATCCTTTGCCGGCTTCGTGCAAAAAAAGACGCATCTTGTAACGGGCGGGCTTGTTGTGGATACGGACGCCAAGACCGTGAGCGTGGACGGCGAGCCGATAAAGCTTACCGCGCGCGAATACATGATCCTTGAATATCTGTGCAAGAATATGGGGCGCGTGCTCTCCTCCGCCCAAATCTATGAGGCTGTGTGGAACGAGCCTGCATACAAATCCGAAAAAACAGTTACCGTGCATATCAAAAACATAAGGGATAAGATCGAGATCAACCCAAAAGACCCGAAATATATCAAGGTGGTGTACGGACTTGGATACAAAGTGGATAAAATTTAAATACTCAAGCCTGAACAAATTTCTTTGCGCCCTCCTTGCCGCTGTGCTTGCGGGGCTGTGCTGTGTGAGCAGCGTAACCGTGCTGCGCCATATCTCCTACTTCGGCGGGGACGGGATTATCAATAACAATACAGTGGGGTATATAAACACCTCGGATTTTGCCATAGCATTAAACGAAGACCTGGTAACCGTAATTGACGACGTAAGCCACAATACCAACCAGGCGGCGTATGACGCGGCAAAAGAAGCGACCGTTTCGCTTGCCGTGAGCTTTGTGAATTATTCCCGCTCCTATCTTGAAGATTACAAGGATCAGATAAGCGCCTATTCCATGTGGGAAAACGGCTACACCAGCACATATACTGAATATCCCCAGCTTGACATACCCTACGCTGCGGAGAACTACAGCGTATACGCGCTTCAGTTTGATGAATACGAGGATTATTTTTATTTTGAGATGGATGTGCAGGACGAGATACTGGCTTCACAGATATCTTTTGATTCCACCGATATCTTTTCCAAATCCGAAGAGGAGCTGACGAACCTTTTTAATACGCAGTTCGGCAACACTGTTTATTACGATTACTGCCACACCACTTCAGACGCCGGCGAATCCGCCGCGCTGGGGCTTAAAAACATTAGGTATTACGCGGAATTTGCCGACGGCTCCGTTGCAACCAATGTGGAGGACACGGCGGCGCTCATAAATGCCGTAAGAAACGGCGAGGGCGAATATTTTCTGTATGAAAACGGCAGCTCCCGTTCCAGCGACGCGCTCAGCCGCATTGCCGTATACAGTGAAAATTTTTACGGCGACACTGCGGAAGATCTGCGTCTTTATGTTTCCGTTGACCCGAACTTTACGCAAAACGACCGTTACGACAGGATCAATGCAAACCTTTCCGGCATTGCTGCGGAAAAGGCAAACGCGGCGCTATATATTGCGGTGATTGCGCTTTTCGGCTGCATCTTTTTTGCAGTTATCTCCCTGCGCCTTGCCGGGAACAGAAGCGACGGCACCGTTGCCGCCGCCGCTGCGGACAAATTGCCGCTCGATATCGGCTTTATCCTTGCCGGGGGCGCCGTTTTCGTGCTCGGAATGCTTTTGTTCGCTTTCTACGCAAGCGAGCAGTACGCTGTCTTCGGCTATGAATATAATTATTATTTTACAGATATTTCAAGCGGTTTCTTTACCTCACAGCTGTATAAAAATATCCTGTTTGCCATAGGCGCGGCGGTATATCTCATTCTTCTGGGATTTTCTCTGTCCGTTGCCAGAAACGCAAAAACGGGCGTGAACATTTTTAAGCACACCTTTATTTACATGGCTTGCAGCCTTATTTTCCGCCTGCTTAAGCGGGCGTTTATGGGCATCAAAAACTTTTTCGGCACCATTGCCTTTTTGCCGAAGCAGCTTGATAAAAGAGCCGTACGGGCGGTAACGCTCTTTTCTTTCTTCAATATCGTGAGCATGGGCGTCGTTTCGCTCATCATAGCTTCCGCGCCTTACGGCGGCGGGAATGTGCTGCTCGGTCTGTTCCTGCTTTGCGCGCTTCTTGCGGCAGACGCCTTCTGCGTTTACAAGGCATTTCAGTTTATGCGTTCGCTTGACAGGCTGATAGATTGCAGCGTAAAGAACGAGCCTGTGGATATAGACACCTCCAAACTGCCGCAGAGCCTGAAAACGCTTGCCGAATCGCTGGACAAAAAGAACGCGGAGCTTCAGCAGGCGGTAATAAAGGCCGTAAAGGACGAGCGCACAAAAGCAGAGCTTATCACAAACGTTTCCCATGACCTGAAAACACCGCTCACCTCCGTTATAAACTATATAGACCTTTTGAAGAAATGCGATATTCAGGACGAGACCGCCCTGAAATATATGAGCGTAATAGACGATAAGGCAAACCGCTTAAAGCGCCTGATAGAAGACCTGATAGAGGCTTCCAAAGTCTCCACCGGCAACGTCGTGCTGAACAAAACAAAAATCAATCTGAACGAGCTTACCACGCAGGCGATCGTGGAATATGCCGATGATTTTGAGAAAAACAATCTAAACCTTATTTTTGAGGAGACCGCGCAAAAGCATATCGTTTTTGCGGACGGCACAAAGATCTACCGGGTGTTTGAAAACCTGCTTTCAAACGCGCAGAAATATTCCGCGCCCGGCACCCGTGTTTACGCACGGCTCTATTCCGGCAGGAATTTCAGCTGCTTTGAGATCAAAAATATCTCCAAAGAACCATTAAACATATCCGCAGAGGAACTTACGGAGCGTTTCGTTCGCGGCGATAAGGCAAGAACCGAGGAGGGCAACGGGCTTGGTCTTTCCATAGCCAAGGAGCTCTGCCGTTTAAACGGCGGCAAGCTCACGCTCTCCATAGACGGCGACCTTTTCAAGGCTACGGTCATGCTGCCGAACGCGCAGGAAAACGAAGAGGAAAATGAAAAGCAGGATTAAGATACTTATCGCCTCGCTCATCGTCTGCGCCGCCGCGTTTCTTTTGGTATGGGCGTTCACTTCGGGCGGTGTCCGGCTGACCGATTCCGGCACCATTGTTTTCACGGACAGGGAAAACCGTTCTCCGGAGCTTACGCTCGTAAACGCAGATAACCCGGTGCCGGACAGCTGGAGCGTTGATCTTACAACGCTCTCCAACGACGAACAGGTGGCGACCATGATCTACCCCGATCTGCAGGAAATGTTTGACGATATGCGAGCGCAGGGCATTTACCCTTTTGTGCGCGCGGGATACCGCTCAAACGAGGAACAGCAGCGCGTGCTTGACGAACGCATATCTGCATACGAGGCCGAGGGCTATTCCCACGCCCGTGCCGAAGCGCTTGCGCTGGAAACGGTTGCCCTGCCGGGAACGAGCGAGCATGAGCTTGGGCTTGCCGTGGATATAAACGCAGACGAGAGCGCCAGCACGGACGAAGAAGTATATACGTGGCTTGCCGAAAACGCATACAAATACGGTTTTATCCAGCGCTATCCCGAGGATAAAACGCAAGTCACGGGCATAGACTATGAACCGTGGCATTACAGATATGTGGGAAAGGCTGCCGCCGCACGCATCTATGACAGCGGCGAATGCCTGGAAGAATATCTTGCTTCCTGACCGCATTGCGATGGCAAAGGAAAAACCTTGCATTTTGATTTATATTGACAAGGAAGTTGCGCATATGATATTATAAAATCAAGAAAATATCATAAGTAAGCTGAACTGAGATGAACAACGTAACAACCATAACCGAATATCGCCCGGACGTATCTGCAAAAAACGTTTTCAGAAAGCTGCTTTTGGCAGCGTTCTGCATTGGGCTTATGCTGTTATTTTACCACTGCCCGTTTAAAATGATAACGGGGATAGACTGCCCCGGCTGCGGGCTGACGCGCGCGTTCTGCTGCATTCTGCTCTGCGATCTCAAAGCCGCGGTGCAGTACCACCCGCTCTCGCCGTTTCTGTTTGTTCAGCTGATCTCCGTGATCTACATGCAGTTTATTCTGAAAAAGAAGATAGACCGCCGTATCATGCTTGCGGCGATCCTTATAAACGCTTTGCTTATGCTTGCCGTTTGGCTGTATAAAATAATTCTATAATTGCTTAGGAGGAGAAATTATGGCAGATTCCGTTTTTTTCAATGTTCCACCGGATTTCAACCTGCAGATGTTTGCGGGTCAGCTTGCCGAAAAGTACAGAATGGAGGGCTTTAACGTTACCGTTGCGGATTTCAATAATTCCGTGGTATTGACCTTTGATAAGGATACCGGCGGCATAAATATGCTGCTTGGTCTCGGTCAGGGTATCAAGGCTACATGCATGGTTGTAAACGGCGCACTTTCCATCAGTTTTTCAGACGGAGACTGGACGGGTAAGATCATCGGTCTTTGCGTAGGCTGGTTCGTATGCTTTATTCCGTTCATCACGGCGATCGTGGGCTGTGTAAAGCAGACTCAGCTTCCCAAAAAGATAGGAAATGACGCAATGATGATTGCGTCTCAAATGTATCAACAGCCGATGGGAACCGGTTTTGACGGGCAGCAGCCTCCCCAGCAGCCGCCCCAACAGCCGCCTTACGGCAACCAGCCCCCGCAGGGCCCGAATGGCGGACAGTATTGATATTTTGAACAGACTTTAGCCCGAGCGCACAGCGCCCGGGCTTTTTTTGCACGAAATTTCGATTTAATGTAAGTACCGACCCTGCAGTCGCGTCCAATTTGACTTCACACAGTTCAAAGCACAAAAAACAGCCCCGCCGAATACGGAGCTGTAATTTGTAATAGAAATGTAATTGCCTCTTTGAACCAGCTTGAACAGCAGATTATCTCTTGGAGAACTGTTGCAGCGTTTGGAAAATATGCCGGTGGCATATTTTCAGCTGCAACCGCAGCGGCTGTGCCGCGAGGATCCGCAGGAACAAAACGTAATTAACGTTTTGAGAACTGCGGCGCGCGACGGGCAGCCTTGAGGCCGTACTTCTTTCTTTCCTTCATACGCGGATCACGTGTGAGGAAGCCCGCTTTCTTCAGAACGGGACGCAGGGACTCATCATACTGAAGGAGCGCCCTGGCGATACCGTGGCGGATTGCGCCTGCCTGGCCGGATACGCCGCCGCCGTTTACGCGGCAAACAATATCAAACTTTTCTTTTGTATCCGTAAGAACAAGCGGCTGGTTAACAATGAGCTTAAGAGTATCAAGGCCGAAATAATCGTCTATATCTCTGTCATTAATGGTAACCTTACCTGTGCCGGCATATACGCGAACGCGGGCAACGGATTCTTTTCTTCTGCCTGTGCCGTAGAAATATGGATTGGATTCGTACATAATCTCTTAACCTCCCTTAGAATTCCCAAGCAACGGGCTGCTGTGCCTCATGCTTGTGCTCTGCGCCTTTGAAAATGCGGCATCTTGTGAGCTGCTTTCTGCCCTGCGTTGTATCCGGCAGCATGCCCTTTACCGCAAGCTTCATAGCAAAATCGCTCTTTTCTTTCATAAGGGTGCCGTATTTTACCTCTTTCAGATTGCCGATATAGCCGGTGTGGTGCTGATAAAGCTTTTTGTTAAGCTTATCGCCGGTAAGAACGGCCTTGTCTGTATTGATGATGATCACGAAATCGCCGCAATCCACATTGGGTGTGAAAACGGGCTTCTGCTTGCCGCGAAGAAGAACGGCGGCCTCAGCGGCAACTCTGCCGAGGGGCTTGCCTGCGGCGTCAATAACATACCATTTGCGTTCGATCTCGTCTGCCTTTGGCATAAATGTTGACATTTTCTTTACCTCCAAACGCGTTATTCGTTTTTTAACTTGCCGCATTATAATAGCACAAGGGGCTAAAGAAGTCAACACCGAATTTAAAAAAATAAGCAGTTACTCTCGTTTTCTCTTGTTTTCGTAATATTTTCTCTTGTTTTCTGATTTTTAATTTATGTTTTTCTTTCCGCCCCGCAGCCTGAACCGCGCCCGGCTGCGCCAATTATAACTTGAAAAGCCGCTGCCGATTTGTTACACTATAATATATTATTTAGATTTGTTTGGTTTAAAGCGGAGGTGCGCAATATGAAGATAGCACAGATACTGAAAGAAAAAGAGGTTACCGTTTCCTTTGAGGTTTTTCCGCCCAAGGAATGGAGCAAGATAGAAAACACAAGGTTGGTCGTGCAGGAGATGGCAAAGAGCAGCCCTGCCTTTATGAGCGTTACCTACGGCGCCGCGGGCACGCGCACCGGCTTTACAACGGAGATCGCCCGCGCGATCATGGACAGCGGCGTGACCCCCCTTTCCCACCTGACCTGCCTTACCTCCACCAAGGATAAGATAGACAGCGTGTTGGACGAATGGAAAGCAAACGGCATAGAAAACATACTTGCCCTGCGCGGCGATATACCGGCGGGCTTTGAATTCCCGGACGGGCAGCATTTTGAGCACGCTTACGAGCTTGTGCAGGTCATCAAGGAAAAGGGCGGATTCTGCATAGGCGGCGCCTGCTACCCGGAGATCCACCCAGAAAGCGCAGACCGCGTGGAGGATATACAGCATCTGAAAGAAAAGGTGGACTGCGGCATTGATTTTCTCACCACGCAGATGTTTTTTGACAATGAAGTCTTTTTCCGCTTTAAGGAAAACTGCCTGATCAAAGGCATCAACGTGCCGATCATCGCAGGCATTATGCCGATCACGAACGCGGGGCAGATCAAGCGCAGCGTGGAGCTTTCCGGCTGTAAATTTCCAAAGAAATTCGAAAAGATCCTTGAGCGTTTCGGCGATGACCCGGCAAAGATGAAGCAGGCGGGCATCATCTACGCAACGGAACAGATCATAGACCTTATGGCAAACGGGCAGAACAATATTCATATCTACACGATGAATAAGCCGGACGTTGCAGGATCCATAATGAAAGGGCTTTCGGCAATTATAAATGGATAAAAAAGAGATATTGAGGTATATGCGCACAAACAGCAGCGTGGACGATGAACGCCTGCTGCGGCTGGTCAATTCCGCTATGGAAGAGATAGACCGGGTGTGCGAACCCAAATGCCTTTACAAGATATTTGACTGCGAAGTGACCGAAACAGCGCTTACGGCGGGCGGATTTGAATTCACGAGCCGCCGCCTTGCAGAGAACCTTGCCGGCTGCCGCCGGGTGGCGGTAATGGCCGCAACCGTGGGCGTAAACGGCGATATGCTGCTGCGCAAATACGCCGCAGACGGCGCCATGCTGCTGGTTATGCAGGCGGCGCTTGCCTCCAAGATAGAAGAGGTGTGCGACGCATTACAGGCGCAGATCGAAAAAAATGAGGGCGTAAAAACACGCAGCAGATATTCACCCGGCTATTTTGACCTGGATATAACGGAGCAGAAAAAGCTTTTTGCGATGGCGGATATAACCAAACGCTGCGGCATCACGCTCAGCAGCACCTGCCAGATGATACCCACAAAATCCGTTACTGCGTTTGCGGGCATAGAGCCTGCGGAGGGATAAAAATATGGATATTCAGTTTTTTGACGGCAGTATGGGCACCATGCTGCAAAGCGCCGGGCTTGCCGCCGGCGAGCTGCCCGAACTGCTTAATATTACAGACAGCGAGAAAGTGCTTGCCGTTCACCGCGCGTATGCGGCGGCGGGCAGCGAGTATATAACGACCAATACGTTCGGCGCAAACCGTTTAAAAATCAAGGAGCCGGAAGAGATCATCCGTGCCGGCGTGCGCCTTGCAAAAAGCACGGGCAAAAAGGTTGCGCTGGACATCGGCCCCACCGGCAAGCTTTTAAAGCCCATGGGCGAACTGGATTTTGAAGAGGCTGTAGACATTTTTGCCCAGATGATCAACGCGGGCAAGGACGGCAGCGATATCGTGCTCATAGAAACAATGAGCGACACGTATGAAATAAAAGCCGCCGCGCTTGCCGCAAAGGAAAACTGCGCCCTGCCCGTTTTCGTGACCATGATCTTTGACGAAAAAGGCAGGCTGCTCACCGGCGCGGACGTAAAAACGGCGGTAACAATGCTGGAGGGGCTTGGCGTTGACGCGATCGGCTTCAACTGCGGCCTCGGCCCTGCCGAAACACTGCCGCTTGTGGAAGAGATCAGAAAATGGACAAGCCTGCCCGTTATCGTGCAGCCCAACGCCGGTCTGCCCGAAAGCGTGAACGGCAAAACAGTATACAACGTATCCCCTGCGGATTTTGCGCGGGATATGAAAAAAGCTGCCGATATCGGCGTATCCTACCTCGGCGGCTGCTGCGGCACCACGCCGGAGCATATAAAGGCGATGATAGAGGCATGCCGCAATATTCCGGCAAACGTTCCGGAAAAGAAAGCTTATTCTTTCGTTTCCTCCTACAGCAAAACCGTTGCGCTCGGCAAAAAGCCCGTGATCATCGGCGAACGCATAAACCCCACAGGCAAAAAGCTGTTTAAGGAAGCCCTGCGCAGGAACGATATTGAATATATCATAAAAGAAGGCCTCACCCAAACGGACGCCGGCGCGCATATCCTTGACGTAAACGTCGGCCTGCCGGAGATAGACGAGGTCAAGATGATGGAGACGGCTGTAAAAAGCCTGCAGGGCATTATACCCGCGCCGCTTCAGATAGACACTTCCAACATTGCCGCCCTGGAACGCGCGCTGCGCATCTATAACGGCAAACCGATGATCAATTCCGTAAACGGCAAAGCGGAGAATATGAAAGCCGTTTTCCCCCTTGCGAAGAAGTACGGCGGCATCGTCGTCTGCCTCTGTCTTGACGAAAACGGTATTCCCCAAAGCGCCGAGGGCAGAATCAAGATCGCCGAAAAAATCATAAACACTGCCGCCGAATACGGCATAGAGAAAAAGGATCTGATCGTGGACGCGCTTACAATGACGATCAGCACCGATTCTTCCAACGGAAAAGAAACGCTGAAAGCGGTGGACTATATCCGCAATACGCTGGGCGTGAATACCGTGCTGGGTGTTTCAAACATCTCATTCGGTCTGCCCAAAAGGGACGCGATAAACACCGCGTTCTTTACGCTTGCGCTGCAGAGCGGGCTTTCGGCAGGCATTATAAATCCGAATTCACAGAGCATGATGAACGCTTACTATTCCTTTAACGCGCTGAGCGGGCTGGACGAGAACTGCACCGAATATATTAACAGCGTTACCGTGCCGGAACAGAGCGCACCGGCAGGCGAGACCACGCTGCACACCGCGATCGTAAAAGGCATAAAGGAGGACGCGGCAAAATGCGCCGCAGAGTTGCTCAAAACGCTGGATTCGCTGGACGTGATCAACAACTATATTATCCCGGCTCTTGACGAGGTGGGCGACGGCTTTGAGAAAAACAGGATCTTCCTGCCCCAGCTGCTCATGAGCGCGGACAGCGCCAAAGCGGCGTTTGACGTAATCAAGGAAAAGCTTGTATTAAGCGGCAAAAAAGAGGAGAGCGGGCAAAAGATCGTGCTTGCAACCGTCCACGGCGATATTCACGATATCGGCAAAAATATCGTAAAGGTGCTGCTTTCCAACTACGGTTTTGACGTGATCGACCTTGGCAAGGACGTGCCGGAGGAGGACGTGCTGAAAGCCGTGCAGGAGAGCGGCGCAAAGCTCGTAGGGCTTTCCGCACTGATGACGACCACCGTGCCGGCTATGGAAAAGACCATAGAACTGCTGCATAAAAATACAGACGCAAAAGTGATCGTCGGCGGCGCCGTGCTTACGCAGGCTTACGCCGATATGATCCATGCAGATCATTACGCAAAGGACGCCATGGAGACCGTACGCCTTGCGCAGGCATTTTTCGGCGCGGAAAAATAACGCTTTATATACCATAGAAAGAACAAAAGACAGCTTCCACCCCCAAACGGGCGGGCGCTGTCTTTTTATATATACACTTACTTTCAGCACAGCCGCCGTTTCATATCTCCGCTGCGGCAGCTTATTCCATTGGCAATATTTTTTGAGCGGCATACTATGGTAAAAAACGATTGAGGAGCGTAATTATGGAAAACTGCCGTTATCCTTTTATAAATCAGCCATTGCCGTATGCTTATGACGCGCTGGAGCCGTATATAGACGAAAAAACGATGCACCTGCACCACGACAGGCATTTGCAGACTTATATCGACAATCTGAATGCCGCGCTTAAAAACGAACCCGCGCTTAAAAACATGACCTTGAAGCAGCTGCTCAGAAATTCCGGCAAATTCCCCAAACGAATCCAAACCGGCGTCATAAACAATGCCGGCGGCGTTTATAACCACAGGTTCTTTTTCAACGGGCTGTCCCCGTCCTCCGATCCCGGCAGCGCACCGAACCTGACCAAAGAATTAGTCTGCCGCTTCGGCAGTATGGAGAATTTTTATGAACTGTTTAAAAACGCCGCGCTTTCCGTTTTCGGCTCCGGCTATGCGTGGCTCGTTTACGGGCGCTGCGGGCTTCGGATCATGACAACGCCCAACCAAAACAGTCCCGTTGAGCAGGGCTTTTGCCCGATCCTCGCCCTGGATGTATGGGAGCACGCATACTACCTCAATTATTTCAATAAACGATCGGATTATATAGATAACTGGTATAAAATCATAAACTGGAGCGAAGCGGAAAAGAATTTTCTGCATTGCAAAAAAAGATAAGCCTCACTGCCCGACAAATTCATAAAAAAGCTTCAAGACCTCACTTAATTTCATTGCGGCAACAGCTTTCAAAGAGCGGTCTTTCATCAGGTATCTCACAAACACGGCGCCAAGATAATAGCCGACATCACAGCGCCCCATAAATGCGCGCCAGTCGCCGAAAAAATCCTGCACACTTTGGCGGTTTTTCAGTCTGTTAAGGAACTCCGCTTTTATCAGTTCATCATTTTCTCTGCACCATTCAAGCCAGCCGTCTTTATCCTGATGAAAAAACCGTTCATCATCGCAAAGTGTCTGCTCAAAAACCATCGCAACGCCTTCTCGGTATAGCTGCCGGATGCCTTGTTCTTTTTTCGTTAATAAAGGTTTTTTGCGTTCAAAAAGTGCGTGATAAATATGTCCGAGTTCATGATAGATAAGGGCTTTCATATCCTTTTCGCCGCACCAACCGAGTTCAACAACTTTTTCTATACCGATAAGAATAACTTTATGCCCGTTCACGGCAGTTGCCCAGCCTGCGGCATTGCAAAGGCCTAAATAAAATATGACCGTAACATCTAAATCTAATTTAAATTTATGTAAAATTTCTTCACCCAGATCTTCCGTTGCTTTAATAAAAGATCTATGTGCTCTTTCTGAAAGTTCAAACTTTTTGACAACATCGTTCAGAACAGAAAAGGCTTTGTCTTTGTATTCAAAAAGTCTGGCGCTGTCGTTTTCAATAAGTGTTTTCAAGCCGGGATAAACATTCTCAACGTAATCTTCCCAACGTTTTTTGATAAAAACGCCGTTTTCATAGCAGCTAAAAAGTTCGTTATATGAATCAATGATCTTCAAGAACATCACCTCTTAATCATCGTAGCATAACCTAAAATTTTATTCAATAAAACTTTTGGGGAAAGGAGGAGCGACGGCGTGAGCGAGGGGTGGCTTTTTTATAAAAAAGCCGCCACGAACGATACATAGTCCGTGACGACGCTGGCGGAGACGGCGAGATTCGCCCGCTTCGCTTCTGCGCTCGGCGGCACGCACCCGGGCATTTTAGGGATCCCGAAAAATCATAGATTTTTTGGGAAGAGGAGGCGCAGTGGAATGAGTGAGACCTGCCGCTTGCGGCGGGGTGAGTGATATGGAACTTGCACCGACGAAGTCCACCGGACTGTTTCTATGCTGCGCATTGCCCTTTTCGAATCTCACATTATAAAAAAACAGGCACACAAAAGTGCACCTGTTTTTTTATGGCGGAGACGGCGAGATTCGAACTCGCGGGGGATTGCTCCCTAACTGATTTCGAGTTTTATCGCCGTCTGTTAATTACATGGTTTCTTCTGTCAGTTTCAGTCAGCCTTGTACGCCTACAAACCCGCATGAAATCTGGATTTTTTGAAGAAATCGCCCGAAAACACTGAGAAATCGCCCATCGGTTCCAATCAGCGATTTTTCCGCTTTTGGAAAGAACTGCGGAAAGAACGGAAAGAACAAAAATCAAAAGGCAATACACGGACAGTTCGAATGCCGGCAAAGCTTACCAAGATATGAGGTGTATTGTCATGAAAGAAAACGCAATCAACTGGGACGCCGTTCCCGATATAATCACGAAGGATCAGCTGTATCGAATTTGCCACATCAGCAAATCCACCGCCCTGTATCTGCTCCAAAGCGGGAAAATCCCCTGCGAGTACACGGGCAGGAAAACTCGCTGCTACAAAATCAAGAAAGAGGATGTGATTGCCTATCTGGAAAACCGCAAGGTGTTCCCCGAAAGCTACTCCGCCCCGGCGGGCTGGTACAAAGGTGATTATACTGTCCAGATGGAGAAACAAGTTCCCCCAATCGTGCAGGAGCATTTGCGGCTGTATTATACCGAGCTGCTCTCCGGCTATCCCGATGTACTGACCACCCAGATGGTCTCCAAAATCACCGGCTACGGAAAAACCGCTATCAACAACTGGTGCAATCAGGGGCACATCAAGTCTTTCCGAAAAAACAATGTCAACCATATTCCGAAGGTCTATTTGGTGAGTTCTTCTGCTCTACCTACTTCCGCACCATCACCCGCAAATCGCCGTGGCACATCCGTACCCTGCAAGGCTTTTCCAGCTGGCGGAAAATCCGTGACCTGCACACAGCAGACAGCGAAGGAGGTGCGGAGAAAAAATATTAAAGTATCAGCCGTCCCTTTCGAGGCGGCTGATACTTTAATATGAAAGCACGTTATTCTTCGTTCTCCCACGAAGAAACTATGTGAAGTTCTCCGGAATCCACTTCCAGCGCCATGTTGTCTCCTAAATGCATCATCATATTTCCGTCGGAATCAAATCCCAAAGAAGATGTAGAAAAGATAAAATCACCGTCATTGTAGTCAAAAACACTTTTTCCCATATTTGACCTCCTAATTCAATTTAACAATTTCATGTTCTCGTGTACCATATATGCGTTGAACCTGATACAGGCAATCATCAATCCAATATGTAATTTTATCTTCCGCCATATCATTGGTATAGATATTTGTACAAATCAGATTTTGCTTTTCGTTGGTACCTCCACAAGCAATGGGCAGTATATGGTGGATATTCCAACCGCAATATACCGTCCTTCCCCAACGAATAACGCAGTAATCTGCATTTCCATATCCGTCTCTGCACATTAGGTTGCCATGGAAATCCTCTGCGAAACGAACATTGCCATAGTATGCGTCCCACAGGCGCAACGCATTGGATTTACATATTTTCATTGTATCACCTCCAACCCGGATCAAAATAAAAGCCCATACACAACCATGTGTGTACAGGCATCAACGATCCGAGTCGAAACTTTACACACATAGCAACAAAGACATCAGCCGAAGCCGTTGCCTAATGTTGTATGGTGTAAAGCTTTGATACAGCAACTTGGGCTCACCTCAAAAGAGATAAATATCTCTCGGAGCCTATCTTGTGGGTTCTCAGCATCGTAACGAGAATTTCAATCGATGTTGATAGTATCTCAGAATTACAATTTTTTCATCGTAGGCGTTTCGAACCCGGTTGTTCTTTGGAATTTCTCGTCGATCCGGCATACAAACTGATTCAAATTTAACATATCCTACAATTCAAATTATATATACCATACGATGAAAAGTCAACTATTCCAATAGAAAAAGAGAGTTTTGGTAGAAACTATAATTTTAAAAATCGCACATTCGTAAAGCAAAACCTCCTTTGGTACAATAACGGTATCAAAGGAGGTTTTACATTATGGCTAAAACAATATTTGAACAAATGGACGGCACATACACAATGCAGGGTGATTATTGCCTGCCCGATCTTACATTACCCGCCGAAGATGAACGCCCCATCGGCGTCTGGGCACAACGCCGCCTGCGGTATCTAAAGCAGCACCATAAAATTCTCTACTGCAATCTGCTCACTTCTGGCAAGCTCCGCTCCCATCTCGCAGATATAGAGGAAGAGGCGCAATCCCTCTTTCTTCGCCTGGTCAAGGAATACGCCGAGCTTGAGGGCATGACCGAACAACTGAAAGCGGAAAATCCAACGGAGTGGGTACAGAAAATGAACAACATCCGCAGCCGTGCGGCGGAAACCGTTTATGCCGACTTGATTTTTGCGTAACAACAGAAAAAGCAAGAAAGAAATTAGTCAAGTGTGTTTTACCGAATCGTACTTGACTAATTTTAATTTTGTGGTATACTGTATTTAGTTATACTAGAAATAATGCGTGTCGTTGAGATGGGAGGATGTAATCCATGTTTATCGGCAGAGAGCGTGAACTTGCGACGCTGAATAAGTTATACGCATCGGACAAGTTTGAATTTGTAGTAATATATGGTCGTCGCCGTGTCGGCAAAACGGCGCTGATCAGCCAGTTTATTGACGATAAAAACGCCATCTATTTTATGGGCGTTGAAAGCAACGCCAAGCAAAATCTTGAAAATTTCAGCAAAAGTATTTTGAGCTATCATACCGGCATGGATGCCGAAACTTCTTTCCTGTCCTTTCAGGCGGCTTTGGAGTATGTGTTCAAGCTGTCCGAAAAGGAACGGATTATTCTTGCCATTGACGAATACCCCTATGTCGCCCGTTCGTCGAAAAGCCTCGCTTCCACCATCCAGCTTTTGATTGATCAATACAAGGATACTTCTAAACTGATGCTGATTCTCTGCGGCTCGTCCATGTCCTATATGGAAGACCATGTCCTCGCCTACAAGGCGCCGCTTTACGGCAGACGGACGGCGCAGATGAAAATTCTCCCCTTTGATTTCGAGGAGACTTGCCGGTATTTCAAAAATTTCACCGATGAAGAGAAAGCCTATGTGTACGGCATTGTCGGAGGCACGCCGCAGTATCTGCTTCAGATGAGCGATAAGCTGAGCATTGAGGACAATATTAAAAACACATTCCTGAATCCCAACTCCGCCCTGTTTGAAGAGCCGGAAAATCTTCTCAAACAGGAGGTGCGGGAACCGGCGCTCTACAATGCGATTATCACGGCCATTGCCACCGGCGCTTCCCGTATGTCGGAGATTTCCGGAAAGGTCGGCGAAAGCACCAACATTTGCTCCGCCTATGTGAAAAACCTGATTTCCCTCGGCATTATCGAAAAAGAGACGCCCTATGGGGAAAGGGCGTCCCGAAAAGCGATTTACTCGATTGCGGACAATATGTTCCGCTTTTGGTATCGTTTTGTACCGGAAAACAATTCGATCATCGCCCGTGGCGCTGCCGACTTGGCATACAAGCGCATCGAGCCGCATCTGTCCGACTATATGGGCAAGGTGTTTGAAGAAATCTGCAAGCAGTATCTCTGGAAGCTGCTGCTCTCCGGCAAGTGCCCGGTGGAGTTTTCCTCGCTCGGTCGCTGGTGGGGCAACGATCCCAAAGAAAAGCGTCAGGCGGAAATTGATATCCTCGCCGAACAGGATAAAAACACCGCCCTTTTCGGGGAGTGTAAATGGACGAATGAGAAAGTTGACCTCGGCGTTTTGGAAACCCTTGTAAAGCGCAGCGAGCTGTTCCCCTATAAGAATGTCCACTACTACCTCTTTGCCAAAACCGGCTTTACCAAAGGCTGCACCGATCGGGCAAGTGAGATGGGGAATGTGACGCTGGTGAGGTATGAGGATATTGTGGGTAAGGTGTAAGGAAAGCTTCTATGCTCAGCCATATGAAAGTGAAAATTTCACATTCGAAAAGTAACCTCCTTTGATACCATTAGGGATCAAAGGAGGCGTTTACATTTATTCTTATAAATATTTTTCTTTTAGAAGTTTAGCAACCCGAATATGTGCAATTTCCGAACTCTTATAGAGTTCATTAACCACTTCAGGAACAGTTTTATTTGCATATATCCCCTTATTTTCTTTTTCTGTATCAATGCCATAATAATTTAGAAAGGTCTTGCTCAACCATCCATGGTAATCTTCAGTTCTAAAAAGTTTTACTTCTATTGCAGTTAAACTAAGGCCTTGAAATAAATAATAATAAATTATTTCAGGAACTAGGTCATTTATATTCCTATGGTTAAATAAATTATAAGTTTTAAACATATTGTACCTCCGTAAGCCAAGAAATCATCTCCTGTGCGCTTATTGTTGGCGATGTGTCAAGAGCACAATCATATTCTGCATTGAAAACACCGTCCGGAGTTTTCTCATTAAAGTGCGGGATATCTTTTGCATTGTAGAATCGTAAATTTGTTTTAGTATATGTGCTGTCGTATTTTATTTGATATAGTTCTTCACTATTGATTTGAGATATAGTTGATTCAATATGAATTAATAAAGCATAATTATCTGCAAATTTGTCTCGAATCTGTTCGATTAATTCACCAAGAGACTCACCATAATCATTTTTCTGAAGCATTACCGACACAATTCGTATATCATAAAGTTCGCTCAGCAGTTGATCGTGTTTGAAATGATGTGTCCTACTGGTCTTTATGGTAGATTTAATTTCCATCCGTTTATTTTCGTTAATAGAAAAATCAAACTTCATCATATTTTTAGACTGCCAGCATTTAGATATATCACATCCCGCATTATAAAAGTAAAGCATTACATATAATTCAGCATATAATCCTTGAAGTTCAATCTCAGATACTTGTTTTCGCCTATCAAAAAGAGAAGAAATCGAAGAAAACAATTTTGATAAGTATAACTGATCATTGTCTCTCTCACCTTGAGCAAAGGCTCTTGTAAGTCTAATAAAAGCCATTATCTTATCTTCATTTTTTTCTTTACAAGTAAGCAAGTGAACGACCTCGATTTTCTCTTCATCATCACTTCTAAACGTACACTTTTTGTTGAATACAAATCTAAGTGATTTTGTTTCTTGATAGATAGGAGCTATTTTAGGCATTTTGGATGGAATCATAAATACTATATTATTATCCTTGTCTTTGCCAAAATAGCATGAACTATTGTCTACGGAAAAAACTTCATATGTTTGTGAAACATCAGATTTGCCACTAAGCTTTTCAAAAATTGTTTTACTATCCATTTGATCTCACCACCAATTTAGATAATGCGTCTGCGCAACTTTCCGGAACATATAAAGCCAATGCAGGTGCATAATAACTTATTTCTGACATATTAGTAGGCTTTACAAAGTGAATTTGAAGTTGCATGTGCTCAGGTTCTTTATCAGCTAAACTACGGTCACCATCATAATACATTGGGCTAGAAGTATTGGGATTTCGACCTTGAAACAACTGTTGGATTGAGTAATCTTCACTGATTTTACGAGTTGAGTGATCAATATCTCTAATCCAATACACATCAACAGGGATATCGAGTTTAAGTTTTATAAGGGCGTCGTTTAGTTTTGCAAAGTACTTACTATCAAGAACTTCATTGCTTGCAAATTGCATTTTTGATATTAGTTCTTTATAAACCTGTTCAAAGCGTTGATTTTGAAGCACTCTATGAACCTGGACACTATTATGTTTCTGCTCGATCAACAGTTTCTCATACTTATTTCTGTAATCCGCAATTGCAGCGGTATTTTGTGATACTATCTGATCGTTTGCCGTAAAATATCTTTGCGGTTTCCACTCGGAAAGTGCAAAATTTTCTGTGCGAGCAACATTTCTCCTTGTAAGATTAAGATATGCGCTACGAGCCAGTTTGAAGATTCTGGGCATATCTTTAAATGGAATACCACGTTCCTGAGCTCGCTCTATAGAAGCCCACATATCTTCGTCGTGCTCTAGTATGCTTGAAAAATCATCTTTAATATCTTTTGTGGTAAACACTCTACATACATCAAGATATTTCGCTTTATATCCAAACCAACGGGCACGCTGTTCTGTATTATCTACATTGCTTTTGCCTTTTGCACGTCTAGTAATATAAGTAACAGCCAACCCTTTGAATGTAATACCTCTTTCAACAAGGTTCCCACCCACAAAAATATTAGTTTTATAAAGTTCGGCATTCTCACTAGCATTTTCATCACTATTGCATACAAGAACCGGGGAGCATTGCTTGATTCTGTCTAAAATTTGATTTTCAAGATCATCAAAAGGGTGACATATGACACCATCTGAAACAAAAGAATCATATGCTGATTGCAGTAGCGTTCTTAAGGAGTTATACGAAATATCCCTTCTACCTGCTAAATATGTTTTTGCCTTTGATTTCCATTCATCAAGAATGCTTTGGATTTTCTGCTCAACAATTCTATGATCAAATTTTTTCTGACTGGGATGAATCAGCATCGCATGGGTTCCCATATCACCACGACTTCTTCTAATAGCGTTACCCACAAAGAAAAGCGCCATAGCTTGGTAAACTGACTCGGGTACACCCATATCGTCCAGTAAATTAGGCTCTGATTCTGGAATCTCCTTAATATACTTATCCGCGTTCTCAGCATGAAATTCCTGCAAACCGCAGTATCCTTCACCAGGATATACTAACTCGCCAAAATCAGGAGATAGAGTGTCAAATGCTTCAATCAGAATATTGGCCTGTGGAGTAGCAGTTACTGATAAAAAACAATGACTTTTTAATTTGTTCTTTAAATTGAGGACGGAGGCGTATGTAGTGCTGATCGACTGTTGATAAGCACGAGTATTAAGAGTGGCCTGATCTCCTTCGTCATCGATAATGAGGACTGATTTATCTGCCAAAAATTCATTATTAAATATCTCTGCGATTTGATCAATGTGCTTATTGTGTTTTAATCCAACAATAATGACTTTACGACCATTTTCAATAAAATCTTTGATCCTTGCCGGGTTGATGAGGGTTTTATTATCGTTGGTTTTAAGCACTGTTAGCTTTTCGGTATCGACACTGAATGCGCTAGAAATGCGAGACGCATTCTGCTTAAGCAAATTCAGGGTGTTACCACCTAAAACAATTGCTATATCATAGCCGTTGTCAAACGCGAGTGCGAGAACGGAAATAAAATTAGAGGTTTTACCACTTTGCACTTTGCCGATAACAATACCAGTTTCAGCAATTTCTTCCTGAATATTAGGATTAGGGCATCGTCCTAAAATACGAACTGCATTATTGAAAATTGAATCGATAGCTTCTTTGGTCATATTATCAGCAAGCATACGGTTCTCGACACTTTTTCTAAAAAAGCCGTCAATATCAATGATCCACGGCATTACAACTTCACTATCTGTTACAGATAACCAATCGCTACTCAAAGTTCCTCTTCTCCTTTACGTACAGTTTCTAATATTTCATTCATCTTCAATCTGATTGCGCTGGGCTCAATTCTTCCGTCATGCGATGTGACCATTAAATCAATTTCTGCTAATGCTAATGCTATGGACATCCTCATCATAATAGGCAAAAACTCGCTTTTGTCTATCAAAGGCTTAAAGAAAGAATGACGCATATTGATAAAAAGATTATATTCAGTATCTGTTAATCGTTCGATTAAAAGCCAATCCATTGCAGGATCATTCATTTCAAGAATTATATGGAACTTATAATCAGAATGCTTATATGTAAAAGCATAGTTAATTTGTTTTCCTCCTTCCAGTTGGACATTACCGCCGTTTTGAGTTTGCGATGATATACCCTGAGAAGTGTTATTTGTTTCCATATGGTCTTGCTGACTATCTTGAGGTTCATTGGTATGTTCCTGTTCAGGATTTAGAGTTGGGATATTTGTAGGTGTATCAGCACCTAAGGGTTCACGGTCTACTATCTCAATTTTTACATTTTCTACTGTTTTTGATTCGATTAAGCCTTTGGTTGCTGTTTCTACAAGGTCTTGTGTATTAAGTTTTTCTCTAACTCTGATATTTTCAGCTTTCTTTCTGTAATCCTGCGTATACTTGCTTAGTTCGTCAATAAATGCTTCTTCTAGTCCGCTATTATGCCAGTCAAAGCCATCTTTAGCCTGTGTAACCGGCCAATTATCCATATGTAGTTCGCCGTACATACGCTGCCAAGCATAAGAATTTGCATCTCCAAATAACTCTGTTGGTCTATAGTTCTTTTCTGAACCTCCGACAATAACACGACCTCGCCTAATGAGTGTAAAGCCAGCGTCTTTAACGCTACCAGGTATTCTAATTGCTATAAATCCTTTAACTGATAATTCCTTTCCCTCGTGTTGTACGGTAAAAGAGATATCTTTTTCCCATATTTTAGAATTTTCATCAACATATACAGGAGCCTCTTTGAATTGTAGAGTACTGCCGTTATAGGTTATCCTCACCAATCCTGTACGTAAATCTTCTCTATAGATGCTGCTGAGTAAATCTTTTACTTTTCCGATAGTTCTTGGACCAACAATACGTTTATTTAATTTTCTGATTACTATTTTAGTAAAATGATCTTTCTTACTTACAGTTTCTTCTCTAACATTTATTTCTTCTGTTTTATATTTTCCTAGTTCATCAACATTGATCTCCGTGTAATATTTTGTGGTTGAGTTCAGTTGCGTGGACTCAACTGACCATAACGAGCCAAACCAGCAAGCTGCTGTTTTTAAGCCCATTCCGAATTCATTTCTACCAGAAGTATTCTGTGGCGGACGATCGAGTACAACGGCTCTCTGAAAATCTTCCCATTCCATACCATAGGCATCATCGATAATCTCTAATCGATCACCCTCGATAGTATCTTCAACATATTTAATGGTAATATTAAGACCCTTGGCATATTTTTGCGACATAAGTTCGTCCTTATGATCATAAAAGCTTTGGGTAGAGTTATCAACAAATTCGGCAATTGCCGTCCAAGGCTGATAACTTAAACGCTTATATGTAGCGTAAACACTGCTAGTAGGTCGGATATTTATTTTCTTACTCAAGTTCATCACCATCCCATCCCTTAACAGCAAGACTAAAAAGGCTCTCACCTAGGATTTTTAATATTCTTACATTTACAGAATTTCCGAGTTGTCTATATATAGTTTTATCGTTTCCAAGAAACTTGTACTTTTTATGGAAACTTTGTAAATTTGCCGCTTCTCGAGGTGTTATTTTCCTATAGTGCTGCTTCCTTTTATCCCATATTATAGGTGTGTTGACTATTGCGACTAATGATGGGTAAAATGTTGGCCGTTTGGCTCTTATACCGGATTGCCTAATTTGGATTAGCGCCCCCTTCATATCAGAAACATCTTCTCCACAATTCCATTCAAATTTTTTATATAGCTTTATTCGATTACACATATCGTATTTATTTACCCATTCATCAATAAACTGTTGGTTATTAATATAAAACTCTCTGTTACGTCGAAGAAAATTCTGTTTCCATTTAGGCATATTTTCATATCCTTGATTTGAAAAAACTAAATCACTATCTTTTTCTCCTATTCCAAAACTATCTAACCAAAGGGGGAAACCAATTGTTTTTATCCCAGTTGATAAACGAAGTTCATCCCAAGCATTAATCATTAGTTCTTGCTCATCAGATATGATATATTCGTCATCAACATCATCTTCTAAAATTTTCCACGCATCGCCCATTTTACATTTTTTGAAGTGCTTATCTAAATTTAGGTCAATACGGTGAATATATCCGTTTGTCAAAATTTGATTATTGCGGATATCTTTACGTATACCTAAAATATACACACGTTCTCTAATTTGCGGGATTCCAAAATCAGAAGGAGAGAGTATAATCGGATCTTCAGTAATATAGAAATTACGCTTCATCAATTCAGTGGTAATAACATCCCAATTTTCTGTTTTATCAGCTAAATTACGTACATTTTCTAAAATTACAAATTTCACTTCGGGATGTCCATCCAAAATTTCCATAATTTTATAAAACAAATTGCCACGAACTTCATCGGTAAATCCCCTTTGTGCTCCAGCTTTGCTAAATGGTTGACAAGGAAATCCTGCACATAGAACATCAAAAGGTTCTATACTTTCAGGTGCAATGTCATTCACATCACCCCAAATACTATTTTTTTTAACATGAAAATTTGCCTTATAGGTATTAACACATTCCTGATCTATTTCGGCAGCCATGATACATTCTCCGCCAAGATATCGCATGGCTTGATGAAATCCACCTATGCCTGCAAATAAATCTATAAATTTGAATTTGTATGGTTTCATTTTCTCTTCCTTACTCAATGGTAAATCCTTTAATTGATTTGCCATGCTTTAATTATTAGCTTCTTTCACCAACAAGTCCGTAAGTCCTATAATAACTCAACATCGCCTGAAGTTGCAGTTTATTGGCAAAAAGCTGGCGGTAGGTGACGGTTTTCTCCTTGCCCTCGGCTTTGAGCTTCGCCATCTTTTCCGTCGTATCGTCGTACTGTCTGAGAATAGCGGCGAGCATATCCTCAAAGGCTTTCAATCTCTGTTCGTCCATCATGTGCTCCGTTATTTCTCCGCCGCAACGCCGGATTTCATCCAAGCGTCCACTTCGCTTATCTTAAATTTCCACAGCCTGCCGATTTTCGTGGCGGGCATTTCTCTTTTTTCGATCCATGCGAGCACCGTGTCCCGGCTGACGCCAAGGTATTCGCAAATCTCCTTCATCGAGCACCAGCGTTCTACATTCAAATCCATTTTTCGCCCTCACTTTCGGGTAGATATAAAAACACAGCATAATTATACAGCAAACTGAGAAGAAAATCAATGTTTTTTGCCGATTTATCGTGGATTTTGCAGGTTTCATTCAGAGGTATTTGTACTTTGCGTGAAAGAGCCGTCTATCCAGTTACATTGACTTGAGCAAGGCGGCGTAAGACGCACATTTGACATACAACCCAAAACCGTGTATCATATCCCTTACAACTAACTGCCCGAAGGAGGAAAAACGATGCTGCATACGATCATTTTAAAATCGAATCTCATTACGCTCGGATTGTCCTCCGTGGAATCCGGGTTAAAACTGCATAGGGACTTTTTACGCATACGGCGCAGACGAAAACGGTAATTGAAGAGATTTCAGGATCGTGCAGAGCTGTCGTGTTCGGCAGCTCTGTTTTTATTTGGAGGAAGGAGAAAAGCAAAATGATTTATTTTACTGCGGATACCCATTTCGGGCACGAAAACGTCATCCGCTTTTGCGGCCGTCCCTTCTCCTGCGCCGCAGAGATGGACGAGGCTTTGATTGCAAACTGGAACAGCCGTGTAAAGGGCAACGACACAGTATATATCCTTGGCGATATGTTTTTTCGGTCGGTCAATTTTGAAGAAATTTTAAAGCGGCTCAAGGGTAAAAAGCGCCTGATCGTGGGCAATCACGACGGCTCATGGATGACAAAGGCGGATATTTCGAGATATTTTGAAAGCATTGACAAGTTTCTGGAAACCACCGACGGGCAGCACGCCCTGACCCTGTGCCACTATCCCATGGTCACGTGGAAGCACGCCCAAAGGTCTTATATGATCCACGGACATATTCACAACGATACGAGCATGGATTACTGGCCCCTGCTGGCAGCACGGGACAATGTGCTCAACGCCGGAGCGGACATCAACGGCCTA
>URED01000025.1 GCA_900546785.1 uncultured Oscillospiraceae bacterium | reverse complement strand
GCACATCTGCCGTTTCAAAAGCAAAAATTCATCCACGCCGCCATCATTTTCAGTGCCCTGCAGTTTTAACCGAGCTGATTTTTGATTGGGCAAGGCATAAAATCGATGGTATACTACTGTATACCGAGATTTTTAACGCAGCACAGACGGAAAGCAGCCGGTTAAAACCATATCGTATTCGGCTCTCGCCAGCTTATATGTACGGCACCCACTCGCGAAAAACGAAATTCAGCTCGATTTCTCGAAGTCTCCTCAGCGTGTAGGACTGCCCATTTTTCTGAATTTACACCTTTTTCTACACGCTGAGCGCCGGCGGATCTGAAATCCTGCCGGGCGCTTTTTTGCTCAAAATAATATTTTATTTTATATAAAATACCCTGTTTTCTTTTCTTTCGGCGGGGGAGGGGGTATCGCCGTCCGCATAGCCTACGATGCAGTGGCCGATTCCCTCATACGCTTCATCAATGCCTAAAGATTTCAGAATTTCTTTGCCCTCCGGCAGTTCAAATTCCTCTTTCGCGCGGTGGATCCAGCAGCTGCCAAGCCCAAGCTCGTGCGCGGCAAGCATCAGATTTTGCATGACAAGGCTGCCGTCATAGACGCCGGTGGGGCAGTCCTTTTTTGCAAGCACAACCAGCACCGCCGGCGCGCCGTAAAATGGGTCGCTGTCTGTGCCCATGATCCTTGCGTTCATGGCGGAAAGCTTATCCCGCATGGCTTTGTCGGTAACAGCAAGTATGATCGTTGCCTGCCTGCCCATGCCACTCGGCGCGTACAGACCTGCCTCAATGATCTTGTCCAGCAGTTCCTGCGGAACCGGGTCGCTCTTGTATTTTCTTGTGCTTCTTCTTGTTTTGATCGCTTCAAGCGTATCCATTATAAACACCTCTGAATATTTATTAATGTGTAAAAGCGGTGATCTCATATCACCGCTTTGTGTGCTCGTCCAGCGTGAGGTAATAAGCCGGCAGAAATTCTTTTTTAAAATAGTCCACTTCCGGCATATTGATCTCATCTATCAGCTTTTCCTGCGCGTCCAGCGCCTTTTCAAACTCGCGGTTGCCCATGCGCGTTTCGTTGATGCATTTGATCAGTGCGTCTATTTTATCCGCCGCTTTTACGAGCTTCCACAGCTCTTTGTCGTTCTCCTGCTTTTCAAACAGCGGCGCGTAGTCCGCCCTGAATTCCTCCGGCAGCATGGCAAGCAGCCGCTCGCCGGCAAGAGCCTCCACATTTTTGTAAACGTTTTTCATTTCCTCGCTGCCGTATTTTACCGGGGTGGGCATATCGCCGGTTATCACTTCCGTAGTATCGTGATAAAGCGCAAGCAGCGCGCATCTTTCGGCATTGTAGGTTTTGCCGAATTTTTTGTTTCCTATAACGCACAGCGCATGCGCGATAACGGCAACGTTGTGGCTGTGCTCGGCTATATTTTCCTCTGCGGTATTCTGCATGAGCGCCCAGCGGTCTATAAGCCGCATGCGGCTCACCATTGCAAAAAAGTTACTCATCGTTTTTGCTCTTTTCCTCTGCAAGTTTTATGCCAAGCTCGCCCAGCTGAATATCGTCAATATAAGTAGGTGCGCCGCTCATAAGCTCGCTTGCATTCTGTACTTTCGGGAACGCCGTAACGTCCCTAAGGCTGTCCGCTGTGCAGATGAGCATGGCAAGCCTGTCAAGCCCTATGCCCATTCCGCCGTGCGGGGGAGAGGCATATTTGTACGCCTCAACTAGGAAGCCGAATTTTGCGTCTATCTCCTCCTGCGTCATGCCAAGCAGTTCAAACATCTTGTTTTGCAGCTCGCAGTCGGTAATTCTCATGGAGCCGGAGGAGAGCTCCGTTCCGTTTAAAACAAGGTCGAACGCCTTTGCGCGCACCTTTGCCTTATCCGTATCCAGGTACGGAATGCACTCCTCCATCGGCATTGTAAACGGGTGGTGCATGGCTACCCATTCGCCGCTTTCCTCGTCATACTCAAAAAACGGCATTTCCGTGATCCAAAGATAGTTCCACTTGCCCTCGGGTATCATGTCCAACTCTTTGGCAACGGCAAGGCGAAGCGCGCCCAATACGGAAAGCGTAAGCGCCGTTTTGCCGCTTATGATAAATACGCAGTCGCCCTTTTCGGCGCCGGTAAGATCAAGCAGCGCATCCAGCTCACCGTCTTTCAGGAATTTTGCAAAGGAGCAGGCGGGGGCGTCATCCGCCCATCTGATATAGGCAAGCCCCCTTGCGCCGATGCCCTTGGCATATTCCGTAAGTTTATCGATCTTCTTTCTGCTGTAAACAGCCGCGGCGTTCTTTGCAACGATGCAGCGAACGGTGCCGCCGTCCTCAACGGCGCTCTTGAACACGCCGAAATCCGTTTTGACCGCCCATTCGCTTATATCCTGCAGCAGCATGTCAAAGCGGGTGTCCGGTTTATCGGAACCGTATTTGTTCATCGCGTCTGCAAAGGTCATCTTCGGCAGCGGCAGCTCAATATCAACGTCTATCGTTTCTTTCATAAGCTTTTTGATAAAGCCCTCAGCCGTGTCCATGATATCGTCCGTATCCACAAAGCTCATCTCAAGGTCTATCTGTGTAAATTCCGGCTGGCGGTCTGCGCGCAGATCCTCGTCCCTAAAGCATCTTGCAAGCTGGATATATCTGTCAAAGCCGGAAATCATAAGCAGCTGCTTATAGATCTGCGGGCTCTGCGGCAGGGCGTAGAATTTGCCGTTGTGTATCCTGCTGGGCACAACATAGTCCCTTGCGCCCTCCGGCGTGGATTTGATCATCATCGGTGTTTCGATCTCAACAAAATCGTTATCATAAAAATACTCGCGCGCGATCTTCGCTATCTTGTGGCGCATCAGGATATTTTTTGTAAGCTTTTCATTTCTGAGCGCGATATAGCGGTATTTAAGGGCGGTCTCGTCGCCGACCTCGTCCGCTTTTGAGACCTCAAACGGGGGGGTCTGCGCTTTGCTGATGATTCGCAGCTCTTTCACATTTATCTCTATTTCCCCGGTGGGGAGTTCGGCGTTTTTGCTCTCCCTTTCCACTACCGTGCCTACGGCGGCAAGCACGTATTCGCTCCTAACGCTCTGCGCCTTTTCAAATACATCCCTGCCGGTTTTGTCACTGAAAGAAAGCTGGATAATGCCGGTTCTGTCCCTAAGATCAATAAATATCAGGTTGCCAAGATCCCTCTGGCGCTGTGCCCAGCCGAAAAGGGTGACCTCTCTGCCGCAGTCTGCAAGCCGCAGTGTGCCGCAGTAATCCGTTCTTTTAAGTCCTTTGATCGTGTCCATTTTAATTCTCCGCAATTATTCTTTATTGTCCACCCCGAAAAGGGTTTTAAAGTCAAATTCCTCTCCGTTTATGGTAAGGTCGTCAAGCTCTTTTTCAAGCGATATGCTGTAAAAGCCGCTCACAAAGGTCTGGAGCGCGATTTCCGTTTCTTCTCCGCTTTCCATATTTTTGAGCTTGGCTATGCCGCCGCTGACCTCGTCCTCGCCGAGCACAACGGTGTATTTTGCCCCAAGCTTGTTCGCGTATTTCATCTGCGCCCGCAGCCCTCTGCCGTTGATGTCATAAAGGCAGGTAAAGCCCTCGTCGCGCATGTCCTTTGCGATCTCTACGGCTTTGAGCTGCGCCTTTTCGCCCATGGCGGCGATAAACAGATCGGGCTTTTCCTCCTTGGGAAATTCGCAGCCCTGCGCCTCCATAAGCAGCAAAAGCCTCTCCAACCCCAGCCCGAAGCCGAGGGACGGCGTTTTCTGACCGCCAAGCTCTTCGATCAGTCCGTCATATCTGCCGCCGCCGCATACGGTGCCCTGCGCGCCTATGGAATTTGAAACGAATTCAAATACGGTCTTCGTGTAATAATCCAGCCCGCGGACGATCCTTGGGTTCACCGTGAATTCTATGTTCAGCGCATTCAGATATGCTTTTACTTTTTCAAAATGCGCTTTACATTCGTCGCAAAGATAATCCAGCACAACGGGCGCGCCCGTTGCGATCTCGCTGCAAACGGGCGATTTGCAGTCCAGAATGCGCATGGGGTTTCTCTCCAGCCTGTCCTTACAGGTATCGCAAAGCTCGTCCTTTCTGTCTTCAAAATACGCCTTCAACGCCTTGTGATATTCGGCGCGGCAGGTCGGGCAGCCTATGGAATTGAGCTCAAGTGAAAGGTCTTTTACGCCCAGCTCCTTAAAATACGTGTCCGCAAGCGAAATGATCTCCGCGTCCGCCAGCGGGGAATCCGCGCCGAAGCATTCAACGCCGAACTGGTGGAATTCACGCAGTCTGCCGCTCTGCGGCTTTTCATAGCGGTAGCAGGAGGTTATGTAGCATACCTTCTGGGGCAGCGTTTCGTTGCTCAGTCCGTTTTCAAGGAAGCTCCTTGCAGCGCCTGCCGTACCCTCCGGGCGCAGTGTTATGCTTCTGCCTCCCTTGTCGTCAAAGGTATACATCTCTTTTTGAACAACGTCCGTCGTATCTCCCACGCCGCGCTGAAAAAGCTCTGTATGCTCAAAAACCGGCGTGCGTATCTCTTTAAAACCGAATCTTTCGGAAACGTCTATCGCCGTGCTCTCTATATATTGATTTTTGTAAATTTCTGCGGGCAAAATATCTTTCGTACCCTTAACAGCTTTTGTTATAAGTGCCATAAAATTATCTCCGTCACAAAAACAGGGCGGGTTTGCACCTGCCCGTAGTTTCAGCGGCAACCTGTTTGCTTACAGGCACCGTTATAAAAATCAGGAATTATAACGCGGGTTCACGATCTCCCGCCACTCAAAATCTCCTCTTTCAACGCCTCTTATCAGCGCCTCCGCCGTTGCAATGTTCGTTGCATAGGGAATATTGTGAACGTCACAAAGCCTGAGCAGATCGTTATCGTTGGGCTCATGCGGCTTGGGGCTGAGCGGGTCTCTGAAAAAGATCAGCAAATCTATCTCGTTGCAGGCAATACGGCTTGCAACCTGCTGGCCGCCGCCCTGGCTGCCGGAAAGAAAGCAGTTGATATTCAGCCCGGTAGCGTCATGAACAAGCTTGCCGGTGGTTCCGGTGGCGCACAGATCGTGCCTGCTCATAATTCCGCAATAAGCAATGCAAAACTGAACAAGCAGTTCTTTTTTTGCGTCATGTGCAATAAGTGCAATATTCATATAATACCTCTTTATTACCTCTCTTAAGCATATTACCAAGTGGTCAGTGACTATATTTAAAATTCAGTATTAACATAATACCATAATTTGTATTTTTGTTCAACGATTTTTAGAATAAATTCTCAGTTAAGCTGCCACGCAGTTTTAAGCGGGCTGATTCCCGTCAGCTAAGCAACGTGCCGGTGTTCTGCGCGGGCTGTTCGTCCGTATTGTTGGAATAATAATACTCAATTATGGATGCGGTGATCTCCGCCGTAGAGGTACCCGATCCGGCAAGCTCAATAGCGGAAGCTATGGAGATCTCCGGGTTTTCATACGGCGCAAAGGTGATCAGAAAGCCGTTGTTTGCTTCCTCCCCGTTTCTGATGACCTGCGATGTACCTGTTTTGCAGGCAACGTCCACGCCCGAATCGCTAAAGATATTGCTCAGCGTGTACTGCTGCGCCACCATTCTCATACCCTCGTGCACGATGTTGAATGTGTTGTCCGATATGGGAAGCTCCTCCGCTACCGTGGCCCCGGTCTCCTCAATGGTGCCGCTGGAGGTGTTGATAACGGCTTGAACAAAATGCATCTCATATTTTGTGCCGCCGTTTGCAACCGTAGCGCAGTAATTTGCAAGCTGCAGGGGCGTAAATAAGTTGTCTGACTGGCCGATACCGCTCTGAATGGTATCGCCCATCTGCCATGTTCTGTTATATCTTTCCGCGCTTGCGGGGCCTGCAAGCACGCCCGCCGCCTCGCTGATCTCTACGCCGGTTTTCTCTCCCAGCCCGAACATGGAGGCATATTCGTTCATTTTTGAGATGCCCAGTCTGTCTGCGCAGTTGTAAAAGAAGATGTTGCAGGAATCCCGCAGTGCCTCGCGCACGTTTTCGCTTCCGTGCGCCCTGCTGTTCAGGCAGCGGAAAGTAACGTCGTAATACTGCCAAACGCCGCCGCAGCGGAATGTTGTGCTTTCGTCAATAACGCCCTCTTCAAGCGCCGCGCACGCCATTGCCGGCTTAAAGGTGGAGCCGGGCGCGTATGTGCCCAGGGCAAAGCGGTTGAAAAGCGGCTGCCTGGAATTTGAAGCAAGTGAGGAATAGCTGTCGTAATAATCCTGAAGATCATATGTGGGGTAAGAAGCGGCGGCAAGTATTGCGCCCGTGTTTACGTCTTCAACAACAACGGCGCCCGCGCTCTGAGACGCGCTTACCTCGTTACATGTGATCTCCAGCTGCTGCTGCGCAATACGCTGAAGATCCCTGTCTATCGTAAGCACAACGGTGTTGCCCTGGATCGGCTCCTTTGTGATCTCCTCCGTAACATTGCCGTCCGCGTCAATGGTTATCGTAAGTTCGCCGGGGGTGCCGCGAAGCTCACTCTCCATAGCCGCCTCTATACCGCTTTCGCCAATCGTATCGTTGATGCCGTAGCCCTCGTCCCTAAGCTCTGCGTATTCCTCCGCGTTGATCTTGCGTACGGTGCCAAGTATGTGCGGCGCAAGCGTAGAATCGGCATATTCCCTGTATGCAACGGCAAGCACGTCTGCGCCAAGATAGGTCTGCTGATCTTCTTTGATCGCCGCAACGGTTTCATCGCTGACATCGTCAGCGATCGTTACGGGGTTTTCTATGGAAAACAACAGCCTTGTAAGCTCGTAGCGTATCGAACCTATTTTAAGCGCCGTAGCGGTATCGTATCCTTCAAGACCGTATTTTTCCACCATGGCGTCAAAGCAGTTCTGCGCCGTGGCGTAGCTCTGGAGGTTAAACATATCCTCGCTCTTCATTGTGGCTACGGCGTCCTCGTCTTCCGTGAAGGCAATGCCGTCTGCGCTTTGAACGAGCGGTAAATTGTTTACGTATTCCTCGCCGTTCGCCTCAAAAAGTTCAATAAGATTCATGATGATGGCGTTGCGTTCGTCATTTTCCTCGCTGGAGGGAAAGTATGCGGCGTCCAGTATGATGGAGTTGCCCTGCCTGTTGGTGACCAGCGGGTTTCCGTTTCTGTCCACGATCTCGCCCCTTGCCGCTTCTATCGTAACGGTATAAGTGCTCAGGGTGCTGTTTTGAGCGCGGTAGTATTCGCCGTTCACGATCTGTATATCGTAAAGCGTGTAGCCGAAAGTGCAAACAAGCGCAATAACAAGTATAATAGCCGTAAGGCTTCTTAAGCTGAAATGTCTGCTTCTCAAGATGTAAGCTCCTTATTGGTTTAATTGCCTTATAGGCTTGTTCAGCGCCTGTTTTATCGGCTTTAGGCTGAAATAGATGACGGGCGTTGCAATTATGGTGTAAAGCGCGCTGGGCAGATAAAAGGTGAATAAGCTCAGCTCTGCACCGCGCACGTCCCTTATTATGATGAAAAACAGCCAGTAAAGCAGGCAGTAAAGCAGAATGAATACCGCGCTGAAAATGAAATTCGTAATAAAAGTGTTTCTGATGATGTAAGTAACCAGCGCAGAGCCGAAAAAGCATATGATGCACATATATATTGCATTGAAACCAAGGTGCACGCCTGAGCTGAGATCCCACAGCATTCCGCCGGCAAGCGCGATGACTGCGGCAAATCGCTCGTCCTCTCCGGTGCCGAGTATCATGCATACCGGCAGCAGCAAAAAGCACCTTGCGCCGCCGATTTCAAGCGTGAGCCCCTCGGTGTTCTGTATCAGTGCCGCAGCGGCGGTCAAAATCAAATAGACCGCTACTTTAAGCGTGCGCTGTTTGTAGGAAAGGTCCATTACTGCGCCTCGCTTTCATAGCCGGTAAGAACAAGGCATTCGGAAATGTTGTTTACATCTACGCCCGGTTCTATAACGGCGTAAGAGGCAACGGAGGCGGTGTCCTCCTCGATCTCCTCAACGGTGCCTATGATCAGGCCCTCAGGTATTCTTCCGCTGATCCCTGCCGTAGCAATTATGGAACCGTATGTAACGGCGGTGGAGGAATCAAGGTTTGCAAGTATACATCTGCCGCCGGCGGCAAGCTCAGCCCTGCCGGTGACATAGGAGATCTCGCCGGAAACGATCTCATAAGCGGAAACAGAAAAATCAGGGTCAAGTATCGTTTTTACAACACTGTAGGTGGGGTATGCCCTGTCTATGATCCCTACGATGTAGCTGCCGTAAAGCACGGCGTCTCCCTCTTTTATTCCGCTTGCCGTGCCTTTATTTATCGTATAAGAGCCGAATATATCGGCGGCGTCCCTGCTGATCGCCTTTGCCTCTACAAAAGTGTAGTCCGGGTTTTCCTCTTTCAGCTCAAGCGCGTCCTTGTAAAGCTGGTTTTGCTTTTGCAGGTTTTCATAATCGGCAAGCTGGTCCTGAAGCGAGCCTACCTGGTTTTCAAGCTCGTCTATACGTTCAAGATATTCCGCGTTTCCGGTAGCTTCGCCGAAAACATAGGTAATGCCGTCCGATATCTTTGTGGCAAGCCAGTTTGCCGGTGTAAATATGGTGCCTATGATTCCGGACTGCGCCGTTTCGCCGCGCCCGTTCGCCGCGCAAATGAGCGCGCCCGCAAGCAGCAGAGCGATAACGCCGGCTATGACCTTAAAGCGCCTGCTTTTAAAAAGCTCTTTCATTTTACCGCGCCCTTCTGAGTTTAACTGATGTGCCGATCGCAACAACGTCCATCGGGTTTTCCGGCATGTGAACGGCTATCTTCGTTTCTTTTGATATGAGTTCGGGCAGGCCTCTTAAAAGCGCAGTGCCGCCCGTAAGGTAGATGCCTCTGTCAAGTATATCTGCTGCAAGCTCGGGCAGCGTTACCTCCAGCGTGGCTCTGATGCCCTCAATGATCTCGCTGACAGGCTGTGAAAGCACCTGCCGGATCTCTTCGCTGGTTATTTCAATGGAATTGGGCAAGCCGTCTGTAAGGTTGCGCCCGCGCACCTCCATGGCGCCCTCGCCGTCGTATTCGGATACCGAACCGATCTTAATTTTTATATCTTCTGCGGTGACGTCGCCTATAAGCAGATTATGCGCCCTTTTCATATGGTTTATAATGGCTTCGTTCAGCTCGTTTCCCGCCACCTTAACGCTTTTTCTTGCCGCAATGCCGCCAAGGCTCATAACGGCAATATCGCAGGTGCCGCCGCCGATGTCCACAACCATTGAGCCGGAAGCCTCAAAAACAGGCAGTCCTGCGCCGAGCGCCGCTGCCATCGGCTCCTCAATAAGCTCAACCTCCTGCGCGCCCGCAGCCCTTGCCGCGTCCTCAACGGCGCGCCTTTCAACCTCCGTGACCCCGCTCGGCACGGTGATCACAACTCTGGTTTTCGTAAACATAGAAGTCTTTGAAGATCTGTAGATGAAATTGTGCAGCATATCCGCAGTCATATCAAAATCGGCAATAACGCCGTCCTTCAGCGGTTTTACGGCAATGATTGAGCCGGGCGTACGGCCGATCATCGCCTTTGCCTCGTTGCCTGTTGCAAGAACGCGGCGCGATTTAACGTCAACCGCAACAACGGAAGGTTCTCTTATCAGAATCCTGCCCTTTCTGTCACAAACTATGGTGTTTTCCGTTCCAAGGTCAATTCCTATATCCTTTGTAAGTATCATTTAAAATTCTCTCACTTTCAAAACAAGCGGTTTAAAAGCCCGTATAATTTTTAAGCTATTAAGTATTATATATTAATTAAGATTTTATAACAATACCAATTTGCAAAATTCACAATTTTTTCAACAAAAAAATCAGCGGCAAAGCCGATTCGCTCTGCCGCCCTGCAGGATCTGCATTTAAAGCTCTGTTGTGAATTCGTATCCCTGCTGCCGAATATCGTCTATAACGCTGCCCAGGATATTTGCGTTCGTTTCGCAAACGGCGTGCAGCAGCATGATTTCGCCGCCGTGTACGGAGGACGTTATTTTTTCAAATGCCGTTTCTTCGTCGGGCGGGTTCGATGTGTCCCAATCTTCGTAAGCAAAGCTCCAGAACACACTTCTGTATCCCAGCTCTGCCGTAAGCGCTAAAGTCTGCTCACTGAAAACGCCTTCGGGAAAGCGGAAATATCCCATTGCATAATCAAAATTTTCCTCCACGTAATCATGCAAAAGCGTTATTTCTTCCTGTGCTGTTTCAAGGTCTATCTCAGTCATGTTGTAGTGTGTGTAGGTGTGGTTTGCAAGGATGTGCCCTTCGTTTATCATTCTCAAAACAAGCTGGGGATTGTCCTTAACATAATCATAGGTGCAAAAAAAGATCGCCTTAACATTTTTTTCTGCCAGCGTGTCAAGAATCCTGTCTGTATAACCGTTTTCATAGCCCTCATCGAAGGTAAGGCATATATTGTTTCCGTCCGGAAGCAGCCACTGTGCGCTCATTTCGCTGTATTTGTTTTGCAGTTTTTCCGGCTCTGCGGGGCGTTCGTGGTCGGTAATATTTCCCGGTCCCCAGATCACCGGCTCCGGGCTGTATTCAACAAGGTCCAGCTTGCTGCCGTTTGCCGCGTCGGCTTCAAGCGTCGTGTCTGCAACATTTGTTGTGTTCTGCGCCGTGGTGCCCGGCACGGTCTCGTTTTTTCCGCTGTCCGTATCAACGGAGCAGGCGCTGAAAACGGCGCAGGCGGCAAGGATCAGCGGCGCCGTTTTATAAAAAATTTTTCTTTTAAACATAAAAACTCCTCCTGCAATTATTTTTTGCAGAAGGAGTAATGCTTAGAAGTGGTATTTTTTTAATTTTTTTCGGCTTCCTCAACGCTTTTTTGCTTAAGGTATGCGTTTATAAAGCCGTCAATATCTCCGTCCATAACGGCGGTAATATTTCCCATTTCAAAGCCGGTTCGGTGGTCTTTTACCATCGTATAAGGCATAAATACATAGGATCTTATCTGGCTGCCCCATGCTATCTCTTTTTGATCGCCTTTGATATCCTCTATTTTTTCAAGATTCTCACGCTCTTTGATCTCCACCAGCTTTGATTTGAGCATGCGCATCGCAACCTCCCGGTTCTGGTGCTGTGAACGCTCTATCTGGCAGGATACAACGATCCCGGTCGGTATATGCGTTAAACGCACGGCGGAGGAAGTTTTGTTTACTTTCTGGCCGCCCGCGCCGGACGCCCTGTAAACGTCCATTTTAATATCTTCCTCACGGATCTCAACGTTAACATCATCGTCTATTTCCGGCATGACTTCAAGAGATGCAAAGGAGGTGTGCCGCCTGCCGGAGGAATCGAACGGAGATACGCGCACAAGGCGGTGTATGCCCATCTCGCCTTTAAGATAGCCGTAGGCGTTCTCGCCCTCGATCAGGATCGTTGCGCTTTTCAGCCCGGCAACGTCGCCGTCAAGGTAATCCAGCGTGGCTACCTTGTAGCCGTGCCTTTCGCCCCAGCGGGTATACATTCTGAACAGCATCTCCGCCCAGTCCATGGCCTCCGTTCCGCCGGCGCCGGCATGAAAAGTAAGCAGCGCATTTTTGGAATCGTATTCGCCGTTCAAAAGTGTAGTAAGCGTAAGCTCGTCAACGCGCTTTTCAATATCGTCAACGGATCTGCGGCAGTCCTCCACCATGCTCTCGTCGCCCTCTTCGTTGGCAAGCTCTATCATCATAAGCGCGTCTTCGTAATCGCTTTTAAGGGAAGCATAGCTCTCAAGCTTTGCTTTCAATGCGCCTGTCTTTTTGAGCACCTTTTGGCTCTCCTCGGCATTGTCCCAAAAATCGGGAGCGGCAGCCTGCGCTTCAAGCTCTTCAACCTCTTTTTGAACGTGGTCTATGGCAAGCGCCTCTTTTAAATTTTCTATGGGCTTTTCGCTTTCCAGCAGCCTAAGCCTTAAATCATCAAACTCAACCATATTGTTCCCTCAGTTTTTGATAATAAAGATAATATAAAAGGTTAAAACTGTAAAATCAGTATATGATATTATATACAACTTTATCCTTTATTGCAAGCCCGTTTTTAAGTGCGGCAGCAAGTTTAAAATATATTTACTTATTTTTAATCAAATCATTGATTTTTTATGATAATTTAATGTATAATTAAATGAAATATGTGTTAAGGAGAGATCTATGTCCCTTTACGAAAATCAAAAATGCCCCGTTTGCGGCATTCCTTTCAAAGACGGGGATGATATCGTTACCTGCCCGGAATGCGGCACGCCGCATCACCGCCATTGTTATGAAAAAACAGGCAGGTGCGCGAATTACGGTCTGCATGCACAGGGCTTTGATTATAGAAGATCGCTCAATGAAAATCAGCAGGCGCAGCAAAGCAGCGCGCAGCATGCAGAAGAATACTATGTGCCGCGTGATCGGCAGGGTGCAGGCAGCGTATCCGGGCAGCAGCCGCCGAAAAGCGAATATACGCATATTCCTATGGGCTCCGGTATGGAGCAGGGAAACAAAACGGCTTTCGTCTTTAAAAACGACGAAAAGATAGACGGTTTCCTGCTTGCGGATATCATAACGGTCATCGGCTCAAATTTCATGAAGTTTATAACCAAATTCAGAAGAAATAAAAAGATCAACTGGAATTGGGGCGCGTTCGTTTTCGGGCCGTATTATCTGTTTTTCAGAAAAATGTATGGCCAGGGCACACTGTTTCTTGCTGTAGAATTTGCTGCAAGGGTCGTTTTGAATTTTATCTTCTCTAAGCAGTTTTCCGCCTTTTCAACAGGTTTTGCCGCAATGGTCAATGAACCGCCGGAATCCTACGGCGAATATCTTTCTCAGCTCAGCGGGCTGATGGATTCCTCGGGCGTTATGCAGGCTTATTTAATCCTGTTTGCGGTTCTTTTTGCGATCCATACGATCATCGCCATGATCTCGGACGGGATCTACAGGCGCAGGGTGTTTTCCCTGATAACGGATGTTGATACTAAGCTGGAATCCGGCGCAGTCACGCCTGTTTCGCCGTTTGGCTTTCAGGGGAATGAAGATATGTCCCAGACGGAGATCAGAAAGCTTTTCCTTGCCGGCAGGGGAGGGGTGAGCTTTACGGCGCCCTGCCTTGCATATCTTGTGCTTAGCCTGATCTCAAATCTGATCGCGTATCTTTAATTTGTTCGCAAATAAATTTTAAATATATTTTTGGAGGATCTAAATTATGAAAGTAAGAAAGGCAATCATACCGGCGGCCGGCATGGGTACAAGGGTTCTTCCCGCGTCAAAAGCAGTTCCGAAGGAGATGCTTAACATTGTTGACAAGCCCGCTATACAATATATAGTTGAGGAAGCTTTTGCTTCGGGCATAGAGGAAGTGCTTGTTATAACAAACAGAAACAAGGGCGCTATTGAAGATCATTTCGATCACGCCTATGAGCTTGAAGATAAGCTGAGGGGCAACGAAAGCAAAAAAAAGATCTATGAGGATGTGCTGGCATGCTCACAGTTCGGCAATATCTATTTCCTTCGTCAAAAGGTCACCAAAGGCCTCGGCCATGCTGTTCTGTGCGCCAAAAACTTTGTCGGCAACGAGCCGTTTGCCGTCCTTTACGGCGACGACGTTATCCTTTCCGAAACACCGTGCACAAAGCAGCTCTGCGATGCGTATGAGAAGTACGGCAAGGGCGTTGTAGGCGTTAAAGAGGTTCCGGGCATGGCAATCACCAAATACTGTTCGCTTAAAACGGAACCGCTTGAGGGCAACTGCTACAACTGCACGGATATGATAGAAAAGCCGAAGCCGGAGCAGATCATGGGCAATTTCTCCATTCTCGGCAGGGTCGTTCTTCCGCCGCAGATCTTTGATATTCTTGAAAATACGCCGCTCGGCACAGGCAACGAGCTTCAGCTTACAGACGCTATGAAAACACTGGCCCAAACACAGGGTGTTGTTGCCGTTGATTACGAGGGCGTGCGCTATGATATGGGTAATAAGTTCGGTATTCTTCAGGCGAATATTGAAGTAGGCCTTAAACACCCCGAAACTAAGGATGAACTTAAGGCGTATATCAAAAAAATAGCTGCCGAGCTTGATTAATTTTTGATTAGAGGGAATTTCTTGAGCAATTATTACAATCCAGATCCTTTCGGAAACGGCTACCAACAACCGAACGGTTACCAGCAGCCAAATGGTTATCAACAGCCAAATGGTTATCAACAGCCGAACGGCTATCAACAGCCGAACGGCTATCAACAACCGAACGGTTATCAACAACCGAACGGTTATCAACAACCGAACGGCTACCAGCAGCCAAGCGGTTACCAACAGCCGAATGGTTACCAGCAGCCAAGCGGTTATCAACAGCCGAATGGTTACCAGCAGCCAAACGGTTACCAACAGCCGAATGGTTACCAGCAGCAGAATACCTATAATCATTATTTTGAAGCGCAAAAGCAGACGCTTTTCTATCAGGCGCAGGCAAAAGAGGAGCGCCGCCAAATCAGAAAGATAGGAAATATGATGGGCGCCTGTGTGCTTGCCTTCGTACTCGTCCAATTTATCGCTTCTGCCGTCCTGCTTATGAGCGAAAGGGTGTATGATCTCTACGAAACCTCGTCCATATTCCAAAACAGTTTTGGAATCCTGTTTGTGGAGCTTTTGGCTGTTGCCCTGCCTTTTGGTGTAATGGCGTTTCTAAACAGGGATAAATACAAATCAACGCCGCTTATACCGAATAAACATATCCGCTTTTCGGATCTGAGCCTTTGGGTGGGCTTTGGAATGCTGTGCTGCATTGCGGCAAATTATATAGTAGCGATCATGATGACGCTTTCTGAATCGCTCGGCTATGAACTCACGCAATCTGATACGCTTGAACCGGAAAATCTGTTTGCATGCTTTATTGCCGCTGTATCCACTGCGGTAGTCCCTGCAGTGTGCGAGGAATTTGCCATGCGCTGCTGTTCGCTCGGCCTGCTCAGAAAGTACGGCAAAGCGTTCGGCGTAGTGGCGGTGTCGCTCGTCTTCGGATTGCTGCACGGCAATCTTATCCAATTCGTTTTTGCAACGCTTGTGGGCCTTGTATTAGGCTTTGTAACCGTTAAAACAGACAGCATCGTGCCCGCAGTGATTATCCACGGCTTTAATAACGGCATGAGCGTAGTCGTGCTCATAGCGGAATACTTTTTCGGCACTGCGGTCAGCGAGAACGTAAGCGCGGGTCTGTTCATCTTTTGGATCGTCGTCGGCATAATCTGCGCCGTTATACTTGCGGCAAAGCACAAGCTCGGCTTCAGATTCAATAAACCGAAGCAGCCGTTTGCAAATACAACTCTTATGAAGATCGGTGCGTTTATCAGTTCTCCCGTGCTGATCATCTCCAGCTTTTATCTGATCATTTCTGTTTTGCTCAGTATACAAAGGGCATAGCGCCGTATGAATGATTTTATGAAAGAGGCGCTGCGCCTTGCCGGGGAAAGCTTTGAGGAGGGCGAGGTGCCGGTAGGCGCCGTTGTAGTCAAGGACGGCGTTATCGTCGGCAGGGGCAGAAACATGCGTGAAAGCGGAAAAAATGCTCTGCTTCATGCGGAGATATGCGCTATAGACGAAGCGTGCAAAAACCTTGGCGGCTGGCGGCTTTGGCAGTGCGAAATGTTTGTAACACTTGAGCCGTGCCCGATGTGCGCCGGCGCAATCATCAATGCGCGCATAAAAAAAGTAACTTTCGGCGCGTATGATAAAAAGGCGGGTTCGTTCGGCTCGGTTGTTGATTTCAACAGTCTGCCGTATAATCATAAACCGCAGATCGTCGGCGGAACAAATGAGGCGGAATGCTCTGCCTTGCTTTCGCTGTTCTTTGAAAAGCTGCGCCGAAATCGCAGCAAAAAGAGTTTTGATCCGCAGGCGCGCGAAATGGATTCCGATGCGCCGGCATAAACCGTGCTTACCGGATATATCAAATATAAAATCAGGCTGCACCCGCTATTGCAGGCGCAGCCTTTTTTATGATCTTTCAATCATTTACGGATCGCCCATTCCGGCGATCAGCCCCTTTCGGGGCGCGGGCTAACGCCCGCAAAGCTTATTTCATGGATTCCTCGTAAGCCTTAATCATCTTTTTAACCATCTGACCGCCTACGGAACCGGCCTGCTTGGAAGTAAGGTCACCGTTGTAACCCTGCTTAAGGTTAACACCAACCTCAGAAGCGGCTTCCATCTTGAATCTGTTAAGAGCTTCCTTAGCCTCAGGTACTACGTTCTTCACTGTTACACACCTCTTTTGCAATTTGATTGCGTTTGCAAAAATATTTTATGACATAATCGATTTGATATGATTGAAAATTTTTGGAAGTGAATTTTAATAGAATTAGGTTTAATTAAATGTTTATTCGCATACGCTTGACGGACGGTGCGAATATCAAACGCTTTGCGCAACTCGTTATTTTCAGTGGAAACAAGGCGCAGCATATTCTGCACATTTTCCGCACTTTCAGCAAGTTCCTCGTTATCCTCAAAAACGCTGGTGTTATCCTCTTCTTTCATAGAGAATTTGACATCATCAAGTGAGTTAAGCGTATCAACGCGGCTTTGTTCATTGCCGGCAGCATATTCTTCATATCTTATACCGTTTTCGTTAAGTTTTGATTTGAGTTCCTGGCTTGCATTATCAGGTATGACAACGTAAGCGACCTCATTAAAGCGAACGGCTCTTTGCGGTTTTGCCTCAAAATACTGCGTTGGCATATTGCCTATATCGGCAACAAGGTCAAGCAGGTCATCAACGGTACCTTCACTTGCGTTTGTGAAGTACTCATTAAGATAACGCAAAACACCTGATTTGGTCTTTGAAGAACGGAGCGCATCAATGATATTCGTCATTTTATTGTCTTCCTCGATAAATGGGTTATCAGACTTGTACCGACTGTCAAGGCTGTTTGAAATTTCAGTTAATCGCTCTCCAAACCCCTGTTTGATTTCGCTGTATTCTTCGTTAGACAGATTTTGTAATCTGAACGAATCAGACTTAATTTCATCTATTGTGCCGTAGTTTTTGGCTGCTACTCCCCATATACCAAGGCCGGAGAAAAAAGTGCCTTCTCCGTTGCCCTGCGTTTTCATCTGACGAACAAGATTTTCAAGCGTAATTTCATAGTGCAGTTCTGCAAAACTTCTGCTGTTACCGGAACTTGTGTACGGTTCAACATTATTGCGTATACCCCGCCTTTTTGTAATACCGGCAAAAGTATCATCTACCCAGTTTTCAAAATCGAATTGATCTATTTTGCTGTCAATAAACATTTTGGTGGCATCAGTATCATTTGACACAGTTACTGTTACTCTGCCGTTTTCCTTGTAATTTTGCGCCGCGCTCATCATTGATTTCTTCTCAGCAGTATTCATATTTTTTAAAACGTTTTCCGCCTGTTCTTCAGTAAAGCCAAAATTATTTCGATAGTAATCTGTATAAGCCTGATCGAATGCTGCGCCATAGGTTTTATTCCACTGAAACGGAGAAACATAATGATAATCAGGTATTGCGTCAAGCAGATAATCATATAAAGCCGCGTATGCTTCAGAGACCTCAGTGCGCTCTTCTCGTTGCTGCATTTCCACCGGTTGTCCGCCATGTTCAAGCAAATAGAGTTGTTTTAATGTGTAATCATTTTTTAAGTTTTCAATATAACGCTCAATGCCTAAACGATTTACTGAATCCTCAATATTAACCGGGTGCAGCGATACCGCTTTTGTGAACGCTGCTTTTGTTTTGCTCAGTTCGTGCGCCCTGCTATATATGTTAGAAGCCTGATCATAATCAATTTCATATTCAATTGTCGGAAATCTCGGTGTCCATGCGTCTCCGCCGTACACCTTGTTTGACCTGTTCACTTCGGGATCAATTGTATCTCTGTTAAACACAACGGAAATATCGCCGTAATCTGCATTAGCATCTGCCTGCTGAGCCTTCATAACGGCTATTGACGGCATTGGAAATCTGCCGAGGTCAAGAGATTTTAACAGATTTGATTCTGAAATGTTATGAACCGCTATCAAATCTTTTGTTTCTTCAACTGGATCTTTAAGTGAAAACTTGACATTTTCATCTGTATTGGATATACTATTATTAGAGTTAGCGGTGGAACTGCGTAACGGCAATTGTAGCCTATTGACGTTCAGCCATTGTCTAACTCTATTTTTTTATTATCAATATACAAAATATCTTTCATCAGACTTTGAATATGAGAACGTCCCTGTGCAGTCGCTACTTTAACTATATCTGTATATGTTGACTTACCACTTCTGCTTGACGGATTTAACTCAAGTGCTACAATCACTAATTTTCCATTATTATCATATACATCACCCAGAACAACTATTCTTTCGTTATTTGTATTCGACTTTGTTACAATAATAGGATCGTTTAAAATTTTAGGTATTTGTTTGATTATATCAATACTCATCGCATTATGCTTGTTGAGTATTGATTTTATTTTTGTTGCATCAAAACGGATTTGCTTTTTACCAATAGTTTTTCCGTTACCTAAATCTATATTTTCCAATACACCATCTGTGCTACCTATAACAAACGAAAAACCTTCCGTTTTTTTGTCCCAAGAGTCAATCTGTTTATCAAATGAACCTTTCTTGGAAAATTTTGCATAACTATTTTCGACAGTGTTATTATTTTGTGAACTTTCAAGCGCTTTGTTGAACATGCCGAGGATTTTTTCTTTTGCCTCGGTATCGTTCTGGAGCACTCTGTATTCTGCGTTGTTCTTTGCAAGGCGGGTGAGGGCGTTTTTGATTTTCTCAATGAAATCGGCAAAGAAGTCACGCACTTTTTCAGCAAGGCTTCTGTTCTGCTTAACAAGGGCTGTAAAATTATCCTCGTTTGAGAGCACAGTGAAACAAGCGTTAGCGGCGATCTCCTCGTCAATAACGCTTTTCTTTTGTGATTCTGTTTTGCCTTTCAGGCTGTCTGCGTATTTATCCTCAAGGTCAGCAAAGCGGGCGTTATAATCATAATCCGCATTGCTTTTCAGGCGGTCAAGAACATATGCCTGTAGCTCGTTTGCCTGCGCAGGCGCGGTCTGCCGGTTTCATCTTTAACAAAGTATTCCGGGTGCTCTTTGAGCAGCCTGCTCTTAGGTGAAGCAATGAAAGGCGCAAGCCATATTGCCGGTTCAAAGCCGGCTTTTTTTATATCTGTGCAGATCTCTTTCATGGGGCGGTCAAATTTATCGCTTGTTTCAAGCCAATCACCCATAAAAGGCTGAAAGCCGTCATCGATCTGTATGTATTTAAGCCGCGGTGCTTTTTTCCTGATGACCTTTAAATTATCAAAGATGTCCTGCTCGGAAATGTTTGGGCCGATATAGTACCATGAGCACCAGCCGGCGGGCATTTCAAAATATTTTTTAGCCGGGTGCGCCTCTGATATGATCCTTGCATATTCATTTAAGATGCAGTTTTTCTCACCTTTCAGAATGACCATGCTTTCAAGGCAGATCTTTTCATTTGCCCGGAATTCAAGATTTTCAAGGCACTGCGCGATGCACAGCTGTGTTTTGCTGATGCGTATTTCCGTTCTGAAACGGTTGCAGCTTGACGCGCCGATCAAAAGCGTATCGTTTCCGGAGCCGATCAGGGCGTAATTATATACCGTTTTAAACCCGTTTGTCTGCGGCATTTTATAGTGCCCTTTATCAGAATATCCCGTTATTGTGCCGAAACGCGCCGTTGTGCCGCTGTATTGGGAAAGCATCTGATACCCGTCGCCGTAAAATTTTGCGCCGGCGGGGAAGTTATGTGCGCCGCTGAACAGAACTGCTTCTTTTAGCTTTACATTTTGATTTAATGTGAACGAAACGGAATAATATGAGCCGTTTTCCTCAATCTTTAAACTGCACGGAATCTTCCTGCCGTCTGAACCCGTTAGGTAAGGAGATCTAAAATTTATTGCCATTTACAGCCCCTGTTTTTGCACATATTTTTTTACACTGTCAACAACGTCTGAATTAACGGGATCGGGATATTCTTTGTATTCCTTTATCCACGTTAGTTCAAATTTGTTCAGTTTTTTTCCAAACGAATAAGATTTGTACAAGTATCTTCCTACATAACCGTTTCCGTTTATAATCATGAATATTCTTTTGTTTTTTAAGCAGTACAGCGCTCTGTTATAAAACATCTTCCAGCGCTTATAATAGTATTCTTTGATCAGACCGCTCCATTCGCGCCAGGCGTAATCATAAAGCGCGGAAGTATTTGTACGTATATCGCCCCATGACGTCAGCAGCGTGCGCGCATTCAGATCAAAATAGCGCTTTTCCTGATCGTCAGTCGCCAGATTATGGCAGTCGTTGATCCATCTGGAAAAGCAAAATTCCTTTCTGTGCGATAAAAGGGAATCGAGCTCTGCAAGTAAAGCAAGCTGCTTTTTTGCAATCTTTTCAACAGATAAAACGTCCTTGTTCTTATAAGCGGCGGCAAATTCGATCTGCTGATTGTAAAAGCGGTTGCTCATTGCCTGCCTTGTCAAATCGCAAAGATCATACTGATACCCATCTGAATCCCGGAAACGATCACTTACGGATAAAAATAATGTAACTGCCTCTTCAAATTTTTCCGTATCATAATACAGTTTGATTTTACAGCACGGGCCTGTTATTTTCGGTATCATCTGCGGTCTGGAGGCAATCGCGGAGCCCACATGATTCTCCTCGTATCCGTCATTTCGGTAACAGGTTTCAAGCAGGATATTCCAAGCTTTTTTCAGCGTTTCGTCGAACTTTCCGTATCGGCGAAGAATATAGTTATTGATCCATTGATCCAAATCAATTTTTGAGGATGCGGTCAGCAGCTCAAACTGCAGATCGTAAACAACGGGGTTTTGTTCAATTCCCTCCATGAACATGCCGGTTCCGACTACGTTTGCGCCGCTCTTTTTCAGCTTGAGATATACGTTTTCGCTGTGCTTTCTGAGTTTGCCCTGCATCGCGTTCTTTCCGCCGAAATCGTGGAGCATGCCTGATATTACGGGATATCCCCAGAAATTCTGATTCTGCGGTGTTTTTTCACTGTTCAGATCCAAAATCAGCAACCGGTTTTTAGGAACGGCTTTTACGATATGTTCGCGTATTGTCCATGCCTGCATTACCCAAACGGATTCGCTGTCAAAATTTTTATAAAGCCGGTCGATGGCTCTGCCTACCTCATGCAGATAGGCTTTGCCGCATTTAGGTGGAGTTCCTTCGTGGAAAGGATCGCAGGCAATAAAATGATAATTGCCGAAAAGTTCTTTCATTTTATTCAGGTATGCCGTGCCGAACGTCGCAAACAGCGGGTCAAGCGGGTCAAGCTGCGCCTTTTTCGGGTACAGGCACCAGCCTCTTTGCATCAGTATCTTGGCGTGGGGGTATTTTTTTCTGAGCAGCGCCGGCACATGCCCGGAAAAGCCCTGCTGTATCGGCTGCATGCCAAATTCCAGATACCGTTTCAGTATTTTTCTGCCAAGCTCCAAACGTTCATATATATACTTCTCGTCTTCGGGTGGAAGATAGCCGTCAATATTCGTCATCAGCTGCCATGCCCAGAAGGCGGGGCCGGAAATGAAGTTCAGCGCCTCTTTTTTTGTAAAGCCGAATTGCAGCAGCGTTTCATACCATACAGCCTCCGTGCCCACCACGGCAAGCGGCATATTTATGCCGTTCATGGCCATGAAATCTATTTCTTTTTCCCAGCGCGCAAAATCCCACCAGCACATGGAATAATCCAGCGTGCAGTAATTCATGTAAACTCTGTATTTCTGCTCTATCTCTTTATAAAATTCGCCGTCGAACATAACCGGGCCGTCGATATGTATCTGCTGATTTCCGCACCAGGAAAGCTGCACATTGCAGAATTTTTTCAGATAGCAGTAGATTCCGTGAAAAGCGGAGATATAATTGTTCGCTTTAACATTGATTTTTCCGTTTTGCGCGGTGATCCTGAAGAAATCCCTGCTGCTTTCTTCAAATTCAACTGTAAAAGAATCCTTGAGATCCGGTATGTTCCTTTGCAGGAATGCTGAAACGATTTTGTCCATAAATACCCTCCGAAGTTTACTTTTCGTAACCAAATCATTCCGTTTGATTTGCTCAAAAATGAAATCTGTTTTCGCTCCCTGCCAAAATAAAAATATTCTCATAGTTAAATATGGCTTTTTGGCAGACCGAATAAACTTATCTATTTTTAATATTACACGATTTAAAGGCAAAAGAAAATAGGAAATCTTACTTAAATCTTTTGAAATCCTGCTTTTTTGTATCTGCACAAACAAAACAGCCCGCCGGGAAATGCGATCCCGGCGGGTTTGAAAACGCCTGTGTTTTTTACTGTATCTCCGTGTTAAGAAATGTGCTGCCGGCAAGGCGCGCAAATATGCAGCGGAACAGCTTGTCTGAAAGATCCTCTATATCAACATCTTCATTTTCAAAGATCTTGGCTATAATAAATCCCGTTACGCCGTAAGCGGTGAATTCCATAATGAAATCAGCTTCCTCGGTTTTTGCATATCCGGATTTTACTGCGCGTGAATAGAATTCCGAGCAGTATTCTTTAACGCTGTCCCGAATCAGCTTTGTCATATATCCTGAAAGAGATGAGGTAAAGCATTTTCTTAAAAACAGCTTGTTTTTCATAATGCCGTTAAAATAGATTACCGTGGCGTCTTTAATGTTGTTTGCGTTCTTGGCGGATTCAACACGCCCGTGCGTGTATTGCTTAACGCCCCAGTCAATCAGCGCCTGTATATCCGTAAAATGGTAATAAAAGGTCTGCCTGCTGATATTGCATTTTTCAACAAGCATCGTAACGGTTATCTTATCAAAATCGTGGTCGTTTAGCAGCTCTGAAAAACCCCTTAATATATGCTGCTTTGTTTCCTTTGCCATTTCAGCACCGCCTTTCTGCCGATATGATAACACAATATTACAGTTAAGGCAATATTGTAATGACAAAATTAAAAACTCTGTAACAATATTCAAATTCTTTTCATAATTGTGTGCAAACAAAAACGCTCTTTGGGCATCGCCCAAAAAGCGTTTTCTTAATAAATTTATTTTTCTTCCAGAATTCTGAGGTATTCCTTATATTTTGAGCTCATCACATTCTGCTCCTGCGATTTCTGCGCCATTTGGTTTACGGCAACGGTGGTTTTTTTTACGGGCGCAATCGTTCCTGCGCCGGCAACGCAGCCGCCCGGGCACGCCATGCCCTCCAGCAGGTAGCCGTTGTATTTGCCGGCTTTGGCAAGCTGAAGCATCTTTCTGCATTCCGGCAGGCCCTCCGCTCTTGCTGTAAGCACTTCGCGGTCAGGGTCTATTTCCCTGATGGCGTTTTCAACGGCTCTTGCCACGCCGCCGCTTACGGCAAAGCCCTTGCCGTCGCCGCTGGATTCGCTGCCGAGCGGTTCGTCCTCTTCACATTCGGAAATATCTATTTCTTTTGCGTCAAGTATGGAGCTGAACTCCTCAAAAGTGAGCACAAAATCAACATAGCTTCTGATCGTTCTGCGGCTTGCCTCAAGCTTTTTTGCGGCGCACGGACCAACGAAGACCACTTTGCATTCGGGGTGGTTCTCCTTGATGAGACGCGCTGTCAATACCATCGGCGTCAGCGCCATGGAAATGTAAGACGCAAATTCCGGGAAAAGCTTTTTTGCCATTACGGACCATGCAGGGCAGCAGGAGGTTGCCATGAACGGCTGCTTTGCAGGCACCTCGTTCATGAAATCCTGCGCCTCTTCTATCGTGCAAAGGTCGGCGCCCACGGCAACTTCTACCACATCTTCAAAGCCAAGCTTTTTAAACGCTGTCCTTATCTTTCCCGTGCTGACATTTCCGAATTGCCCCGCAAATGCAGGGGCAATGGCGGCGTAAACGGGTGTGTCGCTTTTCAGGGCGGTTATCGTCTGATAGATCTGGCTCTTGTCTATAATTGCGCCGAACGGGCAGTTCACAAGGCACATGCCGCAGGATACGCATTTGTCATGATCTATCTCCGCCCTGCCCAGTGAATCGGATTTTATTGCGTTCATACCGCATACCTTTGCGCACGGGCGCTCCTGCTTAACGATGGCGTTGTAGCCGCATGCGTTTATGCACATGCCGCATTTTATACACTTTTCCTCATCAATAAAAGATCTGCCGTTTTTGATGGAAACCGCCTTTTTCGGGCATACCTCAACACACGGGTGTTCCAGGCAGTTCTGGCATGCGTTCGTAACGAATACCCTGTTTTCGGGGCAGCGGTTGCATGCAAATTTTATAATATCAATAAGCGGCGGCTCATAGTATTTTTCATCAACCAGGCTTTCGTCAACACCTTCGCAGATAGACGCAAAGTCATTGAAATCCCTGAGTGAAACGCCCATTGCCGCTCGCAGCCTTTCCGCAACGACCTCGCGTTCAACGAAAACGCTGTCTCTGTACTGGGCAACCTCGCCCGTTATTATTTTATAGGGCAGGTTTTCAAACTTCTTTTCATCCCAGCCCTCATATGCCATTTTTGCAACTTCCGTAAATATGGTCTTACGCAGATTTGATTTGGTTGTTTCAATGCCTCTCATATATACAAATTGCTCCTTATTGCTTTTTCGCCACTATAATAACAGATTATAATGTTAAAATCAATGAAAAGATTTAGAAATTGCTCTTTTTTTCACAAGCGCCTTATAGTATAATGAAAGCGGTGGTAAAATGGATTCAAAATTCTCGATTTTAAATGATCTGAGTAAAAAAATAGAGGATGAGCTGGATTTTGATTTCAGCGTCAATGAGATCAGAATAGAAGATATGCAGCAGTTTTATACGCTTATAAAAGAGCCGTTTGACAGGGATTTCGGCAATCAGGACAGAAAACTCTTTTACCGCGGCGAGCGTATCAATGATCCTGCCCGTCCGCTTATGCCCACGCTTTTAAGAGACCGGAAAAAGCTGCTTGTAAAAAACGAACCGGTCGTTGATATAAACTGCGATTTCCTGCTGAACTATTATAAGGATATGGGCGAGTTTTATAATATTTTCAGGCGCGTGTTCGGCGATGTTACACGATACCGCCTTTATGAGCTGTGCGCATTTGCTCAGCATTATCTGGATATCTCGCCGTTTATAGATTTTACAAAGTCGCTTTATGTATCGCTTTCCTTTGCTTTGAAAGGCAGGCAGGAATTTGAGAACGATATCGTGCTCTATACTGCGGAGATAGAGGATACGGACAATTATACAAAAGATATCGTAACTGCCGAATGCTGGCTGAATATGTATAACGTAACCGTTTATAACACGCCGGGTCAGATCCGCAGGATCAGAACGACGGATCTTGCAACCGAGGCGCTTCGGCGCGCAAAAGGCCTTGCGGAGGGGGAAATGATAGAAACTTCGCCGAAAGCGCGGCTCATAGATATACCCACAAACGATTTTACTAAATATCAGCAGGGCGTGTTCCTTTTACTTACGGATTTTTCACTTCTGCACAAATCGTATTTAACGAAAAATGTAAGAAAGGAATTTCTTATCAAAAAATATATTATAAACCGTGATATCTGCCCGCAGCTTTTGAAAATTATAAAAGATGAGGCGCCGTGGTACGAATATGAGTGCCTGTTTGATATCAAGGCGGCAATGCGCCGTGCCGCGTACCCAGAAAATCATGTTTAAGGAGATCTGCCATGTCATTCAATATTCATAATTTAGCAAATCAAAACCGTAAAATCATCGATTCGCTCGGGTGCTTTAAAGTGCTTGAATATGAAAAGGATCTGAGCGTAAACGCTTTTAACGCCCAAACGGAGTATTTTATGAGTGAAATGGACGTCAAGCGCCGCCAGGTGGTTGCCGAGCTGCACGGCAATTCCGTGGTCACGCAGGCGGGTTCCATGCAGTGGATCGCCGGCAGTGTCGGCGCCACAAGCGGCATTAAAGGCGTGGGAGATCTTCTGGGCAAGCTTGTAAAAGGCGCCGTCACAAAGGAATCCGCTGTTAAGCCCGAGTATTCCGGAAACGGTATGCTTGTGCTGGAACCTACCTATAAATTTATCGTTTTGCAGGATGTTTCTCAATGGCAGGGCGGCATGACGGTGGAGGACGGTATGTTCCTTGCCTGCGACGGAACCGTGAAGCGCAATATAACCGTGCGCTCAAATATCTCCTCCGCAGTTGCAGGCGGGGAGGGGTTGTTTAACCTTAGCCTTGCGGGCAGCGGCGTTGCCGTGCTGGAAAGCAATGTTCCGGCAGATGAACTTATAGAAATTGAGCTTGATAATGACGAGCTTAAGATAGACGGAAATCTTGCCGTTTGCTGGAGCACATCCCTGAAATTTACCGTGGAGCGCTCCACAAGATCCCTTGCAGGTTCAGCGGTCAGCGGGGAAGGGCTTGTCAATGTTTACAGAGGCACGGGAAAGGTGCTTATGTGCCCCGTTGCCCCAACGGAAAGCCTGTTTGCCGCAACGGGCAAAATGTCCGCCAAGGCGGCGGCTGAAAGGTCAAATACATTTGGATATTAAAAGTGTGCGGACTTAAGAAAGTCCGCACATTTTTTAATGACTTATTTACGCTTATCAGCCAAGGGCAACGTCAAGCGCAAGCATAATGGTAAAGCCCAGAGCAAAGCAGATCGTGCCTATGTTTGAATGGGCGCCGCTGCTCATTTCCGGCACAAGCTCTTCAACCACAACGTATATCATGGCGCCTGCCGCAAAACTCAGCAGATAAGGCAGTATCGGCGTCACAAGGCTTGCCGCAAGAATCGTGATAACCGCCCCCAGCGGCTCCACAATGCCGGAAAGCGCGCCGCCTAAGAATGATTTTAGCTTACCGGTGCCGCGGCTGTGAAGCGGCATGGAGATTATTGCGCCCTCCGGGAAATTTTGAATTGCTATGCCCAGCGAAAGCGCAAGCGCGCCCGTTACCGTAATATCCGTGCTTCCGGCAAGCAGCGCTGCATAAACAACGCCTACCGCCATTCCCTCCGGTATATTGTGCAGCGTTACGGCAAGAACAAGCTTTGTTGATCTTGAAAGCGGGCTTTTCGGGCCCTCCGGTTTCTCACTGTCAAGATGCAGGTGGGGAATGACAGTATCCAGCAGAAGAAGAAACAGCACGCCTGCCCAGAAGCCCACCACTGCCGGTATAAATGATAGTCTGCCCATACGGTCTGCCTGCTCCATTGCCGGAATAAGCAGGCTCCATATGCTTGCCGCAACCATTACGCCGCCCGCAAATCCCGTAAAAACGCGCTGCACGTTCTGGTTCAGCTCCTTTTTCATAAAGAAAACGCAGGCCGAGCCGAGAACTGTGCCGGCAAGCGGCAGCAGCAGACCTTGAATTACCTTTATATACATTTTATCACCGTTAGATATTTATTAGTTAGCTATGACTAACTATATTTATATTATAAAATATTCCACCGCTCCTGTCAATGAAATGTATGCTTTAACTTCCTCATTATTATATGTAAGTTTTGCCTGCGTGCCACAAAGAAAAGGTAAAAGCGGCGAATGAATTTTATAAGTATCTTTGGTGATTTAATCCGTTTGGCAAGCTATGCAGCGCGCTTTTTCAGAAGAGCAGCGCATAAAAGCACGGCAATGCAAAGCAAAATGAATATATACCATAGGTTTCCCAGGCACAATCCGTTGTTCAGCATCAATTCATATCCCCATGGCGCCGGAAACAGCTTTCCTGCTGTCCTAAGAAAATCCGGCAGCAGATCAGAGGGGAACATGATGCCGGAAAGCATGATTGACGGTAAAAAAACAAGCTGCGCCGCCATCGTCAGCTTTGCCTGATTTTTTATAAGCAATCCCAAAACGCATCCGATGCTGAGTGATACGGCAATATATACTGCAAGCGCGCCAAGGAATTCTAAAAGGTTTGCGGGCATAGCCGCGTCAAAAAGCACAGGCGCCAAAAGCAGGATCACGGCGCACATGATCATCAAATGGATAAAGGCGGAGATAAACATCGTGATCAGCCCGCAGCACAGCGGCACGCCGTTTGCCCTGTACACCTTTTTTATATCTCCCGCATACGTTTCAACAAGTGACGGCGGCAATCCTATAAACGCCCCCATGGACACCGTCATAACCGTCATGGACTGTATCAGCGTTTCCTTCATCTGCGGCATAACGGAGGTGAAGATACCGCCCATAAGCAAAAAGAAGATAAGCGGCACAACATAGCATGTAACCAAAAGCGCTCTGCTTCTTATATCCAGTTTCCACTGCAGTGCCACGCTGTATAAAAAAGCGCTCATTTTTTTGCCCTCCCCGTTATCTGCATAAAATGCTGTTCAAGTGTGCCGCGGTCTACTTTTATATCCAATACTTCCGTTCCCGTCTGTTTTAGTTCACCAAGCAGCTTCAGCAGGGAATTTTCTATATTGTCCGTTTCAAACGAATGGCTGCCCGTCTGTGTTTTGATATGTATAATATATTTTTTTCCTATGCGGGCGGTCAGTTCCTGCGCTGTTCCGCAAAAAGCAATATTGCCGTCGTTCAGGATCGCGATACGGTCGCTCAAAGTCTCCACCTCCGCCATATCGTGGCTTGCCAAAATAATCGTCTTTCCCTGCGCTTTCAGTTTGCGTATCTGCCCGTGCAGCGCAAGCCTGCCGTCAACATCAAGCCCGGCAGTCGGCTCGTCAAGAAAAATAACGTCCGGATCTCCAAGCAGCGCAAGCGCAAGATGCAGCCTTCTTTTCTGCCCCGTGGATAACTGCGCGTATTGCTTTTTCTCTATCTCCGTAATACCTATGGCGTTCAGCATCGCGCGGTCTGTTTTTACTTTGTTCCATTTTGCAAATAACTTAACGGCTTCCATGGGCTTGATATGCGCCGGCAGGGAAGAGGATTGCAGCTGAATACCCGCTTTTCCGCTTACGGTGATTTTGCCGCTGTCATATTTCCGCATACCCTCAATACATTCAAGAGCCGTTGTTTTCCCGGCGCCGTTTGTACCGAGCAGGGCAAAGATCTCTCCCGGTGCAACGCACAAATCTATCCCCTTAAGAACCATATTGCTGCCGTAGCTTTTCTTTAGCCCGATAACCTCTACTGCATTACGCATTTTTTATCTCCCCAAACGGATCCACCCCAAGGCGTGAAAAATAGACCTGCAAAGCCGGACCGACATAATCATTGACGATTTTTTGTCTTTCTTCCCAAGCGTTTGTGGCGGTATCAATGTTGCCAACTTTCATCAATTTCGGAAGCATACTCATATCGCCATTTGTAAACTCCATAATCAAGTCCCAATATTCTTTTATAACCTGTTGGCATTTTTCGCTTTCGGGCGGTACATTTTCTTTTTGAAGCTGTACGATTTCATCACTTAAGCGGTTAAATCTGCCCATAAAATCCAAGCCGCTTTCCTTATCAAATTTACTGCGTATATGGTCGAGCGTATCATCATCGAAACGCTTAATAAGAGGATAAAACTCATTCTTCATTTGCAGATTGACAATAATATCTGCATACTTCTTAAAGTTGACCGTCTGCATTTGTAAAACTTCTGCTTTTAACTGTTCTATTGCTGACAAAGAAGCCTGAAGCTGTTCTATTTTTTTGCGAATATCGTCTGCCTGCTCGGAAAGTGTGTTTGCAACGTCCTCGGGCGTGTTCAGAGAAATAATGCGCTGCTTTATATCATTTAAGGAAAATCCCAATGATTTCAGAGAAAGGATCTGGTGCAGTTTGATCAGGTCTTTATCTGTATAGAGCCGCCGGCCGCCCTCACTCTCGGCAGAAGGCGCCAGCAGCCCTTCTTTATCATAATATTGCAGCGTGCGTACGGTTACGCCCATCCTTTTTGCCATCTCGCCAACCGTCATAAAACCCTGTTTATCTGCTTTGTGCTCTTTCATGCGGTTCACCCTTTCTGTGTTTATGCTTATATTATATTTCATTACGTTGCGTCACAAGCAATACTTTTTTAGAAAAATATAAGGCGGCAAAGATTTCTCCCTGCCGCCTAAAGGTGCCGCTGCCGTATTTAATAAATTACGCAATGACAAACTCCGTGTAAACGCCGTAATGGTCGCTTATATAGCCGTTTGATAGATCGTCTAACACTTGGTATTCTACAGCCGGCAGGTCATTGGAAGAAAAGATGAAGTCGATCGGCTCCGTGTTGTCCTGTTCGCCCCATTCCTGATAAGTGCCCTTTATCTCCCCGTTTTCGGCAGCAGAGAGCGAGTCATTCAAAACGGCGGAAACTGCGCTGTGCGCGCGCATACCGCGCGTTTGATTAAAATCTCCAGTAAGAATGACGGCGGTGACCGGGTGTTGCGCGGTAAGCGCGTTCATTCTTTCAAGAATGACATTTGCGCCGTATTCCTGTGCCTCTTCGCTCACATTGTCAAGATGCGTGTTCATAAACAGGTACTGCGCTGCGCTGTTCTTGTCTTCCAGCAGCACCCACGTGCATATCCTGTTGCAGCCCGCACCCGCATAGCGGCTCTCTTCATCCGGCGTTTCGGAAAGCCAGAATGTGCCGCTGTCTATCCTATTGTATTTGTCTTTCAGCCAAAAAACGGCGTTCATCTCGGATTGCTTTTCATTTTCGTCACCGCCGCGGGCAACGCCGTATGAGTCGTAATCCGGCATAAGTTCTCCCAGCTTTTCAAGCCAGTCTGCATTCATCTCCTGCGTGCCGATAAAATCGGGCGACACGGCGTCCATGTACGCCGCAAATCTTTTGACTCTTGCCGAGGACTGTGTGCCGTCAAGCAGGCTGCCCCAGGGCGCGGCGCAGTTGAATGTAACGGCGGCAACACCGTTTTGCGCCGTTCTTTGGGTAAACGTATACTTTGCATCTTGGGAACAGGCTGTAAAAGCAAGTGCTAACATAATTACAGACAGTAAAACCGCAGTGAATTTTTTCATTTAACCGTTCCTCTTTTTCCTCTTATTTGAGATCTTTACGGCAATGACCGCAATGACAACTGCCGCCACAACGGCGCCGATGACGCAGGGTATGGCAACTCTGAGCGCGGGCGGCAGATAGCCGGATACCTGCTGCGGCAGATCGTCGGGCAGCTGATACAGCGTGCTGCCGTCATTGCTGCCGTATGCTATTCTGATCACGTTTACACTGTATTTGCCAGTGTCCACCGTAACGGTCTCGCCGTTAACGGCAAGCTGTTCCTCCTGCGGGGCAACGTAGTATTCCGTGTCTATCTCGTTGCAGGCGGATTTGTAATCCGCAGAGATGAATTGATTAGAAGCATAATTTATATTACCGAAGCCGCTGAGGTTCAGATCCACGCTCCGTGCCTCACCGCTGGAATTTACAAGCTTAATATATATCGCCTGTTCCTCTTCGTCAACGGTTACGGATTGCGCAAGTTCCGTAACGGGTATCTCGGTAGAAAAAGCCGCGTCCACATATTTTGTGCCGATGTTGTTTGCGTAAAGCATCTGCGTAAAGTATGCCGGGGTAAGCACGGTGCGCTGTGAATCGAACCAGATCATATTCACTGTCCAGTTCTGCGAATTGATCTTCGCAAAGGTTGGGGCGTATGCCGCCATCGCAACAATATCGCTGTTGCGCTCAAAGCCGGTCATATATGCCGCTTCCTCAACAGCCTCCAGAATGTTGCTCTTTGTCTGCAGCGTGCCCACGCCGTCCGCTGTTGCCGCGTATTCGCCAACGAACACCTTGGCGCCGGTGCGGTCATAGCTGTCATACCGGTCATTTATCTCATACATATAGCTGCCGGAGGTATAGTAATGCTCGTCAACGATGCAGTCACGGTATTGAGAATTGACCGTCTCCCATGCAATGTCAAAATCATTGCCGTCCAGCCATGTGCCGGATGTCGTTATTACGGTAATATCGGGATAAGCCGCTTTAACTTCTTTGTAAAGCGCGTCAAAATTGCGCCAAAATACCTCGCCCCAGTTTTCGTTGCCAAGTCCTATGTATTCAAGACCGTACGGTTCCTCGTGGCCGTTTGCCGCTCTTATGGCGCCCCAATAGGTGGTAGTCGCGTCGCCGTTTGCATACTCAATAAGATCAAGTATGTCCTGCACGTAATTTTCCCATTCGGCAGTGCCGGGGGTCAGCGCGATCGTTTCCAGATAAGCGTCAAAATCCGCCTCGCTCGTATAGCCCAGGCCGTTTACCTCATTTATGCGGTTTTCAATTCCCTCGCTGTCGTCCTCGGAATAACCGCGCACGTCAATCAGGTATTGCCTGAACTCATCGTCCGTCATGGAAAGTTTTTGAAGTGCATCAACGTTGATGTCATATCCGTTGCGACCCTGGCAGGTAAGGCCAACGTTGAGGCAGGGTATCGGCTCGGCGCCCAGATCGGCGCACAGGTTAAAGTACTCGCCGTAGCCCATCGCGTTGGAATTGATATAATAGTCGCCCGCCGCGTCGTTGCGCCAAACATTGTAGCTCTGTTCGCGTTCCTCGACGGGACCTATCGTCGCTTTCCAGTCAAATAGCCTTTCCAGCGAGTCACCCTCGCAAAAACAGCCGCCGGGAAATCTGATAAAAGAAGGGTTCAGCTTCTGAAGTGCGTCAACAAGATCTGCGCGCAGCGGTGTGTATTGCCATTGCTCCTGCCCGTAGCCGTATGCGTCCTGCGGTATCAGCTGCACGAAATCAATATAGAGCGTGCCCGTGCCGTTGAATTCGATCGTAAGAGCACCATCCTCCGTGGCTGCGGATTCAAGCGTGGCTTCCACCTTGCGCCAGTCCGCACCGGTGTTTGAAATATCAAGTTGATATGCTGTTGACGGGTTTTTATCCCCGTCAAGATATACCTGCACCTCGCCGTCAAAATCAATGTTCTTTATATAACAGGAAAAATCGTAGGAAAGTCCTTCCTTAAAGCCCATATCTGCAACCTGCTGCAAATCTTCATTCGGGTCATAAGTTTTGTAATCCCAGTGCTCAACACAGCCCAGATTTGTGATCAGTCCGCGCCCGGAAACGGTCAGCTGCTCATAATGCGTATTGTTTTCGTTCATGGGCTGAGCAGTGGAGATCGCGTGCTCTATGTTGGTAAAATTCCAGTAAGCCTCGTTAAGCTCGGCGTTTTCCTCGGCAGTATCGTTGTATTCAAAACTGTTGTTGTAAACAAGATTGGCAACCAGTCCGCCGTCTCCGGCTTTTGAAATATCCTCAATAAATACGCCGTAAAGATTTTCGGAAACTTCATGTGAAATGCCGTCTGCCGAAATGTTCAGTTGCGCGGTTTCAGCCGCGTAAGCGGGCAGGCAGGCGGCGGCCAGCAATGCCGCCGAAAGCAGCGCTGCAAAAAATCTTTTCATAGTTTAACCCCCGATTTGGTAATTACTTATAAAATTATGTTATCATATCGGGGCGAATATGTCAAAAAACAGAAATATTACAATTTGCAAAAATAAGTGTTGCAAAATCATTTGAAATGTGCAATAATATCAAGTGCAAAATCAATCGAGGTGTGGCTCAGTTTGGTAGAGCACCACGTTCGGGACGTGGGGGCCGCAGGTTCAAATCCTGTCACCTCGACCATTTAAGGCAGGTTTTAAACCTGCCTTTTTATTTTCCAAATGTTGGTATTTGGCTTAGTTATGCGATTTTTTACATTTTCATTTGTATTAAATTGTTCTGAATCTGATTTATTTGCAAAGGTCATTGCTCCCCGCATTGCTCCCCAAACTAAAT
>URED01000024.1 GCA_900546785.1 uncultured Oscillospiraceae bacterium | reverse complement strand
TCATATTCAATGCATTTTACTGTTCCGTCCTGAAACTGCTCATAATGCAAATTATTGGAAACAAGACAAGTTTATACAGAAAGCGTATTTTCCTTTCGTAGGGACTATTACTACCTTATTTAAGTATATCATAAAGAGAGAATATGTTAATATTCAAACAAAGCAAACGCGCTTTAAGGCGCTATCTTAATTTCTTTACCAATCCGTATCGTGTTTATCTTTGCTGTAAGGAATAAAGTTTTTGCTTTCCTCTTCAAGAAGGGTTAAAATTTCATCTTTAGAAACTTTGCCCTGTTTGTAATCGTTAATCTTAGGCTCAAAAATATCAAGCCAGTTATAGTAATCGTCGAAAAAATCGTATTCATCAAGTTTTGCTCTCTGGGAATAAGTGTAAATTCTGTGGCGCTCGGAATTGAATTTCTTCAGCACCTCATCACTTTCTACAAGTTGTTTGTGCTTTAACAGCGCACCCTGTTTTTTGCAGGTTATACCTTTATCGGTTACTCTGTCACAGTACAGAGTAACCTTTTTTGTTTTCGGCTCAAAAAATCTGTTGCAGTTTCTGCACAGAGCAATATTCGGCTTTGATGCAAAGTAATAAGTTGTAAGCAAAGAATAAAACACTTCCGCTGATTCTACCAGATATGTTTGGTTAACTTTTCCGTTAATATATTGAATATCTGTTTCAACATTAAAATTTCCCAACCTGTCCAAAATCGGAAGATTTTTTCTGTCCTCTGCTTTGAGCTGGAGTTCGCTCAACTCTTCAAATCTCATATACAAGTCTCGCTGTAATATCAAGATACCTTCTATCTCATCCCACATAGCATCCATAGGAGAAATAAAATCAAATGCGATAAAATTATCAATGGTTTCGTTTGCATCGGCGCAAATTTTAAGAGCTGTTGCCATAACAGGCATATCATTTTTCATTTCTTCTGCTATGCCACGTACAAGACAAAAATAATTTTGATAATATTCCAAAGCTTGCGTATTGCTGATGTTAAAATTCAACACCTGCTCATAATTTGATTTCATTTCTTTTTTATACTCAGAAATAAATCTGAAATCGTATTCAATAAATTTGTTAAGTTCATTGAACACGCTGTCCATAACATTAAGCATACTTTTATCCCAACTTGACATTGGATTTGTGTATGCGTGAAATTTCTTTTTGTCTTCGCTGAAACTCAAATGTAACGAAGCGTAGAAATCATTTTGACTGGTAAATCTCATGGCAACCCTCTGTGTGTAATCAATCTTGTGAATTTTTTGAATTTATAATCAAGCACTCTGAACTCTGTTAAAAAATTTCTGTCACTGATAAAATCATATCATAGATAGAAAATTCTATCAATACAAATGAACCTTGACAAGTGAATTAAGAGAGGATGTTCAGATTATATGCGATGACCTAATAGGAGAGCAACAATGACACGCCGCCTGGCGGGGGGGGGTAGGAGAACGGCATCCTAAATAACAGAAAAGAAAGGAGGATAAAATGGTAAATATTGAACCGATAGACAGCGAAACTTTAGTGGATATGAATTTGCCGAGAAACATATTCAGCGTTGACGGATTAATCGCTCAGGGAGTGACTATTCTTGCAGGACCACCGAAGATAGGCAAATCGTGGCTGGTGCTTGACATCTGTATGCAGGTAGCAAAAGGAAAATCGTTATGGGAAATGCCTACTAATCAAGGCAAGGTTCTCTATCTCTGTCTTGAAGACAACTATTCAAGAATACAGTCAAGAGTGAACGACATAACTGCTGAGCCGTCCTGCGAACTTGAAGTAAGCGTTACCGCTCCTACGCTAAACAACGGACTTATTGAACAGCTTGAAAGTTATTGCAGAGAGAACAAAAATATTAGATTGATAGCGATAGACACATTGCAGATGGTGCGTGACAACAATACAGAATTATCCTACGGCAACGATTACGGCGACATTGAAAAGTTTAAAACTCTTGCAGATGAGTTTGGAATTTCAATAATTCTTGTTCATCACTTGAGAAAACAGGGAGCAAGCGACCCGCACACAATGGTTTCGGGAACAACAGGGTTGACAGGCGCAGCCGACTCATCTTTGGTATTCAGAAAAGACGAGCACAAGGAAGGCATTAATACACTTTACTGCCGAGGGCGTTCGATACAAGAAAGAAGTCTTAAACTTAAATTCAATCGTGAGAACTGCCGATGGGAAATGATAAGCGACAGTCTGGACGAGCCAACTCAAGAACCCACTGACGAAATGATAACACTCATAAAATTTATGGAAAAGCATCTCGTATTCCGTGGCGGAAATACAGAGCTTGTGGAAGAGATTAAAAACGAGTTTCCAAAGTTCAGTTCCACACCGCAGAAACTGAAACAGCAGATGGTGAAATTCCGCTATCTGCTTGAAGAACAAGGTGTATACTTTTCAAGTAGTAGAAGTAACGGCAAAAGAACAGTTGAAATTTCTTTCTGTCTTGTAAACAGTGACACCAGTGACGCCTTGAACACGGCGGTGTGAACAAGGTGTTCCTGCCGTTCCTGACGGCACTGTCCGCCGAATTTGGCAGAGTTAAAGAAAAGGCAGGAAAACACCCGAAAGCAACAAAGCGAGGCAAATTTCAAGACAGAAAAAGTACGAAAAAACCGCCGAAAAAGGCGGTTCAATTCCAAGCAGGATAAAGGCTGGGCACACTTTTAGAGCTACCCAGCCGAAAAACACCGCAACAGCAACGCTTTGCGGGATTTAAGTTTTGGTACCAAAATACGGTTTCAGCTGAATTTATTGTAGCCAAACAAGGAATATTTTGGTACCACAAATACAAAATTACTGCTGATTACGGCAGTTTGCAAAACTCATTTTGATACCAAATTATTTACAACAAGGAGGTGAAGGAAAAATGGATAAAAATGAAATGAAAAGAATATCTTTGTATCTACCTCAAGAAATAATAGACTTGTGTGAAAGCGACATTGATATTGCAAATGTGAAAAGCAGAAATCAGTTTATCTCAAAAGCGGTAAAATTTTATGATTGTTATCTGCATAAAGAACTTACATCTGAAATACTCGCTCCTACTATTGAAAGTGTAGTTGGTGCAAAAATAGATTTATCAGAGTATAAATTATCAAGAATTATTTTCAAACTTGCTGTTGAAATCTCATCGCTGATGAACATTCTTGCAGGGGCATTTGAACTTGATGATCAAAAAGTCCGCAAAATGAAACACAGAGTTATCAACGAAGTTAAAGAACTAAACGGCTGGATCAATCTTGAAGACATTATCCGTTACCAGAACGGTGAAGAATGATTACAACAATAAACAAATGCCCTGCCGGATAACGGCAGGACGGAAAGGATGAATATATGATAAACAAATACAAAAATATAACAGTCCTTGCTGTAAAAGCGGACTGAAGGAGAGGGGTGATATAGAAATTTCATAAGGCCGTGGTATTATGCCACGCGAAATTACAAAGCTGAATAATGCGCCTTGTCCTAGCAATATAAATTTGAGTGAGGGGAGTGCGCGCTGTGGATAAGCCGGTAATAAATGAAAAACTGATAAGAAGTTACGAGATGAATTTCGGCAAAGGCAAGACCACAGTGAACGAATATGATCCGAGCCTCACCAAAGACGAACTCGAATTAAACCGAATGACTGTTAAAAATATTCTTGCAAAGGCGTTTGGTAAGAATGAAATTTAGTCTGGACTTCGCAAAAGGCTTCGTATATAGTGATGTTGAGTTATCGGTCATAGGAAAGGAAAGATTCTTATGATCGCAATTTATGCTCGGCAATCCGTAGAAAAAGAGGACAGCATTTCCATCGAATCGCAGATCGAAATGTGTACCTACGAGGCAAGAGGTGAGGCGTTTTTAGTATACAAGGATAAAGGCTTCAGCGGAAAAAATACAAACCGTCCTGAATTTCAGAGAATGATGCAGGACATTAAATCGGGGCGAAAAGGAATAACAAAAGTCATCGTATACAAGTTGGACAGGATCAGCAGAAGTATACTTGACTTCTCAAACATGATGGATATTTTCGGCAACCTCGGCGTGGAATTTTCATCGGCAACGGAAAAGTTTGACACGAGTACGCCGATGGGCAGAGCAATGCTGAATATCTGCATCACATTCGCCCAACTTGAACGAGAGACGACGCAGCAGAGAGTAAAAGATAATTATATCTCCCGCAGTCAGAAAGGATTTTATATGGGCGGTCCCGTTCCCGTGGGCTTTAAAAAAGTGGATTTAAATATAGACGGCGTAAAAACTTCTATGTATGAGCAGGTGCCGGAAGAGGTGAAACTCGTCAAAAAAGTGTTTGAGATGTACGCCGATGTAAATTATTCCAGCGAGGATATCGCAAAGGCAATGCGTGCCATGCCTTCGGAATGCAGACGCAACCGAACGGTGACACGGGCAAGGGTGCAGGATTTTATAAAAAATCCCGTTTATGTAAAAGCGGACTTGGATTTTTATAATTTCATGAAATCAAAAGGTGTGAAGATCATCAATCCGCCGGAGGATTTTATCGGCACGAACGGCTGTTATCTCTATACCGGCGACAAGAAAACGAGAAAGCAGACAGATCTTTCAAACGCGGTGCTGGTTATCGCTCCGCATGAGGGATTTATTGATTCCGATCTGTGGATACGATGCAGGGAAAGAGCCCTTGACCAGCAGCAGATCAAGCGTAACCCGAAAGCGAAAAACACATGGCTCGCAGGACTTATTAAATGCGGGAACTGCGGTTACGCCCTTGTGAGGAAAAACTATGTTAAGAAAGATTGCAGTTACTTTCTCTGTTCTCACAAGATGAATGACAATCTTTGCTGCGGGTGCGGTACGATACACGCCGATGAATTTGAAGAATTTATACTCCAAAAGATAAAAGAAAAACTTGCCGATTACAGAGAATTTGAAATCAAAGGAACCAATTCCAACGAGCCTGAAATAGAGAAACTGAAGGTAAGGTTTGCCTCGATAGAAAACGAGATAAGCGTAATGGTTAAAAATGTTGCGGGTGCAAGCGAAACGGTTATGGCTTACATAAACGAAAGCGTGGAACGCCTGCACGGCGAAAAGCTGCAGATCCAGGCGGAAATTCAACACCTAAGCGAAAACAGATTCTCGGCAAACGAAAAAATAATCTGTGATTTTGATAAATTCGATGAACTGCCGTTTGAAAGAAAGCGAGAACTTGCAAACGTAGTAATCAAAAAAATCTATGCTACAAGTGATAAAATTGACATCATTTGGAACATATAAACAAAAAATCGGTGCAGGGGTACACCTTGCACCGAAAATTAAGAAAAAAGTTTACAAGATTGCGGTAGGGTATCACCGAAACGCTGGTAGTGGACGATCTCGCGTTCGCGCAGGAATTTGATCGGCTCAATCACATCCGGATCGTCAACAAGGCGCAGAATGTTGTCATAGGTCTTGCGCGCTTTCTGTTCGGCGGCAAGGTTTTCGTTCAGATCTGCAATGGGATCTCCCGTAGATTGGATAGAGGCGGCGCTCCATGGGAAGCCGCTTGCGGCGGTAGGATAAACGCCTGTGGTATGGTCTACAAAGTATGCCGCAAAGCCGGGGTTTTCCTCTATTTGCTTTTCCGTCAGGTTTTTCGTAAGCTGGTGAACGATCGTGCCGATCATTTCAAGATGCCCCAGTTCCTCCGTACCGGTGGAGCACACAGAATTGACCCTTTTGTACCGCAGTTATAGATTCTACTCGAACGGTAGAAACACCAACCCCATATTTTTAGATACCCCCAAGCCGGACAAGCAGTATAAGATAAATTATGAAGTGAATATAATGCTTCTCTGAGCGGTGCGTCTTGTTTGTCTCGTTTTAATTCCTTTTTAAGTGTTCCCTGCGGTATTCATTCGGCGTCTTTCCGGTCTCTTTTTTAAAGATGCGGTTAAAGTTTCTTATTGTCTCAAAGCCGCTGAGTTTGGAAATCTCAGTGATCTTCTTATCTGTTTTAATAAGGTATTCTTCAGCGTGCTGTACTCTGTATCCATTCACATAAGTTGAAAAATTCATACTGAAATTGTTGTTGAAAAAGGTGGAAAGGTAGCTGTAATTATATCCAAGCTCTTTAGCCGCTTCTTTCAGAGAAACATATTCTTTATAATTGTCCTGAATATAATCTGCTATTGAATTTGCCAACACATCGTTAAAATGGCTTTTTTTAACAAGTTCCGAAGAGTTGTATATTCGGCTGCAAATGCCGTAAAGTACGGATTTAATCAAATAGATATCAGAGTTTTTGTTTTGCAGAATATCACATAAACTTTCGTCTCTAAAGTCGATGACAGGGTTTATAAATCGGCAGCCCTTAACTTCTGTGTAAAATTCCTCTACGAGATCAGAAGAAAAAACGCACAAATAACTGTCACAGTATTTTTCGGTCCTGTATGAATGTACCTGCCCGGGCAGTAGCAGCATGCCTTGGTTTCTGCGGATTACAAAGATCTGTCCGTCCGCTTCGCAGCACAGATCACCGCACAAGACCGTAAAAAGTAGACAATAGGAAAAACAGACCTCCTGTGGTAGAATGAAAGAAACTGCCATAGGAGGATTTTTATGCCAAGAAGATACAGCCACATAAGTGAATATGAAAAAGAAATCATCGAAATGATTCGTAAAGGAAAGACATTAGCCGAAAATTTCTTCTCCATTCTCAAAACTGAATGCATTAACAGAGTCAAACTCGCCACCTATGAGGAGGCCAGCCTCCTCATATCCGAATACATCTTCTACTACAACAATTACCGTATTCAATCTAAAACAAAACTGACTCCGCTTGAAAAACGAAATCAGTTTGTCGCTTGAAATTTTATCTTTACCACAGGCACCCTCTTTTTTGTATTGTCTGCACAATCCGGGGCGGTTCACCTCTCATCGGTGTCTGTTTGCCGTCATTCGGAATAACCGCCGGCGCAAGGCGTGCGCGTATAAAATCCACGGCATGGGAGCGAATCGTTTTCATGCCTTTTTCTTTAATATATGCCTTGTCCTTTGCATTCAGGTGAAAGCGTGATCTGAATTTTGATTTGCTCAGCTTTTCCAAAGCCGCATCAATCGTCTGCAAATTATCCGCCTGCCTTTTGATTTAAGATTTCATGCTCTAATGTTAAATGAAAATGGATTAGGTTTCGTCCATATAGATCTCAATTTTTTTATATTTATGCCTTTGAGCATATTCGTATTCATCTGAATTTTTGATGTAATTCATTATTTCATCACCGGTTTCGTCCCAAAACGTACCGGAAAATTTTTTATTCTCATCGTCCGGTTCATAAAGAATATCCATGTGAATCTGATAATATTCATCGTCCTCGCTCGAAAACTGCTTTGTAAGCGAGAAATAAAATAATTTTTCCCCCGTAAAACGAAATGTTCCCGTTTCAAACAAAAGGGCATCCTCTTCTTCCATTGGACGATACCATTTTTCAAAAGCGCCTATGATCTCGTCTATGCTCATACCTATGCTGATTATGCTTTCTAATTCTTTTACCGATCTGCTCATTATGTTTTCTCCTTGTAAATAATGTAAAAATGGGAAGTAGCCGGAGGCATCATTTTCAAAAAATAAAGAATCTGATTTGTTCAGAATTTCTCCTTCATGTGCTTTTTTCAAAAAATGATTATTTTTTAATATCTTGCATTTTCAAAGAAAGACGAAAGAATATCTTTTACATAGTTATAACGCCTTGCGTAGTTGTTCGGAACACGAATTAATTGAAAATTATGTTTATCACAAATCTCCTGCTTTTTCTTATCTCTTTCAATAACCTGAGCATCTTCTGTATGTTCGTTGCCATCGAGTTCAATAGCAAAAACAGGCAGAAGTTCTCGTCCGTCGCGTTCATAAACTATGTAATCAAACCTGCCTGTATAAAACAAATCGTTTACTTCATCTGCTGATGAAAATACCTGCGAGATCGGAACTTCCTTTTTAACAACATATCTTGATTTTGTTATCATCATTGCGTTGATCGCATGATTAAGTGTTTCAAGGAATGCCGTTTCGGTCTCTGTACTATACGGCTTAATACCAAGAGCGCGGGATTCAGGTTCACGCTGGGTTACAGTTGTTTTTCCGTTTGAACGCACATAATTGCAAAGCTCAAATAAATCATCGTTTTCTCCCGGTTTATGGAGACGATTAATCTGATCTTTATCTCCTAAAATAACAAGTTTTTCTTTTGCTCTGGATGTAGCAACATTTATAAGCTCTTTATTATTTTTAAGCCAACCGTATGTTTTTTCTCCGGTTTTATTTGTAAGAGACAAAGAAAAAAGGATTTCCTGTTTTTCATCTCCTTGAAATGCATGCACCGTTCCACACTCAACATTAGTGATGCCGTTTTGATTAAGTTCTTCCTTAATTTTATTGCGTTGATTTACGAAGGGGGTTATTACGGCAATTGTTTTATCCGGGTGTGTTTTTACGTAGTGGACTATTTCTTTCGCTTCCACAGAACTTGTATTTTTTAAACCGGTATTCTCACTTTCACAATTTATAAATTCAAGTGGTTCCTCCTCTGAAAAAGATGATTTCACATTAAGCTTGTTGTTGTAATATTTCTTGTTATTAAAAGCAATTATTTTAGGGTGGCAACGATAATGATAGCTGAGCAGAATTTCATCACTTACGGCATCAGCCGCCAAAAAAGTTTGATAAACGGATTTATTTCTGTAATCATACTCATCAGTTACTCCATACCTGTTTTTCAAAATACGATTACTTTTTTCATCAAGTAAAATGACCGGCTTTAACTGTTGTGGATCACCCACCAGCATTAATTGTTTTCCTCTCAAAATCGGTAAAAGAGCCACTGCGGTATTACACTGACTGGCTTCGTCCATTATAACCATATCAAAATACTGCTTTGGTTCACCCAATTTGTGAGCAGAAATATTTGTTGTGGCAATAATGGGAAAAATCCTCATAAATTTTTGAAAATTCTCGTCATTTGAGAGATATTCGTTTAAGTCTTTAGCCGCATCATCAAGCTTCTCATTAAAAATTATATCCGCAAGGTCTTTGTATCTCGGCTCGGATAAGCGCTTAATAAACTTTGCAGATGTATAGTTTAAATATTTAAGTAATTCACCTCTATCTTGTGATATCAATGGTTTAATATCATCTTCCGTTATTTCGCCGATGTTATCTAATTCAAGATTAATTTTATTAAGCTGATTGCCTTGCAGATCTGCAAGTAATGTGAGGTTCTGTGAAGAGGAGATCATAGTTTTTATCATTTCTCTTCTATCGCTCATATCAAGTTTGCTTTCATATCGACTAAGCAAATCGCTTAAAGCCTTTGTCCTTTGCTCCTCATTATTTTTCTTTTTGGACAGTGATGTATCATATATTTTTATATTAAGAGTTTGATCATAAAGTTTCCTGATTTGCAAAATAGCGTCTTTTATCTTAGAACTGTTTCCAAGTCTGATGATTGGAAATGGAATTATTCTGTTACTATATTTCAAACTTGAAAGTTTATCATATATCTCATCAACAGGATGATTGTTATAGGATGATATTAAAACGCTTTTATTATTGAAAAACGCAGTAACAACCGTATTTAAAATAGTATTTGTCTTTCCGCTGCCAGGAGGCCCCTGAACATAAAGAATAGGATATTTTAACCCGTTATGGATCGCTAAAAGTTGATCCAGATTTACTTTATCATTATATAAGGCCAAAGGATAATTCTTTATTCTTCGCGGTTTTGCTGTAAGGTCTCCGAAAAAAGCTTTTATCGGGTATGTGACATCGCCTTTTTCATACATATCTATAATTGCCGCATATTCCGAATCAAGATCTATCGTGAAATCTCGAGTGAGAGCCATAATGTATGGCAAATCATCAACGCCGCCGTATTCCGGATTGTTTTTCGTTATCAGATCCTTAATAAGTTCGGCATTCGTCTCATAATCGTCCAGCAGAGATATTTCATCCGCATCTAAAAAATAATGCGCGCTCATTTTGATCCCGTCAACCGTAAATTCTTTACAGATAGTAACTTCGTCATCTTGGGTTAAAGTGCGCTTTTTTACATCAAAAAGCAATTTTTTATAGGCAAGAACATATAGCCCTTTTTTAGTATGAATACTACATAAATTCATACAAACAGAAACCACTCTTGGAAACTTATTTTTGTTTGCGTCTTTTGCTTCCATATGAAACTGCTTTACCAGAGCTGAAAACTGATTGTCATTTAAATGATAATCTCCATCACCGATAACATCAATATCTAATTCCTCTATCAGTTCATATTCCCTTCTGTAAGGCGTTGTATCCATTTTGTTACATTCACTGTAATAATCAAGGATTTTTAAATTTGTTATATTATGAAAAATAAATGAATATCTGGATGAATGCTCTTCAATATCTTTAAGAAGCGTCTTGTTTCTTTCGCAATAAGAACCTTTTATTAAATTTGTGTTGATTATAGAATTGAAAAACAAATTGAGTTCTGCCATTTGCCTGGTTGCAACATTTAACCCATCAACGAATAACTTTTTAGTGTATGGATTTATGTTTTTTATTCCTATCCAATAATTGGTGATATTGCCTTGTTGGTTTCTGTATTCTACTGCTAACCACTTGCCTTCATGTATAGCTTTAAAAATGTCACGAGAAATTTTATTCACAGCATGTCACCACCTATTGTTTTTACAAAATACCATTACAATTCAAGTATACATAAATTCACAAAATAAATCAATAGTATAGCGGTACGGCAGCATGTTTGTATTATGAAATGCAGATCAAGAAAACTTATATTTTAAGGTTTTAAATTAAATTTTAGTTAAATACATAAATAAGAATTATTTAGTTTAACAATTATGAATTTGTTTTATAAGTGGCAATCTGTAGCTGGGTTTGGACGGACAGCGCGGGATGTGAATTTGATTGCGTTTGTCTTATAAGTTGTTTTTGAATATGTTTTGCATACAAAGAATGCGATGGGAGTGCAGGCGTCAAAAAACAGACGATAACGCACCAGGAATTGACGGAAAGGTAAGGATTGGGAAAACCACAATTGAATATGATGGAAAAGTCCGAATTGAAGTAACCGATGTAGTTGCCGAGTTTCTTGAGGATGACAGAAAGCGTCAACAGGCGCAGGACTGTAGCGACCGGCGCGCACCTTAGTAAAGGAATTTTTGAAAGGAACTGTGTTGAATCACAGCGGACGTCTGCCTTCAGAGATGATACGTTTTTTTAACTTTATTGACTATGGTTCACTTTTGCCCTTTTTCATTTTTTACCACCTCCTATGTTTTAACACAACAAAAAGGTAGATACATGGAGGCTTTCCATGTGTCTACCTTTATTTTACTATTGCAATTCAACTGGTGGTTATGATTATGGTAAAGGCTTACGATATAAAGGGAGGCTTTTATGCCGGTTATTCCGCTGTTATATCAAAATCAAACAGGGAATTTTCTTCATACCACAGCGGGAAATTCGTGCCCCAAACATTATCCTGCAAAACATAGGTAATGCCGTCTTTGGAAATGTCTTCTATCTTGTTGTCATAATGCAGTATCTTGCCTTTGCCGGGGGAGATGAGCGGTGCGTGGCGGTTCGTAAAAATGTACTTCCTTTCTTTGGTCTGCAGCCTTGCGCACTGCACGGCGTGCAGATTTTTACCGCCGTTTTCAACGATCCTGTAAGGGTCTATCCATTCGCTTATCTTTTTAAGCTCAAATTTGCCGCCGGCAGGGGAAAGGTGAAAATAGATCGCCTCAGTAAGCCTGTTCGCATCTTTACCGAACCACGCAAGCTCTGCATGCAGCCCGTTTTCACTCAGCGTGTATGTTATCTGAATGAGCCGCGGCGCACCAAGCTCTTCGCAGGCATTATCGGCGCATTTCAGGTCAACGGCAACTGCGTTTTCGCCTGCCGAGTAAATGCCGCACGGCTTGTATTCAAATCTGCCGCTCGGGTATTTGCCTTTTACGTATTTGAGAAGCGGGCGTGCGAAGTCCGAAACTGCCCAGTGGGCGTTTATATCTATGTTGCGGCTGTAGTTGTTCAGCCAGAAATCATAATCACTGTCATCAAAGCCTATATATTCCACAACAGGTGCGTTGTTTTGTTTGATGACTTCGTCGCCGTCGCAGGTGAGTTTGCCCACGCCGCCCATGGAATTCAGCTTGAATCTCCATTTGCCTGCGGAAAGCTCCGTATCCGTGTCAAACTCCTTTTTGTATTTCGCCGGGCTCTGCGGCCTTAACCTTTTCAGCGCCTCCTGCGCCTGCTTGCGCCTTTCGCCGCTGAGGCAGTAAACGGCGTCCGCAATGTACTTTCTCTGCTCTGCCCAGCTTCTTTCAATAGCGGAATAGCTTGCTTTCTTATTGCTGCCAACAAGCCTGCCCATCGCTATTATCATATTTTGCGGATAATCCCTGAACGGGTGGTGAATGATTGAAGTACCGCGGCTTCTTGCCTTTTGGAAATCCTTTTTCAGATAATGCTCATAATCGCCAAGATAGGTCTTCATATCCATTCCGCAGGTGTGTTCGGCGACGCACATAAGATAATCGGTAAATCTTATGTATTCGGCGGAATTCCTTTTCATCTCTCCGCTTTCAAGCCAGCTGTTTTTAAGCTGTATCAGCTCGCGCAGCGCAGCCGCCTTATACGGGTCAGCCGCCGTGCCGTGTATCCATGTGTCGCCGAGTTCATCGGTAACAACGGGCAGTTCGCCGCGCTTTTCCCAAATGATATCCGCAAATTCGTCAAGCGTGCCTGCTTCTGCGGTATATCCGGGAAATTCACTCTCTATCTTTTCCAGCTTTTCGGTTATCTTTTTCGGCTCGGGTGTGCCGCGGTTGTCCAGTGTGTGGTCAAAATAAAGTATCTCATCAACAAGATCGCTTTTAAATGCGCCGCCGTAGTCGCCCGAATAAACAACAACGATTTCCGCTCCGCCGCTTTTCCAAAGAAAGCACGACGGTACCTTGCACAGAGCGGAAGCGCCGTTTACGCCAATGTGCAAAAGCTTGATGCCGTGCCTTGCAAGCAGCGGAACAAGCGCCTTTGTGTGGCTCGGCACGTCCGTCATTTTTGCCGCTGTGGTCTTTCTGCCGCGCAGCCTGTCGAGCGTGTCAACGATGGAAAGGCCGTATTCCAGCATGTCTTCGTCAAGCAGTTCCGTATGTGTTGTAAACGGCATTGCATGCGGCGCAATGTTGCCGTTTGCAAGCGCTTCTTTCAGCTTTTTGCGCTGTAATTCATCGCCCTTTTCAAGCGCCTCTTTCAGTATCCAAGAGCCGGTAGTCCATATAAATTTCTTCTGCCCGCCCGTGTTCAGCTTTTGCGCAAGCGCTATAGCGCCGGGTATATATTCATTTATGTATTTTTTCTTGATGTTCGCGGCATAATCCGTAAACCCAAGATCAAGGTGCGTTTTTGAAACAACTATAACTTTTTTCATATGTATCACCGCTTTATAAAATCTTCTTGCCGTATCCGGCCTTCATCATTATAATTCACAGCTCCTCGCATAATCAATCCTTGTTTTAATATTTAATCATTTTATATACTGTTTTTTGTGATAAAGATGAAACGGAGCGGGTCACGCAGACCCGCTCCGCTTTCTATATTGATTCTTTTGGCTGTTTATTCAAGATCTTCTGCAAAAAGAAGATCTCCGTTTTGATCCCAGCTTGTTTCAAACACCGGCGTAAAGATTTTGCCGCCGGAATCTCTGTAGGTTCCGTCCGCGCTCTGCGTTATCTCTGCGTTTTCGTCTATTACAAGCCAGCCGTCAGGATCTATAAAGCATATGTCTGCGGAATAATTTGCCCCTTCATTGTTTTTCAGCAAATACTTCTTTTTGTTATCCTCCGCTTCATTCATATCAATCATAGAATCATAGCGGTAAGCTTCTCCGTCTTGGGTGTAGTATCGGATCTTTTCCGCGCTGTCGTAATAAAGCCCTTTCTTATCAAAGAACCCGCCGTTGATCGTCAATTTGTTGAACGGCTCGTAATCAACCGCGCCGTATAGAGGCTTCCCGTTTAGATCCACTTCATCAATATACAGATCCTTTGGGTTGTTGAGATATTCAAAAACATCAATATTGTTATCAAAAATAACGATATTCTCTTCTCCCAACCTGTAAAGTGTAAAACTCCATTCATCATAGATCTTGTATTCAATAAAGCTGTCATAAAGGTCTAACGCAAGATCCCTGTTTTGATAAATCTCTGAATCTTCCCCAAGATAAATACAGCAATAATCAATGAACTCTTCATATTCCTCACGCGTAAATCCCGGATCAGACGCCGTTGTGCCGGTGAGCTGTGCTATCTCCAGCCGGTCGCGCGAATCGGTATTTTTCAGTATTTCTATGATCTCCGCTTCCCTTGCCTTAAAATCAAGAAGTTCCTGCGTTTCGGTCGTAAAGCTGAAATATTCTGTTTCCTTTGCTTCTCCGCTGCCCTCAATATATTTGAATTCAAATTCGCTGTTAGCAAGTTCCCGGCTGCATTTTTTTACGGTAAACAAAGTAGGCATGTATTTTATAAAATATTCGTACCTTTCCTGCGTTGTATGCTCATACGGCCTAAAACTGTACAGCGCCTCTATCGTTTCCTCATCCGCCTTAAGCGCCGCAAGCGTAAGGGAATCGTAGTCATTTGCAAAACGCTGCGGCTCTGAAGAAAGGGAAATATTATATACATATCTTTCGGCATAATCCTGCTTTTGCATCATTTCGTTATAGAGCCTTTCCATCCCGGTATCATAATCCTCCGGGTCAAACGGCTCCGGCTCCGTGTAAAAATCAATATAGATGTTCACAAGATTGTGCGAATAGCCGTATGATCCCACGCTTTCCTCTCCGTCCGTGGAAAAGCTGTATTCGGCTCCCTCAAGAAATTCGGAAACCTCTTCCTGTGTGTTGCAGTTTTTTTCAATATCTATAACGAATTGAAACGCGGCTTCATACTCGCTTTGAAACGCTTGGATCCTGTTTATTGTACTGATGCCGAAATAAGCGGAAAAAATTGCGGAAACGGCAAATAACGCTATACATAGAATCGTTGTTATCTTGTTTACGCCGTTATCGATTTTTCTGTTATTACAGGTAACCTTTTTAATGCCGTACAGCAGTACAAACAAAAAAACAGTTAAAAACAGAACGCCCAGGATACTGAGCACAGCGGTCAGCATCTCCGTGCTCTGCTGGTTACGGTTGAAATACAGTTCACCGTTGATTATATAATTCCAAAGCACGGTAAAGCTTCCGTCCGTCAGCCGGCTCAATTCATTCGTCAGCAGATATTCATAATATCCTGTTCCCGCGCCGGCAAGCAAAACGCAAAGCGCCGCTGCGGGGTGTTTTTTGAAAGACGCATATGCCGCATACAGGCAAAAGAACGCAACGCCGCCCAGGATTCCGCAGAGCAGCAGGGAAAGCACGCCCGGATCTCCGAAAACAAATCGTTCCAGCGCAAAATACGAACCGGCAAGAGCCGCCCAGGTGATCAGCAGAAAAATAATATCGGGCGCAGCGTTGTAGGATTTGTAAAGCTTTCCGAGCGCGTCCGCTATATCCTCGGCATTACCCATTGCTTCAACGCTTTTTTCCTCTGCCTGCTCTTCGGTGTATCCCGCCTCTTCAAAACGCTGTTTTTTTAATAGAATGTGGTCATGAAGCTCGCCGGCAATGATCTGCTTTTTGCGGAAACTGTAAATTTTGGAAGTTGCTTTTTGCAGAAATTCCTGTTCGTTCATTACGCATAGTTAAGTACCTTTGATACGGAAACGCTGAATTCCTCAAATTCCTCTTTCTTTTCCGCCAGGCGCTTTGCTCCTTTCTTTGTCATGTGATAGTACTTTCTTTTTCTGCCGTCTGCCGTAACCCAATAGCTTTCCACAAGTTTTTCTTTTTCAAGCGCGTGCAGAATGGGGTAGAGCGTGCCCTCTTTTAAACAAAATACGTTGTCGCTGCGCTTTTCAAGCTCGCGTATTATCTTGTAACCGTACATATCTTCGCTGTTGATGACGGACAGTACCATCATAGGCGTGCTCCCGCTTATCAGTTCTTTACTAATCTTCAATGCAGTACCTCCTTTCTGTGATCTGTACTGTAAAATGATGTGTGTTATTTATATAAAGCCGATCTATACATAGACCACCTATGTATAGTATATCACTTATACTGCATTTTGTAAATAGAAATGGAATAATTGCCGCTTTTTTGTGTAAATCAAATAAAAAAGCACCGCGCAAAAGCGCAGTGCAGTCAAAAAATTTGTGATGTTAAATAATAAATACCCCGTATCAGTCGTCAAAAAGCTTGGTGCTGAAATATCTTTCGCCCGTGTCCGGTAAAACCGTAACTACCGTTTTGCCCTTGCCGAGCCTGCGCGCAAGCTTGATTGCCGCCGCAACGTTTGAGCCGCTTGATATACCGCACATAATACCCTCCTCAGAAGCAAGGCGCTTTGCCGTTTTAATTGCTTCGTCGTCTGATATCACGCAGATGTTTTCATAGATCGTTGTGTTCAGATTTTCGGGAATCAGCCCGTCGCCTATACCCATTTGCAGGTGCGTGCCTACGGAGCCGCCGCTCAGAATGGCTGCGTTTTCAGGTTCAACCGCCCATATCTTTATAGACGGATTCTGCCTTTTAAGCACCTCGCCGATACCGCTTATCGTGCCGCCCGTGCCCACGCCGCTGCAAAATCCGTCAATATCGCCGCCAACCTGTTCAAGTATCTCGGTTGCGGTGTGGTAGATGTGCGCTTTGGGATTATCGGGGTTCTCAAACTGGCCGGGTATGTAAACGTTTGGATCCTCGGCAGCCATCCGTTTTGCCGTTTCCATGCATTCCTCAATACACTTTCCTATGTTTCCGTCGTCGTGTATCAGGATCACCTCTGCACCATAGTTTTTTACGAGCTTTCTGCGTTCCTCCGAAACGGAATCCGGCATGATGATCTTGATCTTGTATCCCTTTACGGCGCCCACAAGCGCAAGACCAATGCCCTGATTGCCGCTCGTCGGCTCAACGATTATGGTGTTCTCATTTATGAGCCCGTTTTCCTCCGCACGTTTCAGCATGTTGTACGCCGTGCGTGTTTTTATGGAACCGCCTATGTTCACGCCCTCATATTTTACAAGTATCTGTGCCGCGTCCGGCTCCGAAAGCCGATTCAGCCTTATCATGGGCGTGTGGCCGATCGCGTCAAGAATCGTGTTGTAAACCATTGTTATATCCTCTCTTTAAACAGAATGTATAAATTTACCAATGTTATGTTACCGTAATATAATACCACCGTTGCCCCGCGTTTTCAAGAAATTGATTTATTTGTGGTATTTTGAACGCATTTGTGCTACAATTTAGCTTGAAAATAACTGTTATTGGAATGATTTTATGAACATTTTTGCAAGAACCGAACTCGTTGCCGGCAAAGAAGCGCTTGAAAAGCTGAAAAACAGCCGTGTTGCCGTGTTCGGCATAGGCGGCGTTGGCGGTTATACGGTGGAGGCGCTTGTAAGAAGCGGCGTAGGTGCGCTGGATCTTATAGACGCTGATACCGTAAGCGAATCAAACCTGAACCGCCAGATCATCGCGGTAAAGGATACGCTTGGCATGCCGAAGGTTGAAGCGGCAAAGGAAAGAGCCCTCAGCATAAACCCCGATGCCAGAATTTTTACGCATAATCTATTCTATTCGCAGGAAACGGCGGATATGCTCGATCTTTCGGATTATGATTATGTAGTGGACGCGGTGGATACCGTTTCGGCGAAAACACTGATTATCACGCGCGCGCAGGCGGCGGGCGTTCCCGTCATAAGCTCTATGGGCACAGGCAATAAGCTGCGGCCGGATCTTTTGCAGGTCACGGATATTTATAAGACCTCTGTTTGTCCGCTGGCGCGCGTTATGCGCGGCGTTCTCAGAAAAGCCGGCGTAAGCGCGCTCAAGGTTGTTTACTCTAAAGAAAAACCCGTAAGCGTGGACCTTTCAAAGCTTGAAGGTGCGTTGCCGCCGGGCAAGCATTCCGTTCCGGGCAGCACAGCGTTCGTCCCCGCCGCCGCAGGTCTTTTGATCGCAGCGGAGGTCTTTGCGGATATTACAGGGCTTCGCGGCGGGGAATAATCCTTATATCTTCGCGTTTATGCACATGATCCCGGAATCGGTAATATCGGCTATTCCGTATTCGCCGTTGAGAACGGCGCCGGGGTTGAAAAAGTAAATACCGTTCATGTAATTCACGCACGGGGTGTGGGTGTGGCCGTAAAGGGCAATATCCGCGCCTTCTTTTATTGCCTTTTCCCGGTAATCAAAAAGCCCGTGCTTAACACCGTATGTGTGCCCGTGGCATAAAAGCACTTTTTTGCCGTCGAAATTTATGATCTGCTCGTCAGGCGCTTCGCCGGAAAAATCACAGTTCCCGCTTACACAGATCAGGTTCAGCCTGCTGCCGTAATACGCTTCAACGTCTTCCAGATCTCTGCCGGAATTGCAGTCGCCCAGATTGACGAACAGCGCAGCCTCTTCAATATGCTTTTCAACGATGTCAAACAGCGCGCCGCGTCTGCCGTGGCTGTCAGATGTGACGATCATTCTCATTCATATCTCTCCTTAAAGTCTCATACACATTATTATACTGATTTTAGCGGGTGATTACAATGAATAACAAAAAATTCGGTGAAAAAGAATTAAATCAGATGCTCAAAAGCTCCGGAAAAAGCGCCGGCGTTGACGCGGCTTCCCTCAAAGCGGCTGCGGAAAGCGGAACACTCAACGAATATCTTGGCAAAAAGCTGTCCCCCGAGGCGCAGCAGAAAGTGCAGAGCGTTCTTTCAGATAAGAAAGCGCTGCAGAAACTGCTTTCCGGCAAAGAGGCACAGGAGCTGTTAAAAAAGCTCGGAAAGGAATAATATATGGAAAATCTGAACGATATAAACGATATTATAGCGGGGCTTTCGCCGTCCGATATCGATATGCTCAAGGGCGTTGCGCAGTCCATACTCGGCGGGGAAGGCGCTTCGCAGGATAAGTCTGAAAACAGCGCTCCTCCGTCCGCGCCCGCACCTGTTCAGAACAATTCAAATCCGCTCGGCCTCGGTGTTCAGGATTTTCAGATGATGATGCGTGCAAAGCAGATATTTGATAAAATGAATGCAACCTCAAATAAAAATACGGATCTTATCCTTGCCCTAAAGCCCCATCTCTCTCCCGAAAACAGAAATAAAGCCGATACGGCGCTGAAGATCCTGCGGCTTTTTGATATTCTGCCCATGCTCAAGGATCTGTTTTAAACGCCGCAGTTTTCACATTCGGATATCGAGGAAGCTAAAAAAAGGGTAAGAGAGATGCACGAAAGGGCGTCGTCCTACGTTGAACGCGGCAGTGACGGCGGTGGGCGTGATGCTCAGCCTCCGGGAGGCGTAGGCGAAAATACCGGCGGCAACCGTGCCGCATATGCGCCGCAGCCCGCGCAGCGCCGGGACGATGCCTGCGAGGAATCGGACGAGGGCACGGGGCAGGATTCAACCTTTATACTGCTTATCATTCTGATATTACTTTCGCAGGGCAAAACAGACGATAAACTTCTGCTTGCCCTGCTTTATCTGCTGTTTTAAGGTGTTCAAAAATTGTTAATTAAATAAAATATGGAAATAATCGTAGTATTATGCTATTATATATAAGTTAATACGCATTTGCGGAGGTTTAAAATGGAAGATTTTAAGATTTACGTTGCAGCGCCGGGTGCAGAGGTCGTTTCCGTGCCTGCCGACCGCTTCAAGACCAATGAGATAGCGATAACGCTTATTACGCCGCTGTCGTCTGAAAACGCGGCTGTAAACGCTGCGGTGCCGTTTGTGCTTTCACGAACCTGCGCCGCGTACCCTGCAATAAACAAATTAAACGAAAGGCTGGCTTATCTTTACGGGGCAAAAGTGCTTGCGTCTTCGTTAAAAACCGGCGAGGCGCAGCAGCTTAAAATAGGCGTGACCTGCCTGGACGACCGCTTTTCGCTGGACGGTGAAAAGATCACGGCAGATTGTGTAAAGCTTTTGCTTTCCATGGTCTTTGAACCGCTGCTTGATGAAAACGGTGTGTTCCCGAAAGAAAATGTTGAAATGGAAAAACGCGCTTTGATTCAAAAGATCGAAAGCGAGGATAACGAAAAAAGAACGTATGCCCTGAAACGCGCGCAGGAGATCATGTTTTCCGGCGAGCCTTTTGCCGTAAACAGATACGGCACAAAGGAGCAGGTGCAGGCGATCACCGCTGCCGGTGCCGCGTCAGCATGGCGCAGACTGCTTGAAACCTCCAAAATCGTCGTTTCCCTCGTCGGAAGCGCAAACGGGCAGGAGATAGCAAATATGCTTTCCGAAAAGCTGGCAGGCATAAAAAGAGCTTATCAGCCCATGCCCCTGCCAAAAGCGCATACCGCAGGTGCCGTTAAACGGGAAACGGAAAGGCAGCAGGTGCGCCAGGGCAAGCTCGTTATGGGCTTTGCCGTTGATGCGGATCCCGCAGATATGCAGCAGGCGGCGGTCCTGCGCTCGTTCGCGGATATTTTCGGCGGCGGCCCGTATTCCAAGCTGTTTGCAAATGTGCGTGAAAAGATGAGCCTTTGCTATTATTGCTCGGCCGTGTCCGTCCGCCAAAAAAGCTGCTTGTTTGTTCAAAGCGGCTGTGAAGAGGAAAATATGCAAAAGGCTGAGCGGGAGATATTGAATCAGCTTGAAGAGATAAAAAAAGGCAATTTTGATTATGAGTTCAACTCCTCCAAAACGGCGTTGAACGACGCATTGGATTCCGTTTATGACTCTCCGGAAACTACGGAGGCGTGGTACGGCGTCCAAAGCCCGGAGGGGAATTACTGCTCCCCGGCAGAGAGCGCAAAGCGCAATAACGCCGTAACAAAGGATCAGATCATTGCGCTTGCCAAGACCGTGTCGCTTGATACGGTCTACAGGCTTGTTTCCGAAAAGGAGGGTGAGTGATGATACACGAATCAAAGGAATTAAGAGAACACCTTTATGAGATAGACCATAGCTCAGGGCTCAAGATATTCGTAATGCCCAAAGAAAATTATAAATCCGCCTATGCCGTTATCGGCACGAAATACGGTTCTATAGACACCTGCTTTAAGCGCAGCGATCAGGCGGATTTTACCCGCGTGCCGGAGGGCATAGCGCACTTTTTGGAACACAAGCTCTTTGAGAGCGAGGATCTGGATGCGTTTACACGATATGCAGAGACCGGTGCGTCCGCGAACGCCTATACCTCGTTTGATAAGACCTGCTATCTGTTTCAGTGTTCAGATCGGTTTGAGGACAGCTTACGGATACTCCTTGATTTTGTAACGCACCCGTATTTCACAAAAGAAACGGTTGAAAAGGAGCAGGGCATCATCGGGCAGGAGATCACGATGTATTATGACGTCCCCGGCTGGATGAGCACATTCAACCTGCTGCGCTGCCTTTATAAAAATCACCCCGTAAGGATAGATATTGCCGGCACGGTTGAATCTATATCCGAAATAACGGACAAGCTCCTTTACGATTGCTACAACACTTTCTATAATCTGAATAACATGGCGCTTGCCGTTGTCGGCAACGTGCAGCCGGAGCAGGTCGTAAAGATATGCGATGAGATGCTGCAAAAAGCGCCGGATATCAAGATAGAGCGCGTGTTTGAAGAGGAACATAGGGAGATCGTAAAGAACTTTGAGGAATACCACCTTGCCGTAAGCGTTCCCGTCTTTTCCTTCGGCTACAAGGAGGCATGCAAAACGCCGGTTCGCTCCATTCGTGAGATCGTTGAGATGGAGATCCTGCTTGAAGTGCTTGCCGGCAATACCTCGGAGCTTTATGTTTCTTTGTTTGAACAGGGGCTTATAGATTCGGATCTTTCAAAGGAATATTTTATAGGCCACGGCTATGAGGCGGTTATTTTTGACGGCGAAAGCAAAGATCCTAACGCCGTTGCAGACGCAATCAAGGCGCAGGTAAGGAAGCTTCGTGAAAACGGTATCTCAGACGCTGCTTTTGAGGCGGCAAGAAGAAGCCTTTACGGGCGCGAGATCATGTCGTATAACGATACGGACGAAGTTGCCAATTCCGTTATAGAAAGTTACTTTTCGGGTTACGGCCTGTTTGACGCGCTTGAGATCTACAAAAACGTTAAAAAGGAAGATATAGAAAAACTGCTTTCGGAAAAGCTGGATGAAAGATACAGCGCCCTTTCCGTTGTAACGGCGGGATAACGGCGCAGGCTAACGGAGAATTTGATATGAGCAATTATACAGAGGTGTTTTTTGACGGGCTTGGAGTCAGCTTCAATATTCCGTCCGTCGCATTTACGATCGGCAGCTATGAAGTGCATTGGTACGGCATCATAATTGCATTCGGGTTTGCGCTTGCCGTGCTTTACGGCGGGCGCACCGCATATAAATGGAAAATGGGCCTTGACGGCATGACGGATGTTCTGATCTGGGGCACGCTGTTCGGCATAGTCGGCGCGCGGCTCTATTATGTAGCGTTTGAATGGGATTATTTTTCGCAGAATCCCGGCGAGATCATCGCCATCTGGCACGGCGGCATCGCCATATACGGCGGCATCATAGGCGCGCTGATCGGCGGCTGGATCGGCGCCAAGATCGGCAAGATCGATTTTGCCAATCTGCTGGATGTGGGCGCGCTCGGCCTGCTTATAGGGCAGGGCATAGGCCGCTGGGGCAATTTCTTTAATCAGGAGGCTTTCGGCACGAATACGGAAACGGCGCTTTTCCGCATGTGGTCAACCAAGATACGTGATGAGCTTGCCGCAAATCAGGCGGATCTGCTGCAAAAGGGCATGGAGGTGGATCCCAATGTTGCCGTTCACCCAACATTCCTTTACGAAAGCGTTTGGTGCATCGCGCTGTTTCTGATCCTCCATTTCTTCGTTAAGAAAAGAAGAAAGTTTAAGGGAGAGATCTTTTTGCTCTACGGCATCGGCTACGGGCTTGAAAGAATGGTCGTAGAGGGTCTTAGGACGGACAGCCTTTATATCGGTTCAACAACGATCCGCGTAAGTCAGCTTCTTTCAGCGGTCATCATTGCGGCGTTCACGGCGCTGCTTATCGTGATGCTGAGAAAGCTGAAAAAGGGCACCCTTGCAAGAAAATATCTGATAGATCCGCCGCCGCTTGCGCCCGTGTATTGCCCCGTGGCGCAGGAATATACTTATTCACATTGCAGAAGATCAGAGGATAATGGCTTCTTTTTCAATATTGTGAGCAAATGATCGGTTTGAAAACGAATGGCAGAAAAGGAGAAAATAGTAAATATGCGTATCATAGACGGAAAAGCCGTTTCCGCCGCCGTGCGCGAGCGCGTCAGGCTTGAAACGGAAGAATTGAAAAAGAAAGGGATAAGACCCGGCCTTGCGGTCATCATCGTCGGCGATGATCCGGCGTCGCAGGTCTATGTAAGAAATAAAGAAAAAGCGTGCGCCGAAGTGGGCTTCTACAGCGAAAAATACGCTCTGCCCTCCAGCACCACGCAGCAGGAGCTCAATAATCTTGTGCGCGAGCTCAATGAAAGAAAGGATATAAACGGCATACTCTGCCAGCTTCCCTTGCCCGCGCATCTTGATGAGAATGAGGTCATCAATCTTATTGATCCTATGAAAGACGTGGATGCGTTCCACCCGGTAAACGTCGGCAGGATCATGATCGGCGATTATCATTTTCTGCCCTGCACCCCCGCCGGCATCATGGAGCTGATCCGCTCCTGCGGCGTAGAAACAAAGGGCAAAAAGGCAGTTGTGATCGGCAGAAGCAATATCGTCGGCAAGCCGATGGCAATGCTGCTCCTGCATGCGGACTGCACGGTGGAGATCACCCATTCCAAGACCGTTAATTTAAAGGATATCACACGCACCGCGGATATTCTTGTTGCGGCGATCGGAAAGGCAAAATTCGTTACCGCGGATATGGTAAAGGACGGCGCTTTGGTCATAGACGTCGGCATGAACCGCGATGAAAACGGCAAGCTCTGCGGCGATGTGGATTTTGAACAGGTTGCGCCAAAATGCTCGTTTATCACGCCCGTTCCCGGCGGCGTAGGGCCTATGACCATATCCATGCTCATGCAAAATACATTGACCGCCGCAAAGCTTCAGAATGATCTGTAAAATTTAACACGTTTTTTGCGTGATCTTGATTTTTATGTGCTAAACTTGCTGCGAAAGGCCTGATCTTATGGATATTATAGAAATCATTAAAGCCCTTATACTCGGTATCGTTGAGGGCATAACGGAATGGCTGCCCATCAGCTCAACGGGGCATATGATCCTTGTTGATGAGTTCCTGAAGCTGAATGTGTCTGAGGAATTTAAAAACATGTTCCTCGTTGTTATACAGCTCGGCGCGATACTTGCCGTTGTGGTGCTGTATTTCAAAAAGCTCATACCGCTTGATATACAGGAAAAAAAGCTGCGCTGGAAAAAGGATACGCTTACCATGTGGCTCAAGATCATCGTTTCCTGTGTTCCGGCAGCGATCGTGGGCGTGTTTTTTGACGACGAGCTGGAAGCCGTCTTTTATAATTGGCAAACCGTTTCCGCGGCGCTCATCGTTTTCGGCGTGCTTTTCATCCTCATTGAAAGGCGCAATAAGGGCAGGGAACCGAAGATCAATTCCATCAATGATATTACATATCAAACGGCGTTCATCATCGGTATATTCCAGCTCATAGCCGCAATCTTCCCCGGCACCTCAAGAAGCGGCGCCACCATCCTCGGCGCGCTGCTCATCGGCGTTTCAAGGGGCATTGCCGCGGAATATACGTTCTTCCTCGCCGTTCCCGTCATGTTCGGCGCAAGCGCGCTCAAGCTTGTGAAATTCGGCTTTGATTTCACTTCGCTGGAGATTGTGATCCTGTTTGTGGGGCTCGTTTCCGCGTTCGTAGTGTCTATCCTTGCCATCAAATTCCTCATGAGCTATATCAAAAAGCACGATTTCACCGTCTTCGGCTGGTACAGGATCATCCTCGGCGCCGCCGTGATCCTCTATTTCGCCATTGCGGGATAACGCTTCATTCAAATTTAACCCCCATACGAAAACGCAATGGTATTGAATATCGCAGAGATTACATATTTACTGATTTAAAAAAATCATCAACAATCCTAAAATGTTTAGAAAAAGGTATTGGAGATAAAATAATATTATTTTATGAGATTTTATAAGTTGCTGGCGAATGCTTATTCGTGCAAAAATCCACTGTTATTAAAAATTGATGCTTACAAAAACGGCTTTAATGACCGTAGTATTTATGAAAATGTAGACCTTAATTGCAGTTGCATTAACGCTGAATTAAATTGTAAAGGCAACGATGTTACAATTGAAGACTATATTTCGAGCAATATTGGTATCCCGGTTGTTACTGAAAAAGCAAAAGAAGTTATAGAAAAATTGTCCATCGGAAGTACAGTATTCATACCTGTTAATGTTACTGATTTTCCCGATCTGAGTGCGAAATTATACGCTATGCATATAAGAAATCATGTTGATGACAGTGCTATAGATCTGAGCATAAGCAAATGTGCATGGGAAACAATCGCCGTTTATGGTTTTCATGAAGAACAAATTAAAGGAAATGATATGTTCAGATTGAAAAAAGATTATTACGGAATATTCGTTTCTCAAAATTTTGTACAAGCGGTTCGCAAAAACAAATTGACAGGAATGGTTTTTGGTGTGGTCCGAACATCCAAATAAAAATTTATAAGAATAAATTATTATCCTGTGATTGTCAAAATAATGCTAATAAGTTTAACAAGTATTGCTGGGGTATAAATAAATGATACCCAAAAGGAATTTCCTAATACTGTTTGAAATATATGACTGTTTCTATTTAGGTCATAATATCTCAGAAGGAACAAAATTATGATTACAACGAATAAACTTATTGCCAATAACGCGTTAAAAATTTTTAACGCAAAGCCGAGAATTTTTCGCTTTGCAGACGAAAATGAAATAAAGACCGTTGATCTGATGATCTGTGATGACTGTCCGGATGATGGGGTAACCTCCTATGGAACGATAGGACTTTTCAACTGCAATATCGGGCTGACATATAATGAAAAGCCGTTGCGCTCTGAGATACTGGCTGCTTGTGATTCTTCAGTGAAGGACTTTGCCAATATAGTTACTTCTGCAACATTTGAGATCATGGACAGAAAAAACGCTTATCCCGGATATATAATTGACGATATCGTTTCCATGTATATCGGCAAAAGTGAGATGGAGCATATTTTGCTGACATATCCGTTTTTGTGGAATAATACTCAAAATCTGCCTTTTGACGATATGACAGTTGCTTATCTTATGGCAGTGCCTGTTTCGAATGCGGAAAAGAAGTTCTGCCAACAAAACGGCTTGGACGCATTGGAATCTGTATTTGAAGAAAAACAAATAGATATTTATAATATTTACCGCCCGTCCTGCATTTAGCGTAATTTCTTCCGCGGTTCTTTTTTCCTTTTACCATCATTTTTATTACCGCTTCTGGTTCATTATATTTGTTGAAAAAGGCACAGCAAAAGCTGTGCCTTTTTCGGCAGATGGAGGCGCCCCATCGGGGTCCCCAAAAAGACGTTAGACTTTTTGGGAAAAGGAGGATTTGACGAAGCATTTAAGAAACGGCGGTTAGAATGCTATAGAATAGCCGTTTCGACCGGTGCAAAGTCAAATTGAACGCGGGGAGCTGGCAACGGTGTTGCTTGAGGGGGTGTTATAAACTAAAAAGCAAAGCTTTGCAAGTTAAACGTCTTTCCTGCACCAAAACGGGTAAGAACACGCGCTTTAATATTAGATTTTCATAAAATCATTATTGTTTATTTATATAAGTTGTGTTATTATATCAGTGTATAATTTTTACCAAAGGAGAAGTTAAATTATGTATTCCGATTACTATGATTCAATCGCAAAGGTTGCGGAGACGGATAAGGAAGTGGCGGACGCTATGGCGCTTGAGCTTAAGCGCCAGCGTGAAAACATAGAACTGATCGCCTCTGAAAACCTTGTTTCGCCGCAGGTCATGGCGGCAATGGGCAGCGTGCTCACAAATAAGTATGCGGAGGGTCTGCCCGGCAAGCGGTATTACGGCGGCTGCCAATATGTTGATATCGTTGAAAATATCGCCATCAAAAGAGCGTGCGAGCTGTTTGGCGCCGGCTATGCAAACGTGCAGGCACATTCGGGCGCGCAGGCAAACACTGCCGTTTATCTTGCGCTTCTTAAGCCCGGCGATACCGTTATGGGCATGAGCCTTGACAACGGCGGTCATTTAACGCACGGTTCACCGGCAAATATCAGCGGAAAATATTTTAACTTCGTGCCTTATGGCGTGAATGACGACGGATTTATAGACCTTGACGCTTTTGCAAAGCAGGTAAACAAAGTAAAGCCCAAACTGATCGTTGCGGGCGCTTCTGCTTATCCCCGCGCGATAGATTTTAAGACCATGGGCGAGATCGCCCACGCAAACGGCGCCATGTTTATGGTGGATATGGCGCATATCGCCGGTCTTGTTGCCGCAGGGCTGCATCAGAATCCCGTTCCTTATGCCGATGTTGTTACAACAACCACGCATAAAACCTTAAGAGGCCCCAGGGGCGGCCTTATCCTCTGCAACAACCCGTATCTGATCAAAAAGCTCAATTCCGCCGTATTCCCCGGCACGCAGGGCGGCCCGCTCATGCACGTGATCGCCGGCAAGGCAGTCTGCTTCGGCGAGGCGCTGAAGCCGGAGTTTAAGGAGTATCAGCAAAAGATCATAGACAACGCCAAAACCCTTGCGGACGCGCTGATTGCAAAAGGACTCAACCTTGTTTCCGGCGGCACGGATAATCACCTGATCCTGCTTTCCCTTATCGGAACCGGCGTTACGGGCAAAGAGCTTGAGGCAAGGCTGGACGAGGTGCATATCACCCTCAATAAAAATACCGTGCCCAACGAGCCGCTTTCCCCGTTCGTAACCTCCGGCGTGCGCATCGGCACACCCGCCGCCACCACAAGAGGTCTGCAAAAAGAGGATTTTGAAAAGATCGCAGAGTATATCTATCTTGCAATCACCGATTTTGATAATCAGAAAGAGTATATCAGAAACGGCGTTGCGGATATCTGCGCAAAATACCCGCTTTACGAGTAATTTTTAAATGTTTTGGGAAGTGAAAACGTGATCAGTCTGTTCGCAAAGCTCTTCGGCGCGGTAATGGGTATCGTCTATTCCTTTTATAAGCGCCGGAAAACAGAAAATAAAATAGCGTTCATATCCCGCCAGAGCGAAACACCGTCCACGGATTTTCGCTATCTCATCAATGAAATAAAAACGAATTATCCGCAGTATAAAGTTGTTGTGCTGTGCAAAATGATACCCGCCTCCTTCGGCGGCAAACTAAAGTATCTCGGCGAGATGCGCCGCCAGATGAAGGCTATGGCAACCTCCAAGGTGGTCGTGCTGGACGGGTATTGTATCCTTGCCTCTATGCTGAGGCACAAAAAGGAGCTTCAGATCATTCAGATCTGGCACGCGCTCGGCGCGTTCAAAAAATTCGGAAAGTCCGTGCTCGATAAGGACGGCGGCAAATCGTCAAAAACTGCCAAGGCGTTTAAGATGCACAAGAATTACAGCCTGATCGCCGCAAGCGGGGATGCGTGCGTGCCCGCGTTTTCAGAGGCGTTCGGCCAGCCGGAAAGCAAATTTATCCCCATAGGCATTCCGCGCATGGATTATCTTACCGATGAGAACGAGAATGAAAGGATGCGCGGCAATATCCTGCGTAAATATCCCCGGCTGGATAACGGGCGCAAAACTATCCTTTATGCCCCCACGTTCCGCGATACGCCCGAGGACAGGGAAGCACTTAAAAAAGCAACGGAGGAGCTTGTAAACAAGGTCAATTATTCCGATTTCAACCTGATCGTAAAGCACCATGTGGTAGATACGAATCACGAGCAGATCTATACCGAATCGCGTATGAACAAGGCGGAGGGCGAAAACTTTACCGCCATGGATTTCATGTGCGTTGCGGATTATGTGGTAACCGATTACAGCTCCGTTATCTATGAAGCGCTGTTAAAGGATCTGCCGCTGTATATCTATTGTTTTGACAGCGAGAAGTATATCGATGAGCGCGGCTTTTATATTGATTTCTGGACGGATATTCCCGCGCTTTATTCCAAAAACGCCAAGGGCATCTGCGATTTCATCGCCATGGACATGCGCGCCCCGGCTGAAAAAGAGGAGAAGTTTAAGAAAGCCTATGTCAACAAGCGCTTTGATTCCATAACCGCCGAATACGGCAGGCTGATAGATGAGCTTGCGCGCGGCGTCTATGACGGGCGCTACAATTACGGCGTTCTCTCTGATGAGGAACCGCCGCAGGCGCAGGAAAGCGCAGATCCGGCGCAGGAGCCGGAAACAGCCGCTTTCGCAAAAGAAAAAGAAGAAACAGATCATGAGCAGGATTAGATCATTTTTGTACCCCATACTGCAGCGGGCAAGATACGCCGGTTTTTCCGCCGAATTTGAAAAGGCAAAAAAGCTCCCCATGAACGTTAAAAAGATACTGATGTATTCCACCTCAAAAGGGAAGCTCGGCGGCAATCTGCTTGCAATCAAAAAGTATATAGAAAAAAACGCCCTTGATTTTGAGATCAAAACCGTGACCGCGCCTGATCCTCTGCCGCAAAAAGAGCTTGCCGCCGAAATGGCGCAAAGCAAGTTCATTTTGGTGGATGATTATGAGCCGCTTGTGTATGTCCTGCGCCTCAGAGAGGGGCAAAGGCTTGTTCAGGTGTGGCACGCGATGGGCGCTTTCAAGCGCTTCGGCTACGGCAGAAGCTCGGCGGAGAAAAATTCCATCACCCACCGGAATTATACGGACGCCATCGTTTCCTCTCCGGAGATCGTGCCCGTTTACGCCGAGGCGTTCGGCATTGAGGAAAGCCGCGTTAAGCCGGTCGGCACGCCGCGAACGGATTGCTTTTTTGACGGGGCTTACGTTTCTTCGGCAAAGCAGAGGCTGTATGAAAAAGAGCCGCGCCTTCAAGGCAAAAAAATATGCCTTTTCGCCCCCACTTTCCGGGGAGAGAATGTGCACAACGCCTTTTACCCGGCGCAGCTTTTTGACGTGGGCGCATTTATGCGCAGTCTGCCCGCCGAATGGGCGCTCATTATAAAGCTGCATCCGTTTATCAAAGAAAAGATCTCCGTTCCCGCCGAGTTTGCAGACAGGGTGTTTGATTTTTCAAACGAGCGGGAGATCAACGATATCCTTTTTATAACCGATGTGCTTGTTACGGATTATTCCTCCGTAATCTTTGAAAATGCCGTTATCGGAAACCCCGCCGTGCTCTACGCGCCGGATCTCGGCGAATATGACGGCGGCAGGGGCTTTTATTATGATTATTCCGATTATTCGTGCGGAGAGGTTGTAACCGAGTTCGATGAACTTGCGCCAGCCGTTCTACGGGCACGCAGGGGCAATGAAAAGCTTGCTGCGTTCAAAAACCGGTTCATCCCTCTTTGTGACGGAAGATCGTGTGAAAGATTTGTTAAAGAGATTTTGAAGTGAGAGAAATGAGTTACAGTTTATCGGCAAAATTTGCAAATTTAAAACCCTCCGCAGTCAGGGAGATCCTTAAGGTCACCAACGAGCCGGGCATGATCGCGTTTGCGGGCGGCTCGCCGGACACCGCTGCCTTCCCGTGCGAGGAGGTAAAGAAATTATCGGCAGAGATCCTGAATGAAGACCCTGTTTGTGCTCTTGTTTACGGCGTTTCCGAGGGCTATGAGCCGTTGCGCAAAACCGTTAAGGAATGGCTGAAAAGGCGCGGAAATATAGGCACGGACGATGATGTTGTCATCATCACGGCGGGCGGCACGCAGGTCATGGATATAACGACCCGTGTGCTCACGTCAGAGGGCGATACCGTTATCTGCGAGGAGCCGTCTTTCATAGGTTCTTTAAACTGTTTCCGTTCCCACGGCTGCAGGCTTGCCGGCGTTCCCATTGACGCAGACGGCATGAATATGCAGGCGCTTGAACAGGTGATAAGCGAAAACCCGAACGCAAAGTTCATCTATACCATACCGAATTTCCAGAACCCAGGCGGCACAACGATGAGCCTTGAAAAACGCAAAAAAATGTATGAGCTTGCGCTTCAGAATGACCTTGTGATCCTGGAGGACGACCCTTACGGCAATCTGCGTGTTGCGGGCGAGGACGTGCCCGCGATCAAGAGCTTTGATACAGAGGGCATCGTGTTCTATGCCGGTTCGTTTTCAAAAATACTTGCCCCCGGCATAAGAGTTGCCTATGCCGTCATTCCCAAAAGGGCGGCGGGCGCGTTCACGATCGGCAAGCAGGTTTCGGACGTCCATACGGGCGTGCTCAATCAGATGATCGTTTCCCGCTGGTTTGAGGAATATGACGTTGATCGGCATATAGAAGACATCCGAAAGATCTATAAGCGCAAGCTGGATCTGATGTGCGATTGTCTTGATGTATACTGCAAGGGCTTTATCACCTATGTGCGCCCGCAGGGCGGGCTTTTCGTCTGGGCAAAGCTGCCGGATCATGTGGATATGCTGGCGTATGTAAACGCCCTGCTTGAAAGGAAAGTGGCCGTTGTGCCCGGCAGCGCGTTTATGACGGATGATACGGCGCCGTGCAGCTATATACGCCTTAATTTTTCCACACCGAGCGATGAGGATATCGTGAAAGGCGTTAAAATCATGGGCGAAGTTGCCGAACAGTTTAAATAAATAACAAATTTTTGAATGAAGGACGGATAGATCATTATGGCAGAACAACAGATTGCGGAAAAGAAAAAAAGAAGCTTATCGCTTATCCAGCCCACTTCGGTACCCACTTTGGGCAATTATTTGGGCGCAATGCGCGGCTGGCCGGATTTTCAAAAGGAGTTTGACACGGTCTACGGCGTTGCAGACCTGCATTCCATAACCGTCAGGCAGGATCCGCAAAAGCTCAGAAAGCAAACGAACGAGCTTTTTGCAATGCTCCTTGCTTTGGGGCTTGACCCCGAAAACGGCATCGTGTTTATTCAGTCGCAGGTATCAACACACGCCCAGCTTGCATGGATACTCAACTGCTACACGCAGTTCGGCGAGCTTTCCAGAATGACGCAGTTTAAGGATAAGGCGGCGCAGCATAAGGATAATGTAAACGCCGGGCTTTTTACATATCCCTGCCTTATGGCGGCGGATATCCTGCTCTATCAGGCGGATATCGTGCCCGTCGGCGCGGATCAAAAGCAGCATCTTGAGATCACACGCGATATTGCGGAGCGCTTTAACGGCATTTACGGCAATGTTTTCACCGTGCCGGAGGCGTATATTCCCAAAACGGGCGCCGCAAGGGTCATGAGCCTTCAGGATCCCACCCGCAAAATGAGTAAATCGGATCCGAATCCAAAGGGCGCCGTTTATCTCACGGACCCGCCGGAAACGATCATGAAAAAATTTAAGTCCGCCGTTACGGACAGTGAGATGTGCGTCCGCTATGCGGAGGGCAAAGACGGCATAAACAATCTTATGACGATCTATTCCGCCGTTACGGGCGAAAGCCTGGAGCAGATAGAAACGGATTTTGCCGGCAAGGGCTACGGAGATTTTAAAAAGGCAGTAGGCGAGGCCGTGGTTGCTGAGCTGGAACCGATTCAAAAAAGATACAATGCATTATTAAACGATAAGCAGCATCTTAAGGAATGCCGGCAAAAGGGCGCGGAAAAGGCAATGCATGTCTCCTCCCGCACGCTCGGCAAGGTCATGAAAAAAGTGGGATTCCTGATCTGACCGCTTGATTTTTTCAGTATATTTCATTCTCAGACTACTCAATGGGGAGCAGGCTTTTTTGCCGCTCCCTTTTTTTGGTTGCTATGGTGTTCTGTATGCTTTATAATGTTTATATAGCGGTTCTTAGAAAGGCGGTCTTTTATGGAAAAATTCAGATGGGCATATATCGGCAGCGGGAATATTGCGCATTCCACTGCGCGCGATATCCTGCGCGGAGATCACAAAATTATTTCGGTCTACGGCAGAAACGCCGAAAAATCAAAAGCTTTTGCGGAAAAATACGGCGCAAAGCACTTTGCGGATTTTGAAAGCGCGGTAAACAGATCGGATGTGGACGGCGTTTATATCGCAACGCCCCATACTTCGCATGTGGATTACGCCGTTTCCGCCATGCGCCTCGGCAAGCCCGTTTTGTGTGAAAAGCCCGTGGGCGTCAGCACCGGCGATGCGGATATCCTTATCCATACTGCAAAAGAAGAAAACATTTATTTCTGCGAGGCGATGTGGACTTGGTTTTCGGACGTCGCTTTAACCGTCAAAAAATGGGTACAGAGCGGCGCGATAGGCGATATTCGGCGTGTGAAGATCAATTATGCGTTCCCCGGCATACTTATGCCCAAGGATTCGCGTGTGCTCCTGCCGGAAACCGCCGGCGGCGCACTGCTGGATATAGGCATTTACCCCATTACTTACTGCTATAATCTTTTCGGGTATCCAAAGGATATCATCTGCCGCGGCAGGCTTAAAAACGGAATCGATATCAGCGAAACGGTAACGCTCGTGTATGACTCCTTTGAATGCACGCTTCATATGTCTCTTTGCACGCTCAAGGAAAATTGTTTTATAGAGGGTACAAGGGGCACCGTCAGCCTCCCTGCGTTTTTCCATATGGCGTCCAAAGCCGTGCTCAAAAATGAAAACGGCAGGCAGGTGTTCAGCGGCAAAACGGATTATCTAACGGAATTTACACGCGCCGCGCAGGAGATCAGAAGCGGTAAAAAAGAATCTTCCTATATCCCGTTTGCGGCAACGAGAAGCTGTATGCGTATCATGGACGAATGCCGCCGGCAGCTTGGTCTGGTTTATCCGTTTGAAAAACAGAGCGTTTAAGAGAAAACAAATAACGGGTGCTTTTATACACACTGTTATATAATTTATTTAATATCGCTAAAAGATAATTTTAATTTTGTAACTCTTTTGTAGCGTTACAATAGATGTGACACCGAAAAAGAAAAAAATGTATAGAAAAAGCG
>URED01000023.1 GCA_900546785.1 uncultured Oscillospiraceae bacterium | reverse complement strand
GGATTTATCCAGAGAATTGTTACAGTATTCAGCATTTACTGATATTATATTTACACCCCGTAAAAGTTTAAATTGTCAGGCAAAATCAGCCGCAATATTTAGATCGTTATATGAAAATCGATTGCTCGATGATGTATTGGATTTTAACAAGATGCTTTCACTCTGTGAAAGTGATTAATTATTACATCCAAACCATAAATTCTATTTTTCTGCGAATCGGTGATATCATCTATATAGAAAGATTTTTCTTTCTTATATGATTTGGCAAAGGGGAATTTTTATGAAAAAACACGATACTTTTTACGCCTTTGACGCAAACGGCAAAAAGAAAAAATATGAATGCCTCGCCGTATTTAGCATTAAAAGTTATGGCAGAACTTATATCGCTTTTACGGACAATATACCGGATCATGCTGGGCGTAGAAAAACATATATTTCTATCTATAACGCCGAATCGGATGATCTGTGTTTGCGTGCGATCAACTCTCTTCAGGAGTGGAAAGACGTCAAAGAAACTTATTATAGAAAATTTTAATTTAAAGGGGTGTTATAATGAGCATTTATATTACGGGTGACATGCATGGTGATATAGGCAGATTCAGCGAAATCTGCCTTGACTCTGAAAGCAACCTGAGTGAGCATGATAAACTTATCGTTTGCGGTGATTTCGGATTTATATGGTATAACAGTAGAGATCATACCGGCAAAACAGCAGATAATTTACAGTTGGATGAACTGTCAAAGAAGCCGTATGAGATTCTGTTCGTAGACGGTAACCACGAAAACTTTAATGAACTGTATTCCTATCCTGAAATTGAGAAATACGGCGCTCCTGCCCATAAGATTCGTGATAATATCTACCATCTCGAACGGGGAAGAATATACAACATTGAAGGCAAGACTTTTTTTACCTTCGGCGGCGCATACAGCGTCGATAAAGCTTACAGAACTCAGGATATATCCTGGTGGCCGCAGGAATTGCCGAATGATGAGGAGTATAAACGCGCTATCGAGTCATTAAAGACGGTAGGTAATAAAGTGGATTATGTAATCACTCATACTTGTCCGGGCGAAATAGTGAAACTTATGCTGCACAAGATCCCATCTCCTGAAGAATATGAACTTAACGGATTTTTCGATTGGATTATGCACGAAACAGAGTTTAAGCAGTGGTATTTTGGCCATTGGCATACCGACGAAAGTAAATCATTTATTATTCATGGAAAAGAGAAAATGTTTAATGCGCTGTTTTATGACGTTAAACAAGTCTGAAAAATAGGAGGGTGTATATGAAAAATAAAGTAAATTCTTTAAAAAATCTCAGTGTATTTTTGTGCCTTTTGTCGCTTGTCGTTTCAGCAGTGGCAGCATATTTTGCTGTTACCATGCATTTGGGTAAAGGCAATATTGTGTCGCTTGTCTTTTCAGCCATATACTCGTTAATGATGCTTATAATGGTCCTTAAAGAAAAGTTCCGTTACATAGAAACGGGATATAATATCTTTTTTGGTTCTGTATCTCTTGGCATACTTGTATTTTCTGTGATACACGCGTTTGTGCTTTATCGTTTCAATGTGCCTTTTGTGCCTGAGACCGGCGCGGTAATTATCATGTCCGCAGTGCTTTTTGTCAATTCTGTTGCACCGCTCTTTAAACGAAATGCATTTTTCACATTTAATAAAACGGTAAAAGAGATCGGTACCGTAATCTTGGCGCTGTGTACCATTATAGTTGTAGTAAACGGGATTTGGCTGACAATTGCACTTTGCTCATCATTGCTGTTGGTATACATTGCGGATTGGCTTTATATGACAAATGATAGATTTAAGGAGGATAAGTAATGGATAGGGAAACTTGTTTAGTTGCGAAATATTCCGCCGGACCGGTTGCCGTTATTGCCGGATTGGCAATTATTATTTATTCATTGATTACATATGATTTTGGAGCATCTGCAATATCGGATAGTGCGATGGATATAATAAATATGGTTTTATGCTTTTTTCAGATGATTTATTTTATATTTATGACTATTCCAGATAAATTGAAGGTCGGTATATTTACTGACGGTAGAAAAACTCGTTCTTATATTAATGCAACCCTGCTCTTATGTATGTTTTTAACCATTGGTGATGTTTTTATAGGTTTTTGGTCTTTTCTGAATACATATGCAATGGATGAGTATATCGAGTTAATATACACAGGCCTTCAGGCAGCTTTTTATATCAGCCTTTATTTGTCAAATATTAAATATTCATCTAAAATTACAATTTTCCTTTTCGGCTCTGCATACATCGCATTTTATGCATATATGTTTTTGGATTCGCCAAATGCGGTAATACCCGATGTAAACACAGCAACCGCTTTATATGTTATTGCAATGATGGTTTATTCATACTATTTTGTAACATTGAAATCGGCTTTCTATTTTCAGCATTTTGATCTTCCTGTTCAATCGGATGATAAAAATGTTGACGAATATATAGAGCCTCTGTATATTGTATGTATGTATCGATTTGAGCAAACCAATCATGTTATCTATCGTAATGTTGATACAGATCAGTATTATCATGGTTTGCTAGGCGAAGAATCCGATTTGGAAGAAATAAACAATGGTGGAAATACTAAAATGTATGCAGAGGCATATGATCACATCTTTGCGACTTTCTGCCAAAATGAAAAAATAGGTTTATAGGAGACAACATTATGAAGATGTCATTAAAAGACAAGGTTCGCAACAGACCCGATGTCCTGTTATCAGATACTTATCACTCATTAAAATACAATCTTATTCATAAATTTATGAGACAGTTTGTTGTTCAATTTTATTTTGACGGTGTGCGCCAGTTCGATTTTTCGATGTGCTCAGACGGTTCCTTCATTTTTAAAACCAATTCTTTAAATCACTGGGCAGTTCTTAAAGACAATATATCTGCTTGGGAAAGAGAATTTTGTGAGCTGTCTGATAAAACGGCGAATTTCAATTTTAAGCAGCCGAATTTAACATTAACTGACGTCATTAAAGACCGAGATGATATAGGCCTTAATTATTTAGCCGTATCTCAGATGCTTATGAAATATTTTAAAGTTTCTATCAAGCAGGACGGCATAATGTATAGAGCGGAATTTGCTGATGGGGATTTTGTAAAATACTCAAAAGAATTTTGTGAATCAAAGGCTAAAGAGACAGATATTGAATTTAGGATTGATGACGAAGTCTTACATAATGCAGGTACGGATGACTCAAACTTTTCATATTCTGATTTTGAAGACATTGCGCAGATGTGCGCAATGTTCTTTCCCGGCAGTAAAATAAATGTCCATACCGAAAATTCAGACGGTAAATCAGCAACATTTTGTTACGGTTCGCTTGCGGAATACATAAATCAAAAATATAAATGCAGTGGTGCTTCAAACTTGGTATTTCAATGTGAATCATCAGAAACGGAGCAGGTCCAGAGCGAGGCTGAGATCAGAATTGCAGTTGACAAAAGCAGTAATGGCAAAAATGTTATAGAAGCGTACTGTAATTACAAAAATCATAAGTATGGTAAAGTTATTGATGCGATAAATGACGTATTAAAAACAGATGATCCACATCATTATGTTGTTGTTATAAATGTTTTTATGACTCGGCCATTGTGGCTGAATGCCGGTCAAGACGCGATAAAAAATCAGTATATATATGACAGTGTTTATAAATATTTAAGTGCCGAAATAGGAGACTTGAAATAATTCGGAATATGAACACTTAATTTACTTTGCATTGAATGATTTATTTGCTATAATAAAACAGATATTTTGTGTTTGTTTTTGCAGGTGAAATTATGAAAATCGGCGTTATAACAGATATACACAGCAATCTGCCGGCGCTTAAAGCGGTTATGGAAAGATTGGATGAATTGAATAGCAATCAGATCATTTGCTGCGGCGATATGATCGGGATAGGTCCGTATCCGGAAGAAACTGTGCAGTTTGTAATGAATATTCCGAATTTGATAGCCGTTCGCGGCAATCACGAAAAGTATCTGCTCGAGGGAATGCCGAGCGAATATCCGAACGAAGAGCGAATGAGCGTTGAAGAGATGAAACATCATAAATGGGAGTACAGTTTATTGTCGCTCGGTTCGGTCGATTTTCTTAAAAGTCTGCCGTATCGGATAGATACGGTGTGTGAAGGTCATACTGTGTCCGTTTTGCATTATTGTATGGATCGCGACGGTCACTATATCAACTACAGACCGAATCCGTCTGAAGATGATCTGAAACGGATGTTTTCAAATGTAGCAAGTGAAATCGTTTTATACGGACATGACCACCAACGAAATATTTGTAAAGGCAACAAACTTTACATCAATGTTGACTCGCTTGGTTGCCCCGCTCAAAGCAGAAACATAGCGTGGGCAAGTGTTGTTAATATTACACTTGAAAATATTGAAGTTCAGACGATAGATGTTCAGTATGAAGCAAATCTTGTAGTTGATAGGATCGATCAGTTAAATTATCCTGACGCCGGCAACATCAAAAAATATTTTTACGGCGTTTGGTGATTCGGCAGAGTGCTTAATTTTCTCCACGCCTCATATGGCATATGGTTTTTGTTTTTCTCCCAAGCGCCTATGCGCTGGCGTGATGTGCCGAGCATATCGGCAAGTGCGCTTTGCGATAAATGATTTTCCTTACGATATTTTAAAATCTGCTCACCTTGGTTATTCAGCAGGAACAACTGATAAGGTGAGCAGATTTTTTCTGCTTGTATTTCTAAGATTTCGCATAGTTTATTCAACTTGTCCTGTTTATGCATGGTATACTCGTTCTTTTCAATGCGCATTATTGTATCAACACTGACACCGACTTCGCCGGCTACTTGTTTGATGGTCAGGTGCTTTTCTATCCTTCTCTTTTTGACTGCGCCGCCACAAGTGGAATCATCAATTTCATTAAAAGCATTGAACGAATAGTGCTTGTAGTTATTCACTTTGAGTTTCACACAAAACAGGGGTGCGTACTCAACTGCACCGTTCTTTATCCTGTGCAAAATATACGCGTTAGACAATGATCTATACACATTCCATTTGTTAATTTTCGGAATAATGCATATATTTTGCGGCTTTAAGGCACAAATTGTTGCTGTTATGTTAGCATAGCATTTTCAATACATTTGCTTGCATATGTAGCAAGGTGCGTGCATTTTTCCGGATTGAAGCTGTCAATCGCTTTGATAAGCCCTATCGTGCCGATTGAGATCAGGTCGTCATTGTCATTTGTTTTTGAATAGTATTTTTTAACGATGTGGCTTACTAAGCGCAGGTTTCGCTCAATCAGCAATGCGCGTGCGTCTTTGTCGCCCGCCTGAAGTCTTCGGATAGCCTCCTTTTCCTCTTTCCTGTCCAGCGGTTTCGGAAAGCTTGATGTGTTGTTGATGTGCAGTATGAAGTATAAAAAATTTGCACTCAAAAAAGAAAGTATTGCCGAAATCATTTTCATCACCTGTAATTACTATGATTTTCGGCTATCCAAAATGCACGTTTCTTTATCACCTTATTACTCAACAATATTGAGCAAATTTATCAATATATAAAATGCCCCCGCTCATTTGCCGGACAGGCATTTGAACGGGGGGTTATTTGTTAAACAAAACTGTGTTCCACGGTGATAACAAGAAAGATACTATCTTTTTTCGCGTTAACGGCTTTTTGGAGATCGGTGATGATCTCCTGCTTTTTCTTTGGGTACTGGTGCGGTATGACAAGGTCAAAAACGAAATTCGTTTTTATCCGTCCGTCTACTACCCTGAAGTCATGGAAAGTAAAGCTTTCGTCATATTCCCTGATGATCTGCGCCATAAATTCGCGGTATTTGTTTACGGTTTCGTCGTTAACTGCAATCGGATCCATGTGTATACACATCATGATGCCCAGCTTTTTGCTGATGATCTTTTCCGTGATATCAATGATATCGTGAACCTGAAGTATATCCGCATCGCAAGGCACTTCCGCGTGCGCGGAGGCTATCCTGCGCCCCGGGCCGTAATCATGCACGATCAGATCATGTACGCCGTAAATGCAGTCCTGCGACAGCATGATATCCTCTATTTCCTTGACAAGCTCGGGGGAGGGTGCGCTTCCGAGCAGCCTGCTTGAAATGTCTTTTACGATCTCTACGCCGGAGGCAAATATCATGACGGCAACGATGATGCCCATGATCCCGTCCGCATGTCTGAACGGGGTAAAATGCGCAATCAGCAAAGCGGCTACGGTAGCCGCTGTTGCAATGCAGTCGTTCAGACAGTCCTGCTTTACGGCCTTTGCATTGACGTTTTCCGTCTTCTTGTAAATAATATTGTTGAAATAAGCCATCCACAGTTTAACAAGTATAGCCGCTATCAGAATGATTACGGAAACAATGCTGAACTTGACTTCCTGCGGGTCTATCAGTTTTTCAACGCTGCTTTTAAGTAGTTCAAAACTCATCATGAAGATCAAAAAGGAGATGATCAGCGCGCTGATATATTCTATTCTGCCGTGACCGAACGGATGTTCATCGTCAACCGGTTTTCCGGAAAGCTTTGCGCCCACTATGGTAACTATGTTTGAACTTGCGTCCGAAAGGTTGTTTACCGCGTCTGCCGTTATGGAAACGGAATTCGTAAATGCGCCGACAGCAAATTTAAATGCGCACAGCAGCAGGTTGCAAACGATTCCCACTGCGCCGGAAAGCACGCCGTAGCGTTCCCTTTCCTGTGATGAAGACAGGCGTTTGTTTGTTATAAATAGCTTAATAAGCAGCTTGCTCATGCTTTTTCACCCTGATTTTTCGTGTATTATTTAATTTATACCACATTTCGGTATTTAACTCAATAGGAAAAAGTGCTATAATAAAAACGGTGATGAAATGAAGACTTTTTTGATAATTAACGGTTCGCCCAGGAAAGACGGCGTTTCTTCCGAGCTCGCAAAGCAGGTGAAGCCGTATTTCCTTGATTGCGAAATCAAAGAATATAATGTGTATGATCTTTCTCCCGCGCCTTGTATAGACTGTAAGTATTGCGAGTATCATGACGGGTGCTCCAATCCGGATCTGGATATTTTCTTTGAGGATTTTGAAAGAGCGGATTTTATCGCGTTCTTTACACCTGTATACAATAATTTCTTTCCGGCGCCTTTAAAGGCGGTGATAGATAGGTTTCAGCGCTATTTCAGCGCAAGGTTTAAACGCGGCGCTAACCCGCCTATTGAAAAACGCAAAAAGGTCGGCGTCGTCATCGTTTCCGGCTCCAATGCGCGCTCCAGCGCCGATTATATGACCAAAACGCTCAAACAGGCTTTTGAGGTTCTCAACGGTGATGTGTGCGCAAGATATTTTATACCGAATACCGATCTCGGCATGTATACCTTCAATGTGGTTGAATTGCAAAAATTTATACACCAGCTCAAAGGGCTTTCCAAAAACCCGCTTTTATGATGTTTAAACGGTCGTTCTGTTTCGGCCGTTTATTTTTTGGCCGGCGTTGCTGTAGTTTTCATATTAAGTTTAATATTATTTTTATTGATAATCAAAAAGCAATATGCTATAATTGTTTAAATTATTATGGAGCAGTGTGTACTATGGTGATTTTAGGCATCGATCCCGGCTATGCCATAGTGGGATGGGGCGTAATTGAATATAAGGCAAATAAGTTTAGGGTGATCGATTACGGCGCAGTTACCACGCAGGCAAAGACGCCGTTTCCGCTAAGGCTTTGCGATATTTATAACGGCATAACGGAGATCATCAAAAAGCATGAGCCGCAGTACCTCAGTATGGAAAAACTGTTTTATAACAACAATGCCAAAACGGTAATAGACGTTGCACAGGCAAGAGGTGTGATCACGCTTGCCGCGCAGCAAAACGGACTGAAAATTGCGGAATACACTCCGCTTCAGGTTAAGCAATCCGTAACCGGTTACGGCAGAGCCGTCAAAAAGCAGGTGCAGGAAATGACAAGGATCATTTTAAACCTTGAAAAGATCCCTAAGCCGGACGACACTGCGGATGCGCTTGCAATGGCGATCTGCCATGCGCATTGCAGCGGCAGCCTGCTCGGAGAGCTTTCACAAGATATCGGTTAAAATTCAGACAGAGGAAGAATTTTATGATCTACAGTTTAACGGGTGAATTAACTTATATAGGCGATCAGTTTGTAGTTATTGATTGCGGAGGAGTCGGGTTTAAATGCTTTACCTCGCTTTCCACTGCGGCAAATGCCGGCAGACTCGGCGAACAGATACGCCTTTTCACATATCTTTCGGTAAAAGAGGATGCGCTCGATCTTTACGGCTTTAAAACACAGGCGGAGCTTGATGCGTTTAAGCTTCTGATCTCGGTTTCCGGCGTTGGGCCCAAAGCGGCAGTTTCCGTGCTTTCCGAAATGAATGCGGATAAGCTTGCACTTGCCGTCGCAGCCGGCGACGTCAAGGCAATTACAAAAGCAAACGGCGTAGGTAAAAAAATCGCGGAGCGCATCGTGCTTGAATTAAAGGATAAAATGGCGGGAATATCGCTGTCCGGCGCAGACTCGGGAATTGCTGCCGCCGCGTCTGTCAGCGATGAATCCCCGGCGGGCGAGGCGGTTGCAGCTCTTGTTGCGCTTGGCTACGGCAAAAGCGAAGCCGCCGCAGTGGTCGGCGCTATGGACAGTTCATTGCCCGCAGATGAGTTGATCAGGCAGGGCTTGCGCCAGCTTGCGGGAAATTTATGATTTAAGAGGCAAACAGAATGCAGGAAATGGATTATGAAAACAGAATAGTTTCCACCGAATTTTCCCCGGCGGACGGTGATCTTGAAAACAGCCTGCGCCCAAAGCAGCTTGCCGATTATATCGGGCAGGATAAAGTAAAAGAAAACCTTTCCGTTTATATTCAGGCGGCAAAGGGCAGGGGCGAAGCGCTGGATCATGTTTTGCTCTACGGCCCTCCCGGCCTTGGAAAAACTACGCTTGCAGGTATAATTGCAAACGAAATGGGCGTAAATATAAGAATAACGAGCGGGCCGGCTATAGAAAAGCAGGGCGATCTTGCCGCACTGCTCACCAATCTTCAGGAGGGCGACGTTCTCTTTATTGACGAGATACACCGCCTCAACAGAAGCGTTGAAGAGGTGCTGTACCCCGCTATGGAGGATAAAGCGCTCGATATCATCATAGGAAAAGGTCCTTCCGCAAGGTCGATACGCCTTGATCTTCCGAATTTTACTCTTGTCGGCGCCACTACAAGAGCAGGGCAGCTCTCCGCGCCGCTCAGAGACAGATTCGGCGTCATTTTCCGTTTGGAATTATATACGCCGCAGGAGCTTGCCGTCATCGTAAAGCGCAGCGCAGGTATTCTCGGTATCGATATTGATGATAAGGGCGCCGCCATGATCGCTTCCCGTTCGCGCGGAACACCGCGTATTGCAAACAGGCTGTTAAAAAGAAGCCGTGATTTTGCCGAGGTCAGGTATAACGGCGTGATCAACGAGGCGGCTGCCGATGACGCGCTTTCCAGAATGGAAGTGGACGATCTGGGGCTGGACGCTGTTGACAGGCGACTCCTTGAAACGATGATAAAGAATTATAACGGCGGCCCGGTAGGGTTGGAGACCATTGCCGCTGCAATCGGCGAGGAGGCCGTTACGATAGAGGATGTTTATGAACCGTATCTTATGCAGATCGGTTTTTTGAGCAGAACGCCGCGCGGCAGATGCGTTTCTCCTGCGGCATACAGACATCTCGGCATAGAGCAGGACGGTCAGCAGTCCTTGCTGTAGTATTTGAAATAATTTATTAAGGGATTGATTTTATGGGTAGACTTTTTGGTACAGACGGTGTAAGAGGTGTTGCAAATCAGGACCTCACAAATGAGCTTGCCATGAAGATCGGTATGGCGGCGGCAGAGATACTGCTTAAAAAATCCGCCGATAAACGCCCCACGGTTATGATCGGGCGCGATACAAGAGCCTCCGGCGATATGCTTGAGGCTGCGCTCACCGCCGGCTTTTGCTCTGTGGGCGTAAACGTGCTTTCCGTCGGCGTCGTTCCCACGCCTGCAATCGCTTATCTTGTTGGTAAATACGGATGCGAGGCGGGCGTAATGATCTCCGCGTCACATAACCCGTGTGAATATAACGGTATAAAGATCTTTCAGTCAACAGGCTATAAGCTGCCGGATGCGGTTGAAGATGAGATAGAGTCTATCATACTTGATTCGCCGGATAAGATAGAGCTTAAAACAGGCGGGGAAGTGGGCAGAAGAACGTACTGCAAAACGGCTGTTGAAGATTATATAGAGCATATCGTTTCCGTCTGCAATGTAAGCTTTGATGGCTTTAATATCGCCATAGATACGGCAAACGGCTCTGCAAGCGTCTGCGCCAAAGAAATATTTACCCGCCTCGGCGCAAAATGCCATATGCTTTCCGATACGCCGAACGGCGTGAATATAAATCTGAACTGCGGCTCCACGCATATGCAGGAGCTCTCCGATTTCGTTAAGGCAAATCAGCTCGATCTCGGCATCGCGTTTGACGGCGATGCAGACAGAATGCTTGCCGTAGATGAAAACGGTGAAATCATTGACGGAGATAAGATCATCGCCATTTGCGCCACGCAGATGAAGCAGGACGGCACCCTTGCCAAAAATACGGCGGTCGTTACCGTTATGAGCAATATGGGCTTCTTCAAATTCTGCGAGGCAAACGATATCAAATGCGCGCGTACCGCCGTCGGAGACAGATATGTGCTTGAAAAAATGCTGAAGGACGGCTATAATATCGGCGGTGAGCAGAGCGGTCACGTGATCTTTCTTGACCACGCCACTACGGGTGACGGCGAACTTTCCGCCGTTAAGCTTCTGGAAACGGTCGTAAAGAGCGGCGCTTCACTGGCACAGCTTTCAAAGGTCATGACGGTCTATCCGCAGGTGCTGATCAACGTTCCGGTTACGGACGAGGGTAAAATGAAATACAATAACGATGAATATATAATTTCCGCCGTGCAGGAGGCCGAAATGGAGCTCCACGGCGACGGACGTGTGCTTGTGCGTGTTTCGGGTACGGAACCGCTTGTAAGGGTAATGCTGGAGGGTAAAGATATCGAGCAGATCACCCGCCTCGGAAATTATATTGCAGATGTTGTAAAAGAAAGACTCAGCTGATGAGATATACTAAAGATTGGCAGGATTATGAGCTTATAGACTGCAAAAGCGGTGAAAAGCTTGAACGCTGGGGAGATGTACTCCTCATTCGCCCCGATCCGCAGGTGATTTGGAAAAGCAAACCGAACGACAGCCGCTGGAACAGCGCGAACGCAAGGTACCAGCGCTCCCGCTCTGGCGGCGGCGAGTGGCAGGTGTTCGGCAAGCTCCCGCCGCAGTGGGAGATCAGATATAAGGATCTTACCTTTAATGTAAAAACCATGGGCTTCAAGCACACGGGGCTTTTCCCGGAGCAGGCGGTCAACTGGGATTTCACCAGGGAAATAATCAGAAACAGCGGCAGAAAAGATATTAAAGTTCTGAACCTTTTTGCCTATACCGGCGGCGCAACGGTCGCCTGTCTTAAAGAGGGGGCAAGCGTAGTCCATGTGGACGCCTCCAAGGGCATGACGCAGTGGGCTAAGGAGAACGCGCGCTCAAGCGGCGTGGACGGCGGCAGCGTTAGGTGGATCGTTGATGATTGCATAAAGTTTGTTCAGCGAGAGATACGCCGCGGCAACAGATATGATATTATAATTCTTGATCCGCCGTCCTACGGCAGAGGCCCAAAGGGAGAGATATGGCGGCTTGAGGATTCGCTTTACGAATTTATTGAGCTGATCGCGCAGGTGCTTTCTGATCAGCCGCTTGCCGTGCTTCTTAATTCGTATACAACGGGGCTTTCCGCTTCCGTTATGAAATATATACTTGATGATATTTTGGTAAAAGAAAAGGGCGGCTGTGTAACCGCAGACGAGATAGGGCTTCCCGTATCCTCAAATGCAGAGGTGTTGCCCTGCGGCGCTACGGCTGTTTGGATGAAAAAATGAGCTTAATTGAGTTTCACAACGTCAGCTTTTCCTACGGCACCGAAGAGGGCGAGGAAAAAGTGGACGTTCTTGAAAACTTAAATCTGAATATAGAAAAGGGCAGCTTCGTTGCCGTGCTCGGCCACAACGGCTCCGGCAAATCCACCCTTGCAAAGCTGACGAACGGTATACTGTTCCCCCAGCACGGCAAGGTGTTTGTGGACGGGATGGAAACCAAGCCGGACGACAGTATTTACGATATCCGCAAAAAAGTCGGTATGGTCTTTCAGAATCCCGATAATCAGATCGTCGCTTCGATCGTTGAGGAGGATGTGGCTTTCGGCGTAGAGAATTTGGGCGTGCCGCCCGCGGAATGCCGCCGCAGAGTGGATGAAGCGCTCAAAACAGTGGGTATGTACGAGCTTCGGGAAAAAGCACCCCATAAGCTTTCCGGCGGGCAGAAGCAGCGTGTTGCCGTTGCCGGCATCATCGCAATGCGCCCGCAGTGCATCGTGCTTGATGAGCCTACTGCCATGCTTGATCCCAGCGGCAGGGCAGAGGTCATACAGACCATAAAGCGCCTCAACCGCGAGGAGGGCATAACGATCGTTCTTATAACGCATTATATGGACGAAGCCGTGCAGGCGGACCGCGTTATCGTTATGGACAGCGGCGTCGTTAAAATGGACGATACGCCCGCAAATGTTTTTTCCCATGTTGAGGAGATTAAAAAGCTCGGCCTTGATGTTCCCCAGGCAACAGAGCTTATCTATGAGAGCGGGCTTACCCCGCCACAAACGATTCTTAATACGCAGGAATGCGTGGATTACATTATATCCGTTCTGGAGGGCTGACGGTGGCTGTACTCGTTTGCGAAAAACTGAATTATCTTTACAGCGCGGGCACGCCTTTTGAGACCGCCGCAATAGAAAATGTTGATTTTACCGCTGAGGCAGGCGAACTTATCGGTATCATCGGCCATACGGGCAGCGGCAAATCCACGCTTATCCAGCATTTTAACGGGCTTTTGGAGCCAAGCAGCGGCGTGGTAATACTGGACGGCAGAAATATCTGGGCAAAGGAAAACCGTAAAAAGATAAGAGATGTGCGCTTTGCCGTAGGCCTTTGCTTTCAGTACCCCGAGTATCAGATATTTGAAGAAAATGTTTTTAAAGAGATCGCTTTCGGCCCTAAGCAGATGGGGCTTTCCGATGAAGAGATCAAAACACGTGTCTATGAAAGCATGGAATTCGTCGGCCTTAAAAAGAGTTATGATGATAAATCTCCTTTTGATATGTCCGGCGGGCAGAAAAGGCGCGTGGCGATCGCTTCTATCCTTGCAATGCGCCCCAAGGTGCTTATCCTTGACGAGCCCTGCGCCGGCCTTGATCCGCGCGGGCGTGAAACGATCCTGAATCTTATTAAAGACTATCAGCGCAAGACCGGCAGCACCGTTATTATCGTTTCCCACTCTATGGAGGATGTTGCCAAGCTCTGCTCCAAGGTAGTTGTTATGAATCAGGGCAGGGTAGCCATGTCCGGCACGGTGGAGCAGGTCTATTCTCACGCGGCTCAGCTGCGTGAAATGGGGCTAAACGTCCCGCAGATAACACAGATATTCCTTGAACTGCGCAAAAGCGGCGTCGATTGCCGCACGGATATTTTTACCGTGAAAGAGGGCAGAGCGGAGCTTCAACGTCTTTTGAATAAGGAGGGGTCGTGATATGGGCGATATTACCATTGGTCAGTATTTCCCGGGAAATTCCTTTGTTCATAAGCTTGATGCAAGAGTAAAGATCATTTTAACACTTGCGGTTATCATTTCCCTTTTTATATGCAAAAACTTTTATTCCTTGCTTATCAGCGTTGCGTTTACTTTGCTTATCGTTCTTGTTGGCGGGATCTCTTTTAAAACCGTCTTTAAGAGCATAAAGCCGCTGGGCGTTATTATTGTAATCACCTCTCTTTTAAATCTGTTTTACGGGCAGGGGGAGCCGCTTGTAACGCTTTTCGGCAGGCTCAGCATAACGCTGGACGGCATCTATACGGCAATATTCATGGCGGTGCGTATCATCCTTTTGGTGGTAGCTGGCTCTATGCTTACCTATACGACCACGCCTACCGATCTTACGGACGCGATCGAAAGACTGTTTTCCCCGCTTAAGATATTTAAACTTGATAATTATATCCATACTATAGCCATGACCATGACCATCGCATTAAGATTCATTCCCACTTTAACGGAAGAGATACAAAAGATCATGGCGGCGCAGAAATCACGCGGCGCCGATATGGAATCCGGCGGGATCATCCGCCGCGCAAAGGCACTCGTGCCGATTCTAATCCCGCTGTTCATATCCTCGTTCCGCCGTGCAAACGATCTTGCCTATGCCATGGACTGCCGCTGTTACAGGGGCGGTAAGGGCAGAACGAAAATGAAGCAGGTCAGGATAACGGCAAGAGATATTGCCGCTCTTATAGCAGTAGTTGCGCTCTTTGCGCTCATCATTTTTGTGAACACACTTGCGGCGGCGGTAATATGAGAAATCTTCTTTTAACGATAAGCTATGACGGTTCAGCCTATCACGGCTGGCAGGTGCAGAAAAACGCCGTAACGGTCCAGCAGGTCTTTCAGCGCGCGGTTGAAAAACTGCTCTGCGCAAAAACGGATATTAAGGGCTGCAGCAGAACGGACAGCGGCGTTCACGCAAATATGTACTGCGTGTCCTTTAAAACAAATTCAAATATACCCTGTAAAAATATCATTTCGGGTCTCAATACTTATCTTCCGAAGGATATTGCCGTGCTGGACTGTATAGAGGCCGCTCCGGATTTTCACGCCCGCTACAGCGTCAGGTCAAAGCAATACGTTTACCGTGTTTATAACGAACAGATCAGAGATCCTTTCCTGAAAGACCGTGCGTTCCATTACAGATACAGGATCAACGAGCAGCTGCTTGATACTGAGGCACAGGCATTCGTCGGCACGCACGATTTTGCCGGCTTTTGCAGCGCGCGAAGCGACGTGGAAGATACTGTGCGCACCGTTTATGCGTTTTCTGTTGAAAGGCGCGGCAGCGAAGTCCTGTTTAAGGTGGAGGCGGACGGTTTCCTTTATAATATGGTGCGCATCATGGTCGGCACGCTGCTTTTTGTGAACGAGGGCAAAATAAAGCCCGGAGAGCTTGCAGACGTAATCAATTCCAAAAACCGTACGCTTGCGGGTAAAACGGCTCCGGCACACGGACTTTATCTGAATAAGGTAAATTATTAAAAATTAAGAATAAATTTATTATTATTTCATGATTCCATAATGAATATAGTTTATATTTTCCGAAAGGCGATTTTGATATGGCTTTGGAACAAAGAGAAAAAGAGCGCTTGGAAAGAAAAGAAAAAAAGAATAAAAAAAGACGTATAATAGCATGGGCGGTCATAGGCGTTATCGTTGCCGTGCTGCTTGTTATGCGCATAGCGGAGATCGATTTTTCGTCTATCGGGAATACGGATTCCAATACGGCATCCGTGCAAAGCTCGGGTTATCCTTACAGTCTTTCTTCCGGCTCGGATCTGTATTTCGGCGCCGTCGGCAGCGAGATTGCCGTGCTTGAAGATACCGCCTACACGGTGCTGGATTCTTCAAACGGAAATGTGATTTTTACGGCGGATCACGGGTATTCAAATCCCGTTATCGTCACCGCAGGCAGCTATTCGCTTTTATATGATCAGGGCGGCGTTTCCTACCGGCTGGACAGCGATTCAAAAAATATCTATCAGGAAAAGGCTTCGCAGACCGTTCTTTGCGCCGATGTGTCCGATTCCGGCGCCGTTGCCATTGCCCAAACGGGCACGGATTCGCTCAGCACGGTATCGGTGTACGGCAAGTCGCTGAACCAAAAGTTTTCTTATGACGTAAACGGATATGTAACGAATGTTGCCGTTGATTCACGCGGCAGCCGCGTTGCTTTTGCCGTTGTGTCGTCAGAGAATGCAAGGCTGAAGACCGTGGTATACACAATGAATGTGGATGATACAGAGCCGCGCGCACAGTTCGAGTTTATCGGCTCCTCCGTTTTAACGCTTCGCTTTTCATCAACAGATCTTTTTGTTGTGGGCAGTGATTTCGTAAGCGTCATTTCGTCGCTTAAAGATATAAATACTGTCTTTGAGCAGGGCACGGTAAATACGGTCTCCTATTCTTTTTCTTCAAACGGCAGCCTTGTTTACGCCTATACAGCATATTCCGGCTCTGCGGATAATATTATTTCTGTTGTGAAGCCGTCCGGAAGGGTCGCGCAGGTGGCGTCCGTCAGCTCCGCCGTGAAAGATATAACGGGCACTTCATCGCGCGTCAGCGTCCTTACGGCAGACAGCGTTATCACCTATAAAATTTCTAATTCAGAGGTGCTTTGCACGTATCCGGTCGATGATTCCTACTCTTCTATCGTGCAGGTCTCATCAGATGTTTATGCAAGGCATCAGGCGTCTGTGGAGCGCCTTTCTGATGAACAGGAGTAGTCTTTTTTGAGTATTAATTTTATTGATATTATTCTGTTTGTGATCTTTGCAGCTTGTATTGCCGGCGGATATTCAAGGGGATTTTTACTTTCGCTTATCTCGTTTGCAAAATATATCGTCGGTGTTCCTCTTGCGTTTTGGGCTGCAAGCGATCTCAGCGTTCCCTTTTATGAAAAGTATGTCAGTCAGGCGGCGCTTGAGAGGATTTCTGCGGGGCTTGCGGGCTCGGCGGATATTGATTCCTTCGTTTCCTCCGTGCGCGAAGCCGTAGGGGAGCTTCCTTTCGGCCTCGGCAGTGCTGTGGATCTTTCATTTTTAAACGGGATTTCTAATGATGCGGCGGCGTCAGCCGTGCTTCAAAATATCGTTGAGCCGGTTGCGCTGGCAATCATCAAGATCGTTATCTTTGTAGTAACACTTGTGCTGTTCTCCGTTGCCGTGTGGCTCGTTTCCAAACTGATCAGGCGCCTTATGAACAGCAAACATGCGCCGCTCAAACACACAAATAAATTTCTCGGCGCCGTTTTCGGTGCGCTGAAAGGAATACTCACTCTCGCCGCGCTTTGCGCCGTCATCGCGTTTCTGCGTGATTTTCTGTTTTCTTCGTCAGAGGCGTTTGTTTCTCAGGCGGATTCAAGCGTAGTGGTTGAGTTTATAAATAAGATCAATCCGTTTTTGCATTTGATATAGGAGGATGTTATGAGCAAGCTGGAAAGTAATATAAAAGATCTGTTTAAGGGCTGGAATACGATTCCAAACTGGCTCTCGTTTATAAGGATCGCACTCATACCCGTATTCATGGTGCTTTTCCTCAAAGGCTATGTCCTTGCCGCGGTAATCATCATGATATGCGCCGCGCTTACTGATCTTGTGGACGGCAAGATAGCCCGTAAGTTCAATCAGGTTTCAAACCTCGGCAAGCTGCTTGACCCTATCGCCGATAAACTTTCGCAGATGGCGATCGTGATCGTGCTTATTGTTACATATTGGGATAATGCTATAAAGTATCTCTTTATGTTCTTTATCGCAAAAGAAGTCATCATGATTGTCGGCGGCGCCATACTGCTCTCTCTCGGTATGCGTCCCACAGCGGCAGAGATCTGGGGCAAGATTGCCACAAACGTGTTTTATATCGGCATGATCTTTATTCTTGCCTTCGGGCAGAACGGCGCGCTTTGCGAGCTCACCGGCTTTACGCTGCCGAATACGGTTACGTGGATACTCGTTTCAATATCGGCTGTATGCACCCTCATATCCCTTTTGGGGTATGCACCCGGATTCATCCGCCAGATAAAAGAAAATAAAAGTAAAAAGAATAATTGATTTTTAATAGGAAAACAAATTATTAAGGAGAACTATTTAATTAATGAAACAGCAGATGTGCAGCAGGTGCCACGAGCGCCCCGCCGTGGTATTCATTCAGAAAATGGAAAATGATAAGGTCGTGCCGGAGGGCCTTTGCATCAAATGCGCCAGGGAACTCAATGTAGGCTCGATCAATCAGATGATAGATCAGCTCGGGCTTTCGGATGAAGAATTGGAGCAGGCAAGCGAGCAGATGAGCCAGTTTATGGAGAATATGCAGGATTTTGATTTCGGTTCGCTGGGCGAGATGTTCAATCAGGATAATATGGACGGCGCGCAGACTCTGCCTTTTGCCAGCCTGTTTGATAATGACGGCAGCAATAACGATCCTTCAGCCCCAAAAGCAGACGGTAAAAAGCAAAAGAAACGCGGCAAAAAGGGCAGGCAGGAGGATCCCAGAAAATTCCTCAGCAATTATTGCTCCAATCTGACCGACAAAGCAAAAAAAGGACAGATCGACGCCATTATAGGCAGAGAAAAGGAGATCGCCCGCGCGATACAGATACTTTGCCGCCGTACCAAGAACAATCCCTGCCTGATCGGCGAGCCGGGCGTGGGCAAAACGGCTATTGCAGAGGGGCTTGCCATCAAGATCGCTAAGGGTGAGGTTCCCGCCCGCCTTGCAGATAAGGAGATCTATCTGCTTGATCTCACCGCGCTTGTAGCCGGCACGCAGTTCCGCGGTCAGTTTGAGGGCAGGATAAAAGGCCTTGTTGATGAGGTGAAGAGCGAGGGTAATATTATCCTGTTTATTGACGAGGTTCATAATCTTGTCGGCACGGGAGACAGCGAAGGCACTATGAATGCCGCAAATATCCTCAAACCCGCCCTTTCCAGGGGAGAGATACAGGTCATCGGTGCAACCACTTTTAATGAATACAGGAAATATATAGAAAAAGACGCCGCTCTTGAACGCCGTTTCCAGCCTATCAAGGTGGAAGAGCCGTCTGTTGAAGAGGCATACAGAATGCTGCTCGGCATCAAGGCATATTATGAAAACTATCATAAGGTGCAGATATCCGACAGCCTTGTATATAAAGCCGTCACGATGTCGGAGCGTTTTGTTACGGACAGGTATCTGCCGGATAAGGCAATCGATCTGCTTGATGAAGCGTGTACTGCGGCAAACCTCAGAAATCCGGCTATTTCCGAGTATCAGCTCAAGCTTCAGGAAAAGAACTCCCTGCTTGAGCGCATCGATACACTGTCCGAGCCTACCGAGGAGAATGAAACCATAGATTATGAGCTGATCTCAAATCTTAAGGCGCAGACGATGAAGCTTGATGAGGTCTTGCCCGCTCTTGCGGAAAAAGCAAAGGATAATCAGGTCATAGAGGCGGATCTCGCCAAGGTCGTTTCCCTGTGGACGGGTATTCCCGCGTCCAAAATAGAAGCAGGGGATATAAAGAAGCTCGCTTCCCTTGAAGACGAACTCAAAAAGCACATAGTGGGTCAGGACGAGGCTATCGCAAAGCTCGCCGCCGCCGTGCGCAGGGGCAGAGTGCAGATCAGCCCGCGCAAAAGGCCGCAGTCGTTTATATTCGTCGGGCCGACCGGCGTAGGAAAAACAGAGCTTGTAAAACAGCTTGCAAATTATCTTTTTGATTCGCCGGATAGTCTGATACGGCTTGATATGAGCGAATTTATGGAAAAATTCAGCGTTTCAAGGATCATCGGCTCGCCTCCCGGCTATGTGGGTTATGACGATGCCGGCCAGCTTACGGAAAAAGTAAGAAGAAAGCCTTACAGCGTTATCCTTTTTGATGAAATCGAAAAGGCGCATAAAGACGTGCTTAATATCCTGCTCCAGATACTGGATGAGGGCAGAATAACGGACGCGCAGGGCAGAACGGTCAATTTTGAGAACACCATTATCGTTATGACCTCCAATGCCGGCTCAACGGATACGGCGTCGCTCGGCTTCGGCAGGTCTGAAAATGAGATCAATAAAGACGTAACCATGAAAGCGCTGGAGCGTTTCCTGCGCCCCGAATTTTTAGGCAGGGTAGATGAGATCATCACCTTTAATGCCCTTTCCTTCAGTGATTTTGAAAAGATCGCGGCGATCATGCTGGATGAGCTTAAGGAAGGCCTTAAGGATAAAGCGATAGAGCTGGTGTGGGACGATACCGTTCCGGTCTATATCGCAAGAAAGACTTACGGCTCCAAGAAAAACGCAAGGGGCATAAGGGATTGCGTTCGCCGGGATGTAGAGGATCTGCTTGCCGAGCTTATCGTCTATAATCAGGATAAAAATATAACAAAATTCACGGTAACTGCCGCAGAAAAAATTGAGGCTTCCGTTAATTAAATTAAAAAAAGTACTTGACAGTTGCACGCTCATTTATTATAATAATGAGCGTCGCCGTGCGGGTGTAGTTCAATGGTAGAATGTCAGCCTTCCAAGCTGAACACGAGGGTTCGATTCCCTTCACCCGCTCCATGATGCGTTTGTAGCTCAGCTGGATAGAGCAACCGCCTTCTAAGCGGTGGGTCGGAGGTTCGAGTCCCCCCAAGCGCGCCAAAAGCGCCTGAGCATTCGGGCGCAAATACGGTGGGATTAGTTCAGTTGGTTAGAGCGCCAGTTTGTGGCACTGGAGGTCGTGGGTTCGAATCCCACATCCCACCCCACTTTTTTTAAACCCTTGTATTGGGGTGTCGCCAAGCGGTAAGGCAAGGGACTTTGACTCCCTCATGCGTAGGTTCGAATCCTGCCTCCCCAGCCAAGCGCCCTTAATCATAAGGGCGAATACGGTTCATTAGCTCAGATGGCAGAGCACTTGACTTTTAATCAAGGTGTCCGGGGTTCGATTCCCCGATGAGCCACCAAAAACAGCATTCACCTTTTGGTGGATGCTGTTTTTTTATAACGGGGAATCGAACCCGTGAGGGTCTGCACGTAAAGAAAACGGTCCCGCTTGTTTTTTATCAGAAAACAAGGTGTAATTCAGCAATAAAAGCACGGCAAGGTTCTGTAAAAGTACGCTTGATAAATGCCGTGCTTTATTTTATAATTAAACAGGATGTTGGTTCTTTTTCATATATTGCGCGGAGGTTGCTATGCTTATCAAAAAAATTGCTTCAAAAATGAATGACACGATTCTGGATCTATATGATTACAGTATTGATAAAAAGGTCTGCGGCACAAGCCTTATCAAATATGTGCCCAGTGTTTTCAGAGATGATAAAAACGGCGTTGGCTCTACCGGCTCACAGTCAACGCATTACTTCATTTTAAGCCGCATGTTTTCACATGTTGAGTTGAAAGAAACAGACAGTTTTATAGATATAGGCTGCGGCAAGGGCAGGGTGCTGGCGTACCTTATCCATAAGAAAGCGCCGTGCAGCCTTACCGGAATAGAGCTGAATGAATCCGTAGGTGCGCTTGCGGCCGAATGGTCAAAAAAGTATGATAATGTGAATATCATCGTTGATGACGCTTTCAACATAGGGTATAACGATTATACCGTGTTTTTTATGGGCAGGCCTTTTTTGCCTAAAACATTTTTGCTGTTTATTGAAAAATTTGAAAACGAGATTACGCATAGGATCACTTTGATCTATTGGGTGGATCAGCAAAGCGGTTTTCTGCTTAAAGAACGTAAGGGCTGGACTATGAATTACAGGGAAACGGTGTATAAGATGTATGGTCTGCATGTTGCGGGCAGTCCGCAGGGCTATTCCGTTTGGACTTATGACCCGGATGCGCGTTGATCATCGGCGGCAAAAGCGAAAAAATGAACAGTATCAACTATAACGGCAGGGTCATCGAGTATTCGCTGTTCCGCAAGAAAGTAAAAAATATTAATCTCCGCATATATGCTGACGGCTCGGTATGCGTTTCCGCACCGCTCCGTGTGCCGCAAAGCGTGATTGAGGACTTCCTGCTGAAAAATGCTTCCAAAATAATTGCAGCCGAAGAGCGTTTTGCCGCTGCCGAGCGCCGCAGGCCTAAGCTTTCAGACGGCGCGAATATCAGCCTAATGGGCAGGATATACCGCCTTAAGATCGTGCGCGGCGAAAAAAACGCCTATGCTGTTACCGGTTCGGATATCCTGTTTTGTCTTTCGGAGGGAACACAGCCGCAGGTGGTTTACGATAAACTGCTGCGCGATACGGCAGAAGAACTGTTCCCCCGCCTTGCAAGAGAATGCCTGCCGCTCTTTGCGCAGAAAACAAACGATCCGCCTTTGATAAAGATACGAAAAATGAAGTCACAGTGGGGAAACTGCCGCGCGGCAAAAAATGTTGTAACGCTCAATTCACGCCTTGCCGCATTTGATGAACAAATCATCAAATTTGTTATATGTCATGAATTCTGCCACTTCACATATCAAAATCATTCAAAGGATTTTTACGCTCTGCTCGGTTCGGTTATGCCCCGGTGGAAAGAATATGACGCAGTTCTAAAAAATAAATGAATTTATTGTTAAATAATTGACAATCATTGTTTGCTTGGATTATAATATTTTTGAAAAAGCCGAAAGGCTTAATAGGAATGGAGGTAATTATTTATGGCAAATCGTTTTGTATTGAATGAAACAAGTTATCACGGTTCCGGCGCGATTCAGGAGATCGCACCTGAGATAAAGGGCAGGGGCTTCAAAAAATGCTTTGTATGCTCCGATCCCGATCTTCTAAAATTCGGCGTAACGAAAAAGGTTACCGATGTGCTTGACGGTGCCGGCATACCCTATGATATCTACAGCGAGATCAAGCCGAATCCCACCGTAGAAAATGTTAAATCCGGCGTAGCGGCGTTCAAAGCGTCCGGCGCGGACTGCATTGTTGCCGTAGGCGGCGGCTCATCAATGGATACGGCAAAGGCGATCGGCATCATTATTGAAAATCCTGAGTTTGAGGATGTCGTTTCGCTTGAGGGCGTCGCCCCCACAAAGAATAAATGCGTACCCATCATAGCGGTTCCCACAACCGCCGGCACTGCAGCCGAGGTAACGATCAACTATGTTATTACGGATACGGAAAACAACAGAAAAATGGTGTGTGTCGATCCGAAAGATATACCGGTTATCGCGGTTGTGGATCCCGATATGATGTCCACAATGCCGAAAGGCCTGACCGCGGCAACGGGTATGGACGCACTTACGCATGCTATTGAGGGCTATATCACGAAAGGCGCATGGGAACTTTCGGATATGTTCCATCTTAAAGCGATAGAGATCATTGCTTCCGGCCTGCGCGGTGCTGTTGAAAACACGCCGGAGGGCAGGGAGAAAATGGCGCTCGGTCAGTATGTTGCCGGCATGGGCTTCTCTAACGTAGGTCTCGGTCTCGTTCACTCCATGGCGCATCCGCTCGGCGCTGTTTATGATACGCCGCATGGTGTTGCAAACGCCATCATTCTGCCTACGGTTATGGAGTATAACGCGCCTGCAACCGGCGAGAAATATCGTGATATAGCGAAAGCCATGGGCGTTGACGGCGTGGATGATATGAGCCTTGCTGAAGCCAGAAAAGCGGCGGTTGACGCCGTAAGGCAGCTCGGCGCGGACGTTGGAATTCCCGCCGATCTCAAAGAGATCGTAAAGGACGAAGATGTCGATTTCCTTGCGCAAAGCGCATATGACGATGCCTGCCGTCCCGGCAATCCGCGTGATACATCCGTTGAGGAGATCAAAGCGCTTTACCGCTCCCTTATGTAAGTTTTGCAATCTTTAAAACTCCCTCTTACTGAGGGAGTTTTTTTGTTGACCGCGTTTACCGTTTTGTAACTATTTGTAAGGCGCATTTTGTTGAATAAAATCATTTCTTGTGCTATGGTAATAAAAATATGAAATGTTTTTTTTGCGCGAAAGGAGCTTTTTTATGGAAAGAAAAGTTATTATTATGGATCATCCGCTTATCCAGCATAAGCTGTCTATTCTGCGTGATGTGAACACAAGCACCAAAGAATTCCGTGATCTTGTCAACGAGATCGCTATGCTTATGATCTATGACGCAACAAGGGATCTGCCGCTTAAGGATAAAGATGTCCAGACTCCCTGCGGCGTTGCGCACTGCAAGAATATAGCGGGCAGAAAGCTTGCTTTCGTGCCTATTCTCCGCGCCGGACTCGGTATGGTGGAGGGTGCGCTCGTCCTTGTTCCGTCCGCCAGGGTAGGGCATATCGGCCTTTACAGAAACGAGGAGACGCTGGAGCCGGTCGAGTATTACTGCAAACTCCCCAAGGATATTGAAAAAAGAGATGTTTTTGTGCTGGATCCAATGCTTGCAACGGGCGGTTCGGCTATTGACGCGATCAGCCAGATCAAAAAAAGAAATCCGCAGTCCGTTAAATTCCTGTGCATCATTGCAGCCCCGGAGGGTCTTGAGGCGCTTGAAAAAGCGCACCCGGATGTGGATATATTTGCCGCCGGGCTGGACGATCATCTCAATGAGAACGGCTATATCGTTCCCGGTCTCGGCGATGCGGGAGACAGGATCTTCGGCACGAAGTGAGCCGAAACTTGCTTTCCTTTATATGTAAAAACGAGCGGCTGTCCCGGTAAGAACCGAGGCAGCCGTTTGTTGTATCCTGTTCTATTTTTCTCCGCTTTCTTCTTGCTTTTTTCTTAATTTCTCAGTGATCTCTCCGATCTTCTCTCTGATTTCAGGCATGGAACGCTCAATAATTTTATCGGCGCTTGCCGCTTCAACAAGGTTTTTGGCAAGAATACGAACGATCACGGGTATGTCGTCGTCATTTTCGTCTACAAGCGTTTTGAGTTGCAATACTGCCGGCAAAAGGCTCTTGTAATTTTTTACGCTGATGTCTTTTAGGGATCTGATACCGCTTGCTTTTGCTATCTCAAAAACCGCATTTGCGACGTTTTTCATACGCTCGGGCGGAAGCGTCTCCAGGCTTTGCGTCAGCGTATCCTCCATGTATTCGGAAAGCGCGCTGAATCTTTTTACGGCTTTAAATGCGCTTCCGTTCAGCTCCCAGGTAAACATATTATGCTGCGCAACGCCGGAGGCAGTGCTTTTCACGATCTTGATCTTCCCGCCGTCCGTCAGCATCCTGCCGATTATGGAGTCCTCGGGTAACAGGTTATATACCTTTTCGCAGTTCGCGGGCGTAAACAGTATATCGGCGATCTCCTGCGGAAAACCGGGGCCGTCGTTATTATACACACGCAGTATCCGGATCTTCTCATCATCCCGCAGAAACATATATGCAAACAGCGCCAGATTCCCGCCTTTGGAATGACCGCCCAAAAAGAAATTCCCGTTATGCTCGCTGAGCCTTTCTGTAACATATCCCATTGCCGTTGTCTGGCTTGCTATGGGAAAGGAATACGCAAGCTTTGCGTCATCATAAAAGCTGAGTATTTTGTCGTCCGTTCCTCGAAAAGCAATAAAAAATGTGTCTATATCCACCGCAAACGTAACTGCATAAAAGGCGGTCTCCAGATTGTTGCTCGTGATCTCCCGGCAGTTTTCAACCGTTATGTAGCCGAAGCGGATCGTTTTCCCCGCTTCTCTCAGCAGGTATACGGTATCCTTCAAAATATCATTCGCGTTTTCGGGCAGGGGGTATTCTTCCGCTGCCTCTCCCAGTGTTTTTCCCGTAAACCGTGCAAGCTCAAGATAGGCAAGGCGGCAGAATACTGCGTTATCCGCCTCGGTCATTCCCATGTTTCCGAAACGGAAAGAGCCGAATTTTTTAACATATTCAGTTAAGGGATTCATGTTATCACCGCTCTCCGTATCAGTATTGTAAATCATTTTCTGCTGATTCACAATATATTTTGCTCATTTTTAAATATCCCGGTATCATTCTATTACAGAAATAATAAAAGGTTAAAATTTGGTGTCAAATTTCGTCATATTATTGCAAACATCTTTATCATAGAGTATATTATATCTGTAATAAATGAATTTGCGGCAGTTTGTTGGAGAATTTTATGGAGCTTTTGAAGCAGAAGATCAAAGATGAGGGCGAGGTATATGAGGGCAATATCCTAAAAGTGGATTGCTTTTTGAACCACCAGATAGATATTCCTTTCCTGCGCGAGGTGGGCAGGGAATTTCACCGCCTTTTCAAGGATGATAAAATAAATAAGATACTTACCATTGAAGCCTCCGGCATCGCTATAGGCTCCATGGTTGCGCAGGAATTTGAATGCCCGCTTGTTTTTGCAAAAAAGAACAAGACCAAAAATATCGCGGGCGATGTTTATGAAACGCCTGTTGAGTCCTTTACCCACGGAACAACGTATAACGTTATGGTGTCCAAGCGTTTCCTCGGCGAGGGGGACAGAGTGCTTATCGTGGATGATTTCCTTGCTATCGGAAACGCCATGCGCGGTCTGATTCAGATCGTTAAGGACAGCGGCGCCTATCTTGCCGGCTGCGGCGCCGTAATAGAAAAGGGTTACCAGCACGGGGGCGACGAGATCCGCAAAAGCGGCGTGCGCGTGGAAAGCCTTGCCGTCATAGAAAGCATGGATTCCAAAACGGGAGAGATCATCTTCCGTTGATCGGTTAAATATAAATCGGGTTATCAGGCTTGTGCCTTTTAATAATTAAAATTTTTTTCGGAGGTAGAAAAATGAAATTGGCAAAAAAGATCATGGCGATTGTCCTTTCCGCCCTGCTTGTTGCGGCTTGCTTTGCCGGATGCTCGGCAGCACCGGAAGGCGAAGGGGATAATAGCGCAATGAAAGTAGGATTTATTTTCCTGCATGATGAAAACTCAACCTATGATAAGAACTTTATTACCGCAGCCGAGGAAGCCTGCGAGGCTATGGGCGTTGAAATGCTCAGCAGAACCAACATCAATGAAGATGATGCTTGTTACACTGCCGCCGCAGAGCTTGTTGACGAGGGCTGCGATATTATTTTTGCAGACAGCTTCGGCCACGAGGATTATATGATCCAGGCTGCCACGGATTTCCCGGATGTGCAGTTCCTGCACGCTACCGGAACCAAAGCGCATACGGAAAACCTCAGCAACTTCCATAACGCGTTCGCCTCTATCTATGAGGGCAGATATCTTGCAGGCGTTGCAGCCGGCATGAAGCTCAATGAGATGATCGCTGCCGGCGAGATCACGGAAGATCAGGCAAAGATGGGCTACGTCGGCGCCTATACTTACGCAGAAGTTATTTCCGGCTACACCTCCTTCTATCTCGGTGCAAAGAGCGTTTGCCCGTCCGTAACGATGGAAGTTACCTTTACAGGCTCCTGGTATGATGAAACGGCTGAAAAAGAAGGCGCTGAAAAGCTGATAAACGACGGCTGCGTACTTATTTCTCAGCATGCGGATTCCATGGGCGCGCCCACAGCTTGCGAGAATGCAGGTGTTCCCAATGTTTCCTATAACGGCTCCACCATCTCGGCATGCCCCAATACGTTCATCGTTTCCTCAAGAATCGATTGGGCACCGTACCTGGAATACGCCATCCAGTGCGTAATGGACGGCACGGAGATCGGCTATGACTGGACCGGTACACTGGATACTGGCTCCGTTGTCCTTACCGATGTAAATACTGCCGCTGCTGCCGAGGGCACGCAGGAAAAGATAGACGAGGTAAAAGCTGAGCTTGAAGCCGGTACGCTTCATGTATTTGACACCTCAACCTTTACCGTAACCGTTACGGAGGACAAGAATGTAAACGCTACCGTTGATGAAAACGGTCACCTTACAAGCTATATGGCGGATGTGGATACGGACGCTGCCTATACGCCGGATACAGAGGTCGTTGCAGACGGATATTTCCATGAGTCCGAATATCGTTCGGCTCCGTATTTTGACATTCAGATCGACGGTATCGATCTTCTGGATACTGCGTTCTGATCCTAATAACAATCATTGTGAATCACTTTACCCGTGGCCGTTTCGGCGGTCACGGTGTAATGTTTTTTGGAGACAATAATGAGCGAAGCTTTAGCTATTGAATTAAAAGGCATTTCAAAATATTTCGGCGATGTTGTTGCCAACAAGGATATAAGCCTTTCCGTGAAAAGGGGAGAGATCCTTGCGATCCTCGGTGAAAACGGCTCCGGCAAAACAACGCTTATGAATATGGTGTCCGGCATCTATTACCCGGATGAAGGCCAGATCTTTGTGAACGGCAGGGAAGTCATCATCAGATCTCCCAAAGATGCTTTTAAATATAAGATCGGCATGATCCATCAGCACTTTAAGCTTGTTGATGTGTTTACGGCTACGGAAAATATCGTTCTCGGCGTTGAAGAAAAAAAGAGATTTAAAATCAAGGAAGCGGAAAAACGAGTTAAGGAGATCACGGAAAAATACGGCTTTTCCATTGATCTGAAGAAAAAAGTTTATGAGATGTCCGTTTCGGAAAAGCAGACCGTTGAGATCATTAAAGTGCTTTACAGGGGCGCCGATATCCTGATCCTCGATGAGCCTACGGCAGTTCTGACCCCGCAGGAAACGCAAAAGCTTTTTGCCGTTTTGCGCAAGATGAAACAGGATAACAAATCCATAATCATCATCACGCACAAGCTGAATGAGGTCTTGGAGATCTCCGACCGCGTTACCACACTCAGAAAGGGTAAGTATGCCGGCGCAGTGAACACTGCGGATGCTGACGAACAGTTGCTTACGGAGATGATGGTCGGTGAAAAGGTCGATCTGAATATCCACCGTGAGATGCCGGTCTCTCCTAAGGAAAGGCTGGAGGTTCAGGATCTTTGCGTGATGAAGGATGACGGTTCCTTCGCCCTTGAGAATGTAGCCTTTAAGGCGTACGGCGGCGAGATACTCGGTGTTGCCGGCATTTCCGGCTGCGGTCAAAAGGAACTTCTTGAGTCCATTGCCGGGCTGCAGGAGGCAACGAAAAAATCAAGCGTGCTTTACAAGCCGGATGAACTCGGCCCCCAGCAGCTTGTGGGCAAAACGCCGGAGGAGATAAGAAAGCTCGGCATTGCGCTTTCCTTTGTGCCGGAAGACCGGCTCGGTATGGGCCTCGTCGGCGATATGGATATTATAGACAATATGATGCTTCGTTCCTACAGAGACGGACGCTCGGTTTTTCTGGACAGAAAAGGGCCGAAGCAGCTGGCGGACAGAATTATCGATAAATTAGAGGTAGTTACCCCGGGGCCGACGACGCCGGTAAGAAGGCTTTCGGGCGGCAATGTGCAAAAAGTGCTTGTCGGCAGGGAGATCGCTTCCAACCCCAAGGTGCTTATGGTCGCCTACCCGGTCAGAGGGCTCGATATCAATTCGTCCTATACGATCTATAATCTGCTCAATGAGCAGAAAAAAGCAGGCACCGCCGTTATCTTCGTCGGCGAGGATCTTGATGTTCTGCTGGAGCTTTGCGACAGGATCATGGTTCTCAACAGCGGAAGAGTAACCGGTATCGTTGACGCAAGAACGGCAACGAAAGAGGAGATAGGACTTTTAATGACTAAGAGTATAATGGAGGAGGGCGCCTGATGGGTAAAAGCAAAACAACACATGAGCCGCTTTTTCATGTTGCCAAAAGAGATGCCCTCTCCGGCAAAAGATCTTGGCTCATTCGAATCGGATCAATCGTTGCGGCGCTGATCGTTTGCGCGGTCGTCACCATGCTGCTGACGGGCGAAAATCCCCTCAGCGTCTATTCCACCATGGTTGAAGGCGCATTCGGCAGTGAAAGAAAAATCTGGAGTCTGCTGCAAAATCTGGCAATGCTTTTGTGCATTTCCCTTGCCGTTACCCCTGCGTTTAAAATGCGGTTTTGGAATATCGGCGCAGAGGGGCAGGTGCTCATCGGCGGCCTTGCCACCGCAGCGTGTATGATATGCCTCGGCGGCAAAGTTCCCAATGCGCTTTTGCTTATCATTATGCTTGTGTGCAGCATTTTGGCGGGCGCCTTATGGGCGCTTATCCCCGCGTTTTTTAAGGCAAAATTCAATACGAATGAAACACTGTTTACACTTATGATGAATTATGTCGGTATTCAGCTCGTGTCCTATTTTTGTATGTATTGGGAAAATCCCAAGGGCTCCGGCAAGATCGGCATTATCAACAGAGAAACACATATAGGCTGGCTTCCCACCATCGGCGAATATGATTACCTGCTCAATATCATCATCGTTTTACTTATTACGGTTGCCATGTATGTCTATCTCAAATACAGCAAGCATGGCTATGAGATCGCCGTCGTCGGCGAAAGCGAAAACACCGCGAAATATGTGGGTATCAACGTTAAAAAAGTTATCCTCAGAACGATGTTTCTTTCCGGCGCCATATGCGGTATAGCCGGTCTGCTGCTGGTCGGCGGCACCAATCATACGATCAGCACAACCACTGCGGACGGCAGGGGCTTTACCGCCATCATGGTTTCATGGCTTGCCAAATTCAACCCGATTTATATGATACTGACCGCATTTCTCCTCGTTTTTCTGGATGCGGGCGCAGGTCAGATCTCCATGGTGTTTGGGCTCAATGAATCGTTTTCCGATATTATTACGGGCATCATACTGTTCTTTATCATCGGCAGCGAATTCTTTATAAATTATCAGCTCAAATTCCGTCACACGAAAAGGAGGTAAAGCGATATGGAAACCTTGATTACTTTTCTCCACAGGGCGATCGTGCAGGGAATTCCGCTGCTTTACGGCTCCACCGGCGAGATCCTTACTGAAAAATCGGGAAACCTGAATCTCGGTATTCCCGGTGTTATGTATATCGGCGGCATGAGCGGCGTTATCGGGGCGTTTTTCTATGAGAATTCCTTGGATTCCCCCGCAGACGCAAACGGCTTCCTTGCTGTTATCATTCCGCTTTTAAGCTGTGCGTTAGGCTCCCTTTTGGCCGGATTGATCTACTGCTTCCTTACGGTTACATTAAGAGCGAATCAGAACGTCACCGGCCTTGCGCTTACGACCTTCGGCACCGGATTCGGTAATTTCTTCGGCGGTTCGCTTATAAAGATCACGGGTGCCGACGTTCCCTCCGTTGCACTTACAACTACAAGCAATTATTTCAGAACGACGCTCCCCGGTGCGGAAAGCACCGGCTGGTTCGGCGAGCTCTTCCTTTCTTACGGTTTTCTTGCCTATGCGGCGATCATCATTGCGCTTTTGTGTTCCTTCTTTTTGAATCACACAAAAAAAGGCCTGCATCTTCGCGCGGTAGGCGAAAATCCTGCAACGGCAGATGCCGCAGGAATCAATGTAGAGCGTTCAAAATATGCGGCAACCTGTATAGGCTCTGTAATAGCCGGCCTCGGCGGTCTGTACTATGTAATGGATTACGCCTGCGGCGTTTGGTCTAACGACGGCTTCGGAGACAGAGGCTGGCTTGCGATAGCGCTTGTTATCTTTGCCATTTGGCGGCCGAATCTGGGCATACTCGGCTCCATCGTTTTCGGCGGCCTTTATATCGTTTATCTCTATGTTCCCGGCGCCTTAAGAACGCAGGAGCTTTATAAAACCATTCCCTACCTGGTTACGATCATTGTTCTTATTATGGTCAGCGTAAGAAATAAAAAGGAAAATCAGGGGCCTGCGTCTCTCGGCCTTTCATATTTCAGAGAGGAAAGATAGTCTATGCACAAAGATGTTGAACGGATCCTTGTTTCCGAAGAAGAGCTCAGGCAGATCAATGAACGCCTCGGCAGGCAGATAACCAAGGATTTTCAGGGCAAAGATCTGCTCGTGCTCGGCATATTAAAGGGCTGCGTGTTTTTTATGACGGATCTTGTGCGCAGGATCGAATTGCCTATGGGAATTGATTTTATGTCTGTTTCCTCTTACGGCAGCGGCACGGAATCCACCGGCCGCGTCAAGATCACCAAGGATATCGATATAGATCTGAACGGTCTTGATGTGCTTATCGTGGAAGATATTTTAGACAGCGGCAGAACGCTGAAATACGTTTCCGATATTTTAAAAACACGCGGCGCAAAATCGATCAGCATCGTTACGCTGCTGGATAAGCCGGAAAGACGCGTTGCGGATATTTCTCCGGATTATGTCGGCTGCAGCGTTCCGGATGAATTTGTTGTCGGCTACGGTCTTGATTATGATCAGAAATACCGGAATCTGCCCTATATCGGCGCTTTGAAGCGCAGTATTTACGAATAAGATGTTTTGCCTTATCCCTGCCCGGATTGCTTCGGGCAGGGCGTTTTTTTTACCGTTTTTTAATTTTTTGGTAAAAATTCATATTATTTCATACTCGATTTTGTAATATTTATTTTAAAAATATAAAAAAAGTTGTTTATTTTGTAATTATTAAATGATATAATATTACAAATAAAATGGCTCATTAGGCGTATCGCGCATCATGCAGGGGAGGTGACGGCTTGAAATGGTTTAAATTGACAGCAGTTGTTTTGCTTACGGCATTGCTGCTCAGCGGCTGTTCTTTCAGGCTTGCATCTTCGGTGGACGAGCTGATCTCGCCCGTTTCGCCCCAGGGCGATGACGCGGATATTCAAAAGGCGCTTTCGTCATACATAAGCGGCGGCTATTCGCTGAAAACGCCCTCCGGAGGAGATTTTACAACGGCTTTCAGCTTTTTTGATTTTGACGGCGATTCTCAGGAAGAATCCGTTGTTTTCTATGAACCGGAAACAACGCCCGGCAGGATCAGTATGGCGGTCATTGATAAAACGGAGGACGGCTGGTCTGTGGTCTGCAATATAAGCAGCGAATGCTCTGATGTTTACTCGCTTTCTTTTTCCGATCTCACGGGTGACGGCGTTTATGAGTTCGTTGTGCTTTGGGACGTGATCAGTAATTCCGTAAATCATGTTCTTTCCGTATATCAGCAGTCTTCTTCCGGCTCGTTTTCACTTGCGCCGCTCGGCGCGGATATGACGGTCAATAACTGCATAGCCGTGGATATGGATCTTGATTCCGTAAACGAAATGCTGGTCTTTACGATCGATTCCGGCGATTCGGTTTCTGCGTACGCCACGCTTTACGGATATTCTGAAAACGGCAGGGAAACGCTTGGAAGAACCCGGCTGGACGGGCATATCATCTATTATGACATGATCCGGTACGACGTGGATGATGACCGCGTTTATATTTATGCCGACGCCGTGAAGTCAGACGGTACCCAGATGCTTACCGAGGTGATCTATTGGTCTGATTATTACAACACCATAGTTTCGCCGTTTTACAGCTACTCAAACGGTGTCACAAACGAAACCTCCCGCTCCGTTATGCTCGGCTGCGAGGATGTGGACGAAGACGGTATTATTGAAATACCTGCCGATTCTCAAAAAGACTCCATGCCGTCAGACGTCTATGCCGTTGACTGGAAAAAATACGATTCCTCCGTTCTGGTAGACGCCTGCAGTTCACTGGTTGTAATAAAGGATCAATATCAGCTGATCATTCCTGATGAATTCTTTGATGATATACAGGTTTCTTATTCACCCGAAAGCTCATTGCTTACCGTTTCGGACGGGGCTGATAATATGCTGTTTTCGGTAATGTGCGTGCTCAAGGCGCATTATAATGAAACCTCTGCGCAGTACAGCGGCTATACGCCTGTGCAGGAAAGCTCCGGCTATGTTTATCTTGTTCAGACCGGGGAAAGCGGTGAGGCCGATTTTTCGGCAGACGCCGTTAAAACAATGCTCAGAACCGATAAAGGAGAATAGTTTATGAAAAAAGTTCTTGTTGCGGAAGACGAGGAATCCATCCGCGAATTTATCGTTATCAATCTAACAAGAAGCGGATATGACGTGGAGCAGGCGGAAAACGGCGCCGTAGCCCTTGACCTTTTTTCAAAGGATGAGGCTGCGTTTGACGTTGCTATCCTTGATATCATGATGCCTGAGGTGGACGGGCTTACCGTCTGCAAGGAGCTTCGCAAAAGATCCTCCGATCTCGGCATAATCATGCTCTCTGCCAAAACGCAAGAGATGGATAAGGTCACCGGTCTGCTTGTCGGCGCGGACGATTATGTCACAAAGCCTTTTTCACCAAGCGAACTCATGGCGAGGGTAGACGCAGTTTACCGCAGGGTAGAAATGATGCGCGGATTCAGAAAAGTGGATTATTCGCAGGATATTATCCGTCTTGATGAATTTGAACTGAATCTGAGAAACCGTACCCTTTCCAAAGCCGGCAAGCCGGTAGAGCTTACGCAGGTAGAGTTCCAGATCGTGGAGTATTTTTTCAAGAATCCAAACGCCGCTCTGAGCAGAACCAATATTTTAAAACACGTGTGGGGCGAGAATTATTACGGCGATGAAAAGATCGTAGACGTAAATATCCGCCGGTTAAGAATGAAAATAGAGGATAATCCCTCCTCACCCGTAAGGCTCGTAACCATATGGGGTCTCGGATATAAGTGGATAACATCGGATAATAAATCGTAAGAAGAGTTATAAATGAAGAAAAAGCTTGCTAAAAAATTACATAGTTTCAGAATAGACGGGCTTACAAAAAGGTATTTTCTCAATATACTGCTGGTTGTTATTGTCCTTCTGATTGCGGCATTC
>URED01000022.1 GCA_900546785.1 uncultured Oscillospiraceae bacterium | reverse complement strand
ATAAATGTACGGAACTTGAAAATGTAATAATACCAGCAACAGTAGAAGAGATAGATAGACTGGCGTTTGCTTATTGTACAAACTTAAAAAGTTTATCAATACCTAACGGTGTTACAGAAATAAATGCTTTGGCCTTTAGTGATTGTTCAAATTTGTCAAGCGTTATTTTCCCGGATAAGCTATCACTATTGGCGTCAGATGCTTTTGTTAATTGCAGTCAAAACCTTAAATTGTATTGTAATAAATACAGCCCTGCAATGAAACTTGCAATTGACAACGATTATGATGTTGCCATTTTGAGTGACGAGTATATTGACAGCGATACTAAACCTATTGATAAATCACAGTCTGAATATTATGTAGATGCTGATTCGGCGTTAGCTAATGGCTATATAAAAATGACTGTAAAATATTCGCTGAAAACATCGTTATATGAAAAATATGCTAATAAAAAAATAGTAGTCAAATTATCTAAAAATACTGAGCTTGTTGAAAATTCAGTACAATTGGATGGCTCGAAAATATCATATATTTATAACGACAATAACGAATTAAGTATAGATGTATCACAACAAACGGGAACGATTACATATTGCGTTTATCCAACGGCAGATCAGCAATTAAAAAGCTATGCGACCGTTCAATATACGGCGGATGACGGTATAAATTATTATACGCTTTTTGGAGTTGTTATCGAGAATATACCGATGATATCTATTGAAAGCCCGCAAAGGGTGTCTACCGATTATGTTACGATAACCGGTATTGCGCCGCAGGGGCAGTCCGTATCTATTAGTGTAAATGGAGAAAATGCTTTAACCGCCAAAGCCTCTCAATCGGGAAAATATTCTGCAAAAGTTCCCTTAAGTGATTTATATAATTATAAGCAGTACACAATTACTGCAACGGCATCAAATTCAAATGTTCAGGCATATGATACCGAAACGTCTGCGGATGAAATATCTGCAACTACAAAGGTGCAGTATAATACATCAACCCCCGTTGTAACAGAATTCACTATGGAATATACAGACGATTGGGGCAGACAAAAAATAGATCTGCTTGATCCTGAAACACCAAGTAAAACTCTGTATTATTGGCCTAAATATATTCCGGCTTTTCTAATTAAATTTGATAATGCCGAAAGCGTTGATGAGGTATATATTGTTAGTACAAGAAACGGTGTGAAAAAATACCTTGAGGCGCAATATAATGCCGCCTTGGGAGGATATTATGCCACGGGTTATTTTGACCCGGCAAATTCAACTACTTACGTACCAGGCACAATAAGCTATGAATACACTACAAAAGCAAAAACAGTTGAAGTATCTACGGATTTCGATTTTGAGAATTCCGTAGCCGTTCAAGGTGTGAATGATTTTGTAGATAATGTTGTGGTGGAGGAAGTTTATAATGAAAACGGAAATGTAAATTATTTATATAAATTCGATGATGAATTGGGCAATTTAGCAAATAAAGAGCTTAATTTATTGATGGAAACTTATAGTGAAACCTATTCAAGCTTTGTAGATTATAAAAACGATTATGAAAAAGTGATTCAATATTTCAGTAAAGATGGAGAAGGTAATGAATTTGGAATAAACATTGATTTTACTGATCCAAATAATATTGTGACTTTTATTCATGATGTTTCAAACAGCCAAACAGTAAAAACGGTCATTGAATTTGGGGATGATTCTTATAGTGCCATTCAATTTGTGAATGATTTATCTGCCGTGAGCACAATTACAGGCCTTCTTTGTGATAATTATGAAATTATTACGGATGACGAAAGGCTAAGGGAGCAGATCAACACTTCAAATATGACCTATGAAGAAAAACAAGTTGCATTGCAACAGGCAAGCGACCTAAAAACGGACAGGATAAATTTTGTAGCACTGTCAACACTTTTAGGCTTGGCTACCGCAACGATTGGAACCGGCGGTATGGCGGCGCCTGCCTTGCTGTTTACGTTAATGCTTGGCTCAATTACCGCACTTTCAAGTTTTGTTTATAATTATAGAATGAATGCCATTCTTGGCGATAGCGTTAAACTGAAATGGATAATTGATCCGAGTGGTTTTGTTTACGAAGCAACGCCATTTAACAGATTGGAAGGCGTCAAATGTACAATATATTATAAAGAGACAGAAGAATCAACACCTATTTTGTGGGATGCCAGTGAGTATGAGCAAGAAAATCCCCTTTATACGAATAGTGAAGGAAAGTACGCTTGGAACGTACCCGAGGGTCTTTGGCAGGTAAAATATGAGAAAGAAGGGTATAAAACTACCTATTCAGATTGGCTGCCAGTTCCGCCGCCGCAAACCGAGGTTAATATCGGAATGGTTTCAACAGAATCTCCGAATGTAGAATATGTTAATTTTTACAATGATTATGTTGAGATCTATTTTGATCAATATATGGATATGAACACTTTGACCTCTGAAACAATTTCGTTAACGAACAGAAATGGTGAAAATATTCCATTTACAATAGAGTATACCGATGAAGTTCCAAGCGCATTGGATTCAGACGTTATGTTGGTTCGTAGAATATTAATTATTCCTGGTGCTAATTTGAATATAAATGATTCATATACATTAGCGATAAGCTCAAGCGCGAGAAACTATGCCGGTTTAGAATTAAGCGGTTTTACGCAGCAAGACATTGTCACAGATATTCCTGAAATCACGCTTTCCGATAATGATTTATTTTTATCAGCAGGGGATAGCGAAACGATTACCATAACCGTATCAAATATTTCTGACGGCATCATTGAATGCAGTTCATCAAATCCTTTTGTTGCTTCCGTAGACAATGAAATTCAAGTAGTTGATGGTAAAGCAACTATTACGATTGAATCGCTGGAACAGGGATATGCCATTGTTGATTTTCAGCTGCAAAATACAAGCATTTCAACAAAACTCTATATTTCTTGTGATGAGGCTGAACCAACAAAAGTTGTTGTTTTAGATTGCGAAAATATTGTCTTAAATGTTAATTCTCAATATACAATTTTTCCAAAAATATATCCATTATCAGAAGAACAAGACTTTTTATTCTACAGCAATAATAATCAGGTTGCTTCGGTAAATAGCCAAGGTATTATAAATGGAATTAGTGCTGGAAATGCAATTATCACAGTAGTAAGTTCAGATGGTTCAGTATCATCTGAAATTAATGTAATGATAATATCAACTGGAGAAAGTATATTGGTTGGCGATGTAGACGGAGATGGAGAGCTGACAGACTGGGATGCAATAGTTCTGAACAGGTATTTGGCAGGCTGGGAAGTGGAGATAGATTTGGCCAAGTCAGATACAGACGGGGACGGAGAATTGACCGATTGGGATGCAATTGTTCTTGAGCGTTATCTTGCGGGCTGGGATATAGAATTGAAGTAGCAATACAGATGCCAAGAGCCCGAAGACAGGTCTTGTAATCTTTGCCGTTATCGGCGCGGCTGCTACGGTAGTTGTTGTGCTTACAGTAAGCAGAAAAGAGAAAAGTTTAAATAAATAATCGCTTGATTGATCCGGTGTAAGCTATTCTTACACCGGATTTTTCGTTTCCACTCCAATGAACCGAACAATAAATGGATTTAAGTAAAAGATTCATTATTGCTTTTGTTCCGTTGTTACACACAGACACGATTTATTGCGTTCACAAAATGTTTACAAAGTCAATGACCAAAAGTCATTGACTATCGGTCATTCATGTGCTATTATGAGTTCGAAAAGGAGGCGGATATATGGGCAAAAGGCAGGAATCAGCGCTGCAGACCAGGAAAAAGCTGCTTGAAACGGGCGAAAAGCTTATCAGCGAGCGCGGGTTTGATTGCGTCAGCGTGGAGGACATAACGAATGCCTGCGGCGTTGCAAAGGGCACTTTTTACACTTATTTTAAACGCAAAGAGGATATCGTGCAGGAGCTGAGCTTTAGGGCGTTCGGAGAGATTGCGGAGCGCGCAAAGGTAAAGAACGGCACCTTCATTGAAAAGCTGACGGATTATGCAGTCAGTTTTTCATCGCGCATAGAAGATTCGGGCGTTAAAATGGCGCAGCAGTGGACGAAGAATGTGATAGACCCCAATGCGCTGCCGGACGGCGAGTACAGCAAGCTGGATTATGATACAAAAACGGTTGCGGATATTTTTGCATATTGCGTGCAAAGCGGAGAGCTTGCTGAGGATACGCCTGTTGAAGCCTGCACGGGCCTGCTCGTTTCCCAGCTTTACGGCCTAATGGTTTGCTGGTGTATGAGCGACGGTGAATACAGCCTTGCAGCGCGCACAAAGGAATTTTGCGCTTTTGCGCTGGAGCCTCTTTTTAGGCAGTATTTAAAAAACAATAAATAATGGATAAGGAGGAAGAGAAATGGGCAGTATCCTTACAGCGTATTTTTCCCGCGCGGGAGAAAATTATTTCGGCGGGCAGATGCGCTATGTAAAGGTCGGCAATACGGAAATTGCCGCAGCGAGATCGTAGATCACTTCAGCCCCGCATTCGTTAAGATGCTCCACGGCATGAAGATACATGAATAAAAAAGAAAAAGCCCCTGACCGGGGCTTTTTTTCTGCGTTTATTTAGGCGTTTACGGTGGTGCGGATACTCATAAAATCTCCAAATACTGATAGATCACGCCGTTTTTGATTCTGTGCGTAATATACCAGCCGTCGTTGATATACGAATCAAGTGATTCCGGCTCAAATACCAATTTATCTCTAGCATAGCGTTTGCCGGTCGTTAGGATATAGATAGGGCGGTCGGGGCAGGCCTTGGATAGCTGCAATCCGTTATATAAACACTCTATTTTTGAACTTCTTACAGTTCCGCTGAACATTTTCATCACCTTTGGAAACAATATAATTACTCCATATAGAACAAATCCATAATAACCCATATGGAGTGATTTGTCAACCCCATATGGAGTAATCCGTTAAAATATCTTTGGTGACGAAAGTGGACACAAGATTAAGAGATCTGCGAGAGGATCATGATCTGACGCAGGAAGAATGCGCAAAAATAGCATACATTTCTAAAAATTCATATATACGATATGAAAAAGGTGAAAGAATACCGCCGCTGGATACGGTCAAAGCTTATGCCGAATATTATCATGTGTCCATAGATTACATTGCCAAAATGACGGATATATCGCAGCCGTACCCAAAAGAATAAACGCAAGATACGCTGCAAAAAGTTGAAATAAAATCCCAAACACCGCCCCTGCGCTTGCGCAGGGGCTTTTCTTATGCCCGCTAATCGGAGAATAAGACAAACAGGCATAAGAAAACGCCCGGAGCATGTCCTCCGGGCGTAAGTTTTATTGCTTATTACAAGATTATTTCATAGCTTCTTCTACTGCAACGGCTGTTGCAACGGTGGCGCCAACCATCGGGTTGTTGCCCATACCGATCAGACCCATCATCTCAACGTGCGCGGGAACAGAGGAAGAGCCTGCAAACTGCGCGTCGCCGTGCATACGTCCCATGGAGTCCGTAAGACCGTAGGAAGCGGGGCCGGCAGCCATGTTATCCGGGTGAAGTGTACGGCCGGTGCCGCCGCCGGATGCAACGGAGAAATACTTTTTGCCGTTTTCAATCGCCCACTTCTTGTAGGTGCCTGCAACAAGGTGCTGGAAACGGGTGGGGTTCGTGGAGTTGCCGGTGATGGAAACGTCTACGCCCTCGTGCTTCATGATGGCAACGCCCTCAAGCACGTCGTTTGCGCCGTAGCACTTAACCGCGGCTCTTTCGCCGTCAGAGAAAGCTCTTGTTTCAACTATGTTGAGCTCGCCGGTGTAGAAATCATAATCGGTCTTAACATAGGTGAAGCCGTTGATTCTTGAAATGATATAAGCGGCGTCTTTGCCAAGGCCGTTCAGGATTACGCGAAGCGGCTCCTTGCGAACCTTGTTTGCCGTGCGGGCAATACCGATAGCGCCCTCTGCGGCTGCAAAGCTCTCGTGGCCTGCAAGGAATGCAAAGCACTTTGTTTCTTCGGAAAGAAGCCTTGCGCCAAGGTTGCCGTGGCCGAGGCCAACGTTTCTCTGCTCTGCAACAGAGCCGGGAATGCAGAATGCCTGAAGACCGATACCGATCTTTTCGGCTGCTTCTGAAGCGGTCTTAACGCCGCTCTTGATGGCTACGGCAGCGCCGAGCGTATAAGCCCAGCTTGCGTTTTCAAATGCGATGGGCTGAACGCCTTTTACGATTGCATCAACGTCAATGCCCTTTGAAAGGCACAGATCTCTTGCTTCTTCAAGACTTGAAAGACCGTATTCAGCAAGACATTTTTCTATTTTGGCAATTCGTCTTTCCTTGCCTTCAAATTTTACATCATTCGCCATTTTACGTTCCTCCTGTCCTGATTATTCTTCACGCGGGTCGATATACTTGGCGGCATTGTCAAATCTGCCGTAAGTGCCCATATTGTCTTTGTAAGCGTCGTTCGGGGCTTTGCCGTGGCGGATGTCCTCAAGCATCTTGCCGAGCTTAACGAATTCGTAGCCGATTACTTCGCCCTCTTCGTCAAGCGCCATGCGTGTTACATAGCCCTCTGCCATCTCCATATAGCGAACGCCCTTTGCCTTTGTGGAGAACATCGTGCCAACCTGGCTTCTGAGGCCTTTACCAAGATCCTCAAGCGCAGCGCCGATAACAAGGCCGCCCTCTGAAAACGCGCTCTGTGAACGGCCGTAAGCAAGCTGCTTGAAAAGCTCTCTCATGGCAACGTTGATCGCGTCGCAAACAAGGTCTGTGTTCAGGCACTCCAGCAGTGTTTTGCCCGGCAGGATCTCAGCAGCCATTGCCGCCGAATGTGTCATACCGGAGCAGCCGATCGTTTCAACAAGTGCTTCTTCCACAATGCCGTTCTTAACATTGAGGCTGAGCTTGCAGGCGCCCTGCTGAGGAGCGCACCAGCCGATGCCGTGTGAAAAGCCGCTGATGTCTTTTATCTCATAGGACTTAACCCAGTTGCCCTCCTCCGGGATCGGAGCGGGGCCGTGATGCGGACCTTTTTTAACGGTGCACATCTGTTCTACTTCTTGCGAATAAACCATAGTATCTACTCCCTCGCTTTAAATTAATAATCTTATAATTTTAATAATCCTAAAATTATCAATGTTATTATAACCAACTTTATCCGCGTTCGCAAGTAAAACCATGTAAAATTTGTTATATTTCCTTATTTTTTCCTTATCGCTTGCAAGCTTTTGTGCAAATTGGTATACTATAATCGAAATCTATATAAAAAGGAAAGATAAAAATGAAGATAAAAAACGGTTTTGTAAAAAGAAATATCGCGGGTTCGGAGATCGTTGTGCCCGTCGGCAAAACGGCAACGGAATTTAACGGCATGATAACCCTGAATGAATCCGGCGCGTTTTTCTGGGATTGCCTGAAAGAGGATACCACCCCGCAGGAGATCGTGAAAAAGGTGCTTGATATCTATGACGTCACCCCCGAAAAAGCCGCCGCAGACGTTGAAAAATTTATTGCCATGCTGCGTGAAAACGATCTTTTGGAAGAATAGTACAAAAACGCAAAAGCAGGTTTGCTGATCTGCGGCAGTATTGTATCAAACCGAAAAGAGGGCGGTATATGAGCATCGTATATTGGGATTTTGACGGTACTCTTGTCAGATCGGATTCTTTATGGAGTACCAGCGTTTTCAAAGCGCTGTGTGAAACCTGCGGGAATCATGACGTTTCATTCGGTGACATAAGGCGCTGTATGGCAACGGGATTTACTTGGCATACGCCGCAAAAAGATTACACCGCTTTTAAAAATGAAAAGTGGTGGGAATTTATGAATAAGCATATTTATACATCATATCTTTCACTTGGGGTGGATGATGAAACAGCCCGAGCCGCAACTCAGAAGGTAAGAAGTATTATTAAAAAAACCGAAAATTATACGCTTTATCCCGATTGCGTAAGTACGCTGGATGCGCTTAAAACTTTGGGTAATAATAATATAATTCTTTCAAATAATTACCCTGACCTTATTGAAGTTATCAAGGATTTGAAACTCGATAAATATTTTGACGGTTATGTTATTTCAGCGATAGAAGGCTATGATAAACCGAGAAAAGAACTGTTCGATATTGCAAAGAATTTTAATAAAAATGATGAACCGATGTTTATGGTAGGGGACAGTGTGAACGCAGATATAAGAGGCGGCAACGCTGCAGGTATGGTAACCGTTTTTGTGCATAATGGATATTGCGAAGAAGCGGATCATTGTGCGGATAAACTATCTGAAATACTATATTTAATAAGTAAAAAATAAAACCGGGGTCACAAACAGCGTTTGAGCGGTATGTGCCTCGGTCTTTTTCAATATTTTAATCAAAATTCGCGTTTATGATTTTCATAACAAGCTCTTTTGTGGGAAAATCCGAATAGACGGTGCCGTAGTATTTGGCGGGATCAAGCGGGTATTTCATAAACTGCGGGTTTATGTACGCAGCGTTTCTGCGCGGCCCTTTGAGCCCGCCCGCCGTGGAAAGGTAGTTGATGATATATCTGCCGTCAAACGGCTCTGCCTTGTCAAGAAAAGGTTTTACACACTCGTTCCATCGCGGTTCGGGCTTATATTTGAACCTGTCAAGTATAATGAACTCCGCCGGCCGGTCTCCGCCGGTATTCAGCGTCAGCGGCTCGGGCGCGATCGTGTCCTGCTCTACCCAGCGGGAAAAATCCAGCCCCGTATTTTTTTCGTTGAATTCGGGTCTGTCCGCCATTTTGCAGCGGCGGATCAAATAGATCTTGCCGCGCGCCTCGTCAAGCGCCGGCACTCTGTTTTCACAAAACCACATTTCCGGCGCTTTGGCTATGTAATTAAAAAACAAGTTGTCAAAGCATTTTTCGTTTTCCTTGCCGCTGTCGTTTTTAAACTGAAAAACGATCGTTTCGCTCGGGTTTTCATGCAGAAAATCATAGCACTGTTCCAAAACATGGCTTAGATCCATCTGCTTTCCCGTCTTATTCGCAGTGGTAAATACTTTTGCAAAGCCGTGCACCATTTTAAGCCGTTCACCGCCGCTTTCAACCCGTATGTCCAGCGCTCTTATCCCCATATTTAACTGCTCGTATATCGTCAGCTCCTGTGTTTTGCATATATACGCAAACTGAACGTATTTGGTAACGGAGTCGTGTGTGCCGGGTATCGCAAGGCGCAGCAGATCGCGGTTGCCGTCAATAGCAGCCATCCAGTTTTCAAGCTTCATAGTATCCCTCTTTTACATATTTCAATATATAAATTATAACATTTGAATATATTTTTATCAATCATTGAAAAAAGCGTTCCTGTTTTGTATAATAAAATCTGTAATACGGAGGGTTGCTATGACTATTTTTGAAAAGCAGGGGGTAATAACTCCGGCTCAGGATAAAACGAATATCTCATTTGCGTTTGAAGTCCCGGCAGGGGTGGCGGAACTGCATATAGACTATTCCTATGCCCCAAAGATCATGGAGGATGAGGACGCGGCGGTGCGCATGATTTCCGATGCGCTCGAAAAATATCTCGGCAGCGAGAACGGCAAAGACCCGCGCGATTTTCTGCCGGTAAAGAATCTTATAACCGTTTCCGTTGATGACCCTGCGGGTTACAGGGGCGCGGCGCACAGGCAGCCGAACGAACAGCATATTGTGATCGGCACAGCAAAAACAACGCCCGGCTTTACAAAAGGCGCAGTCCGCAGCGGCAGCTGGCGCGTTATGCTGAATGTGCACTGCTGCGCGTGTGATGTAAATTACAGCCTTAAGATCAGCGGAGGTGAAGAAAAATGAGCTATCTTCCGTGCGAACTGCACTGCCATACCGTTCATTCAGACGGTGATTTTACGCCCGTTTCTCTCCAGCAGGCGGCGGCGGAAGACCATCTTTCGCTTATCGCCTTAACGGATCACAATACATACAGCGGCTTTGACGAGATCGATGAAAACATCATACCCGTTCTGCGCGGAATTGAGTGGACTACTTATTTCGGCCATATGCTTGTGCTTGGCGCGCAGGATTTTGTGGATTGGCGGGACGCCGTGCCGGATAATATAGATGAAAAGATGAAAGCCGTCCACGCTGCCGGCGGTATCGTGGGAATCGCCCATCCGTATCAGATGGGTTCGCCCGTATGCACCGGCGGCAGGTGGGAATTCCGCGTGCGCGATTTCAGAAATGTGGATTATATGGAAGTCTGGCACGAGGATTTTAGCCCCGATAATACGGAAAACGACAGGGCGCTTCAGCTGTATACCCGCCTGCTTGACGAGGGGCATCACATTGCCGCTGTATACGGCAAGGACTGGCACAGACCGATCACAAACGGCAGGCATTACGGCTGCACCTATCTCCATTTTGATAACGGGCTTGCCACGCCGCAGGGCGCGGTAAAGGCGATCCGTCTTGGAAAAACAGTGGCTTCAACGGGTGCAAAATTTATTTTCCGCGTGCACCGCTTCGGCAAAACATACGGCCTTGGTTCCACGATCCCGCACGGCAATGTAACGTTCAGCTTTTTTACCGATCTCCATTCGCGCGAAAAGAACGCCGGCAAAGAGATTTTGGAATATAAAACGATCAGGATCGTTACAAACGGCGGCAGAACCGTGCTTGAAACAAGGTGCGATACACGCCATGAGCGCCTGAAGATAGAGCGCGGGCACTGGTACCGCGCGGAGCTTTGGGGCAATGTGAACGGCGCAAAAAAGATACTTGCCGTAACCAGCCCCGTCTATTGCGAATAAAATTACAAAAGCCGCCGTGCTCCTTGCAGCACAGCGGCTTTTAAAGTCGTTATTTTTATTGCGTTTCTTTCCGTTCGGGCGGTTATCAGTAATCCTCCGGGCGGTAATTCTTTTTGCCCTCCGGCGTGTCGCGGTAATATTGCGTAAACGGCTTAAAGCGCGCTTTTTCCTCCCAGATCTCCTTTGCCTTCGGCGCCCAGCTTTTTGCATATTCATCACACTTGGAGCAAAGTTCATCCGCACTTTCGGCTTTTATGAGATTTGTGGATTTTGCGCCGCTTCTGGCAACCATTTTGCGCAGCGCCTGCGGGTTTTCAAGCATGGGGCAGGGGCGCAGCATGTTTTTGTTGAACGGCTGACCCTTGTAATATTCCTTGAAAAGCGGCGAATTCAGGCACTCCATGATGCTCTTTTCCCGGATATTCGAATCCGAATAGTGGATAAATACGCAGGGTTCCACATCGCCCTCGGAATTCACGTGAAAATAGTTTCTGCCGCCGGCAATGCAGCCGCCTACGAATTCCGCGTCATTTTGAAAATCAACGGTGAATATGGGCTTGCCGGTCTTTGAATCCCTTTTTGCCCTTATGGAGCGGTAAACATGCTCTCTTTGCTCCGGGGTCAGCAGCAGGCTCGTATCTGCGTTGTCGCCGACGGGCATATAGTGGAAGAACCACATATATCTTGCGCCCGCTTCTATCATCTTGTCATAGAACGCATCGCTCGTAACCGCTTCGTAGTTTTGGCTTGTGTAGCAAACGGAGGTGCCGAAAAGGCAGCCGTGCTTTTTCAGCATCTTCATGGCGTCCATCGTTGTTTTATACGCGCCGTCGCCGCGCCTGCCGTCGTTCGTTTCCTCTGTTCCCTCAACGGAGAGCGCCAGCCCGAAGTTGCCGCATGCAAGAAGCTGTTCGCAGAACGCATCGTCTATCAGTGTGGCGTTCGTAAAGGCAAGAAAAATGCAGTCCGGATTTTCCTTTGCAAGGGTGATCAGGTCGTTTTTCCTTATAAGCGGTTCGCCGCCGGTGAACATAAAGAAATGCGTGCCCAGCTCTTTGCTCTCTCTGATGATTCGGCGCATCTCGTCCAGCGTAAGATTGGATTTATAGCCGTATTCCGCCGCCCAGCAGCCCTTGCATTTCATATTGCAGGCGGAAGTGGGGTCAAGCAGCACGACCCACGGAATGTTGCACTTGAGCTCGTCCCTCTTTTTCCTTAAAGTGGAGGTGCCTATAAGCCCAAGGTCTATGCCGAAGGTCAGAACAGCGTTTCGCAGGAAATCGGCGTTTACCTCTTTTATGCCGCGAAAAAGAAAACGGTGCCAAACGTTGGTCTCGTCCGTTATGATCTCTATCGGCTTTGTAAAGGTGCTTTCAGGGTACATTTTTCCGGCAACCGCCTTGCCCACCTTGACCAGCCGGAGCATATTGCGCTGCGGATTTCTGTAAATGTATTTAAAAATCCCGTTTCCTATTGCGTGAAGCGCTTTGCTTTTGATTGATGGCATATCAGCTTCTCCTTACATTGTTTCGGGTGCGGAGATCTTAAGCATTCCCAGAATGTTTTTTATCGTTTCCTTAACGGCAAGGCAAAGATAAAGCCTTGCCTGCATAAGCCCCTCGTCCTCGGCGATAACGCGGCGGGCGTTGTAGAATTTGTGAAACAGCGTTGCAAGCTCAATCACAAAATGCGTGATCTTGGCAGGGTCATACGCCTTTGCGGCGGTAACGATCTCGTCCGTCAGCGAAGAGAGGTGGCGGATCAGCTCCTTTTCCTCTTCCGAATCCAGCATATCCAGCTCGTTATCGGTAGGCGTGCGCAGCTTGATGCCGTCCGCCTCTGCTTTTTTTAGAATAGAGCATATGCGCGCGTGCGCGTACTGCACGTAATATACAGGGTTCTGATTCGTTTTCTGCGCTGCCAGGTCCAAATCAAAGTCAAAATGCGAATTCGGCTCGCGCAGGTTAAAGAAAAATCTTGCCGCGTCTATCGGTATCTCTTCAAGCAGGGTGTTCAGCGTGATCGCCTTGCCGGAGCGCTTGGAAAGCTTTATGGTTTCTCCGTTCCTTACAAGGCGCACCATCTGCATGATCACGCAGTCAAGCCTGTCCGCGTCAAGTCCAAGCGCAGTCAGCGCCGCTTTCATGCGCGGCACGTAGCCGTGGTGGTCTGCGCCCAAAACGTCAACAGCCTTGTCAAATCCGCGTGTTACAAGCTTGTTGTAGTGATATGCAATATCCGGCACGATATAAGTGGGTATGCCGTTTGCGCGCACCAGCACAACATCCTTGTCGTTCCCGAATTCGCTTGCCTTAAACCAAAGCGCGCCGTCCTGCTCATACGTTACGCCCAGCTCTTTAAATTTTTCTATGATCTTTTGAACGGAGCCGTCGTTGTGCAGCGTGCTCTCCCTGAACCAGTTGTCGTATTTTATCCTGTATTGGAGCAGGTCGTTTTCAAGCCCCTCTATGTTTTTCGGCAGGGCATAGGCAACAAGCGCGTCGCGCCTTTCTTTTGATTCGGCGTCAACATATTTATCCCCGTATTCGGCGGCAAAATTCTTGGCGTGCTCAATAATATCAGCGCCCTTATATGCGTCCTCCGGCAGTTCAACGCCGTCTTTATACAGCTGAAGATAGCGCACTTCAAGGGAAGTGGCAAATTTTTCTATCTGGTTTCCGGCGTCGTTCACATAGAATTCGCGGCTTACGTCGTAACCCGCCCATTCCAGCACGGCGGAAAGGCAGTCTCCTATTGCGCCGCCCCTTGCGTTTCCGATGTGCATGGGGCCTGTCGGATTCGCGGAAACGAATTCTACGAGCACCTTTTTGCCTGTGCCGAAATCGGATTTTCCGTAGTTTTCGCCTTTCGCAAGCACGTCTTTTACGATCTCTGTGTAGTAGCGCTGCGAAAGATAAAAGTTCAAAAATCCCGGGCCGGCGATCTCGCATCTGTCAAACAATGTGCCCTCAAGATCAAGATTATCCGCAACGCTCTGCGCAATCTTTCTCGGCGCGCATCTGAACGCCTTAGCTCCCGCCAGCGCAACGTTGGCGGAAAAATCGCCGTTTTTGCTGTTGGCAGGCTTTTCAATGTTGAAATCAGGTATCGGCTCCGCCGGCAGTTCGCCGTTTGCAACGGCCCTGCCGAGTGCGTCTATGATCTTTGTTCTGAGCTCTTTTTGGGTCTCTTTAACTATTATGGACATCAATATCTTCCTCTTATACTTTTTTAATCTTATATTTGCTGTTTAGATATGTTCATGCGCACGGTGTTTTGCGAGGCGACTGCGCCGTTAAAATCAATATCGTATTCAAAATGAAAACGCCCGTTTTCTATATCCGCCTCTATATCGCGCCCGTAAACGCCCATCAGCAGATCTCCGAATTCCGTGCCGTAATTGCAAAGATGGCGCTTGGATTTTTCTATGAGCAGACTGGAATGGCTGCTGCCCGTTCTTGTCATCTGCACGGCGCTTTCGTCCTTGTTCACCCTTACGGTTACGCGCACGCTCTCCTGCGGCTCTTCTATCTCTTCCTTGTATTTTATGATATAAGCGGTGCCGTCGTCCCTTATAGTGCCGAAGGTTGTAAGCTCTGTAACATCGGTGTCGCGCCCGTACTGCTGGGTGCCTTTTATCTCAATCAATATTTTTTCCATTCAGCTTCCTCCGGAAATAATACATAGTATTTTATCATATTATATAATCAAATTCAACATAAATTTGCCTGCGCTCCGGCTCCGCTCGCCGCTTTTTTTACAAATTCACAATTTTTTAATGACAAACTGCCTACAAAATGCTATAATGAGTGCGTTGCTTGCCGCACCGGCGGCATGATTTAAGAAAACAGAACGCCCGTCGGGGTTGTTTGTTTTAAAATGGGAGTTGTTTTCATGGAACTTGCAGAAGCTTACAGACTGATGGATAAAGCCATCTCCGAAAACTTAAAAGAGCTTGAATTCAAAAAGATCAAAACCGCTGAGGGGCAGCTGGCTTATAAAAGCGATAAGGGGCTGTTCCGCGTTTTGTACGATAATAAATCAAATATTATGAGCCTGGAATGCGCTTATGAGGATAAGGGCGAGGATACGGCGTATGAAACCATCTCAAAATCCCTTTTTGAGCCGGAGCAGGCAGACGAAAGAGAATGCCGCTCCTTTGCAAACGAGGTGTCGGACGAGATCAGCTCGCTTTTTGCCGCAAGGAAAAAGGTGGATCTTGATAAGATAAAAATGCCCAAGGCGGTTTCCCGTTCCAAAGCCAAAAACGGCGTTATCAGCTATGACGTTGATTCGCTTGCAAACCGTTTCGGGGTGCTTTATCCCGATTTAAAGGACGCCGTGAAAAAGAATATCTCCGATTACGGTGAGTTTTTGCCGGAAACATTTTTTACCGAGGTCGGCACGCCGCGTGTTTTGGAGGTAATCAGAAACGGTTCTGAAGCGGAACGCAAAAAGCTGTTTAAGATGCTTGGAGAAGTATATGAGGACGGCACGAACGAGGTGCAGGATATCATCGGCGTAACGATTTTGGGCGCGATGAAGAATGACCCCGCGCTCATGGAAGTTGCAGACAGATATATGACGGACTATATGGCAGGTCCCGTGCATGAGATCAATAAGATCACTGCAAGGAAAAACAGATATACCAAAAAGCTTGCAAATCCGCCGGCGTACAAGCCTAAAAAGCAGAAAGCAAATATGCTGCAAAATGCTCTGAACCAGCAGCAGCCCAGATAACATCGGTAACTTTAAAAGATCCTATTCATAGAATGAAACGTGCAAAGTCATACGGCAGTATAAAGACACCGTATGGCTTTTTCTTTTTTAACTACAATGATATTGCAAAATAATGTTAAAAAATTAACAAACTATATACATTTTCAACAAAGTTTGCGGAAAATCATTGACAAAAAAAGAAACATCTTTATAATAGAAGTCACGGTTATTTTTTAACAAATTGAAAGTGAGGAATTTTTATGGCAAGAGTATACAATTTCAGCGCAGGCCCTTCAACCCTGCCTGTATCCGTTTTGGAAAAAGCGGGCGCGGAGATCCTGGATTACCACGGCAGCGGCCAGTCCGTTATGGAGATGAGCCACCGTTCCAAGGTGTTTGATGAGATCATTAAGGAAGCGGAAAAGCTTATGCGGGAGCTTTATAACGTTCCCGATAATTATAAGGTGCTTTTCCTGCAGGGCGGTGCGTCCGCGCAGTTTTCGGCTATTCCGCTCAATTTTATGAACGGCAGCGGTAAGGCGGATTATATCATCACCGGCCAGTGGGCTAAAAAAGCATATCAGGAAGCAAAAAAGTACGGCGATGTAAGGGAAGCCGCTTCCTCTGCGGATAAGACTTTCAGCTACATTCCAAAGACGAAGCCGGAGGATTTCCGCGAGGACGCTGATTATGTCTATATCTGCATGAATAATACCATTTACGGCACGAAGTTTAAAGAGCTTCCGCCGGTCGGCGATAAAGTGCTGATTGCGGATATCTCATCCTGCGCGCTTTCAGAGCCGCTTGATATCTCCAAATTCGGTATGGTATACTTCGGCGCGCAGAAGAACGTTGCGCCGGCAGGCCTGGTTGTCTGCATCATCCGTGAGGATCTGCTCGGCAACGCAAGGGATATTACTCCCGTCATGATGGATTACAAGATCCAGGCAGATGCGGATTCCCTTTACAATACACCGCCGTGCTGGACGATCTATATCTGCAAGCTCGTGCTGGAATGGATCAAAGAAACGTTCGGCGGTCTTGAGGGCATGAAAGCGCATAATGAGAAAAAAGCAAAGATCCTCTATGATTTTCTTGACCAAAGCAAAATGTTCCGCGGCACCGTTGTGCCGGAGGACCGCTCCCTTATGAACGTTCCGTTCGTTACGGACAGCGATGAGCTCAACGCCAAATTCATAAAAGAGGCAACCGAAGCGGGCTTTGTAAATCTTAAGGGTCACAGAACGGTCGGCGGTATGCGCGCATCTATCTATAATGCCATGCCGATAGAGGGCGTTGAAAAACTGGTCGAGTTCATGAAGAAGTTTGAGGAGGAGAATAAATAATGTATAACATTAAAACGCTGAATAAGATATCTCCCGTAGGGCTGTCAAAGTTCAGCCCGGATAAATATACCTGCGGCGATGATATGGAAAATCCCGATGCCATCATGGTTCGTTCCGCCGCTATGCATGATATGGAGCTTCCGGCGTCTCTGCTTGCGATCGCAAGGGCCGGCGCCGGCGTGAATAATATTCCGATAGAGAAATGCACGGATCTCGGCATCGCCGTTTTCAACACGCCGGGCGCAAACGCAAACGCCGTTAAGGAGCTTGTGATCTGCGCGCTGCTCCTTTCAAGCAGAAAGATCACCAAGGCGATTGAATGGTGCAAGACCATAAAAGATGACGAGAACGTTACCAAATCCGTGGAAAAGGGCAAATCCGCCTTTGCCGGGCCGGAGATCAAGGGTAAGACTCTTGCGGTAATCGGTCTCGGCGCGATCGGCAGGCTCGTTGCCAATGCCGCGGTAGATCTCGGTATGTCCGTCATCGGCTATGACCCGTTTTTAACGGAGGAAGCCGCTGAGGCGCTTAAAAGGGAAGTGAAGATAGAAAACGATCTGGATAAGATCTTCCCGCAGGCGGATTATATCACGGTTCATGTTCCGCTTACCCCGGATACGAAAGAGATGATCTCCGCCGCCAATATTGAAAAAATGAAAGATACGGTTCGCATCATCAACCTTGCAAGGGGTGATCTTGCCAACTCTGCGGATATCGTTTCCGCGCTTGAGGACGGCAAAATGGCGGCGTATGTAACCGATTTCCCGTCTGCCGAGCTTATCGGCGTGGACGGCGTTATCGCGCTGCCGCATCTCGGCGCGTCAACGCCGGAGAGCGAAGAAAACTGCGCGTCTATGGGTGCGCTTGAGCTGATCGATTATCTTGAAAACGGCAATATCAGAAATTCGGTCAACCTGCCTGCCGCTTCTATTGAAAAGAGCGGTGTTGCAAGGATCACCGTTATCCACAAGAATCAGCCGAATATGATCGCCACGATCACGGATACCATCAGCAGGGACGGTATCAATATCGCCAATTTTGTGGATAAGAACCGCGGTGAGATCGCGTACAGCATCATTGATGTGGATTCCGAGGTTTCCGAAAACGCCGTTGAGGATATCAAAAAGATAGACGGCGTTACAAGAGTAAGAGTTATAAAATAATATTATTATTTGTTCGGCGGCGGAAGCAGATCTCCGCCGCTTTTTTGTGCGTTCTTTTTCGCGGCGCTAATTTTCTGTTGACAAATTTACCGCATTTTGCTATAATACCACTAATCTGCTTTAAAGCATAAAAGCTTTAAAGTACAAAAGCAAAAGGAAAGAGAGGAATTATTATGGCGCCCAGAAAAGGGAATATGATGACCGTCAGAAATGATCTGAAAGTGCTTGACGCCACGATCAGGGACGGCGGGCTTTGCAACAATTTTGAATTTACGGATGAATTTGTAACGGAGCTTTACAAAACGAATATCAAAAGCGGCGTGGATTATATGGAATTCGGCTACCGTGCGTCCAAAAAAATGTTTGATCCCAAGGAGTTCGGCAAGTGGAAGTTCTGCGATGAAGAGGATATCAGAAAGATCGTCGGTGAAAATGTTTCCGATATGAAGATCTCGGTCATGGCAGATGTGGGCAGATGTGATTTTAAGGAGGATTTTATTCCCAAAAGCGAATCGGTGATCGATATGGTGCGCGTTGCGTGCTATATCCACCAGATCCCGGCTGCCGTTGAGATGGTAGAGCATTTTCATGCACTCGGCTATGAGACCACCTGCAATATCATGGCAATCAGCCAGGCAAAAACGGAGGATATTGAAGAAGCGCTTGACATGCTCGGCAATTCCGGCGTAGACGTTATCTATCTTGTGGATTCCTATGGCTCGCTGTACCCGGAGACGGCTGCGGAGCTAGCCAAGATCTATCTTGAAGCGGGTGAGAAATACGGCAAATCCATCGGTTTTCACGCCCACAACAACCAAAATCTTGCCTTTGCAAATACGATAGAGACCATGTCCTACGGCGTTTCCTATCTGGACGCAACTGCCATGGGCATGGGCAGGGGAGCGGGAAACTGCGCGATGGAGCTGCTGCTCGGGTTCCTCAAAAATCCCAAGTATAATCTATACAGCCTCCTCACATTTATAGAGAATTATATGCTTCCGCTCAAGGCAAGCGGCGTGCAGTGGGGCTATGATATCCAGTATATGCTCACGGGTCAGCTCAACCGCCACCCCAGGGCAGCAATGGCGTTTACAGCGGATAACCGCACGGATTACTGTGATTTCTATACTTCGCTGCTTGAAAATTTCTAAGTAATCAACATTTAATGGAATGGGGTTGTAAAAAAACTCGTTAATTTGCGAGATTTGAGCAAAATGAACCCGCCAAAACCACTATATATAGTAGTTTTGGCGGGTCGTTTTTCGTTTAGAAAGAGTTTTTTACAGCTCCGTTTTTTATTTGCTGTTTATGTTGACAATATGTTGCTTAAGAATTAAAATATTTATATCGTCGAATGCCGCTGTGCGGCATAGTCGTATGTATGCAAGAGAGGATGTCAATATGGAAGTCGTAAAAGATGAATCTATGAAAAATATGCGTTTTATACGGAAACTGCCTATCCCCAAGGAGGTAAAGGAGCTTTATCCCCTCAGTGAAAAAGGCGCTGCGGTCAAAGCGCAGAGAGACGCAGAGATCGCAAAAGTTTTGAAGGGAGAAAGCAGTAAATTCCTGCTTATCATCGGCCCGTGCTCCGCCGATAAGGAGGAGAGCGTGCTCGATTACGTCAGCCGCCTTGCCCGGGTGCAGGAGGAAGTGAAGGATAAGATCATCATTATCCCGCGTATTTATACGGGCAAGCCGCGCACCACCGGCGCAGGCTATAAAGGTATGCTCCATCAGCCTGATCCGGACGGTGTTCCCGATATGTATGCCGGCATTCTTGCCGTGCGCGCTATACATACAAAGGCTATCGAGCAGCTTGGCCTTTCCGCCGCAGATGAAATGCTTTATCCTGCAAATTACAGATATCTTTCAGACCTGCTCTCCTATGTTGCCGTGGGTGCAAGAAGCGTAGAAAATCAGGATCACCGCCTTACCGCAAGCGGCATGGACGTGCCCTGCGGTATGAAAAATGCCACAAGCGGCGATTATTCCATTATGCTCAACGCCATTACGGCGGCGCAGAGCGGTCACACTTTCCTGTACCGCGGATGGGAGGTAGAATCCACAGGCAATGAGCTTGCCCACGCCATTCTGCGCGGCGGTGTCAACAAATACGGCATCAGTCACCCGAATTATCATTATGAGGATCTGATCACGCTTTATAATATGTACGCCGCCAAGGAGGAGTTTAAAAATCCCGCGGTTATCGTTGACACAAACCATTCAAACAGCGGCAAAAAGTACCTTGAGCAGGTGCGCATTGCGAATGAGGTGCTTCACTCCATGCGCCACAGTGTGGATATCAAAAAATTTGTAAAGGGCTTTATGATAGAATCCTATATTGAGGACGGAAATCAGAAGGTGGACGGCGGCGTTTACGGCAAGTCCATAACGGATCCGTGCCTCGGCTGGGAGAAATCCAAGGATCTTATCTACAGTATTGCAGACCAGCTGTAATACCTCATTATGCACAAAATCAAAGCTTAATATTTGTATATTATAACAAAAAGACTGCCGGGCAACTCGTTTTGTTTGACAGTCTTTTGCTTTTGTGGTATTATAATTTCATAATCACTTTACCACTTAAAAGCGCCAACGCTTAAAAGCGGCACAGTGAATTTGCTTAAAGGAGTAATACATATGAAAAAAACAGTTAAAAAGATTCTTGCTCTCTGCCTTTCGGCAGTGCTTGTAGCCTCGCTTTTTGCAGGCTGCTCATCAAATTCCGGTGAAACGGGGAAATACAATATCGGTATTCTGCAGGCGGTTCAGCACGATGCGCTTGACGCAGCTACGGAAGGTTTCCAGGCGGCTGTAACGGCTGCTCTCGGCTCTGAAAACGTTGAATTCAATCTTCAGAATGCAGGCGGCGATTCTCCCACCTGTGCCACCATCGCCAATCAGTTCGTTGCAGACGGCGTTGATCTGATCATGGCAAATGCCACTGCCGCGCTGCAGGCGTCTATGGCGGCAACTGCGGATATCCCCATCGTTGCCACTTCCATTACGGATTACGCCACGGCGCTTGAGATAGATCAGGCGAATTGGACCGGCTTAACAGGCATCAATGTTACCGGCACATCCGATCTTGCCCCGCTTGACGAGCAGGCAGCTATGATACAGGAGCTTTGCCCGGACGCGCAGACGGTAGGTATCCTCTATTGTTCGGCAGAGCCTAATTCACAGTATCAGGCAAAAGTGATTTCCGAAAGCCTTACCTCCATGGGCTTAACGGTGAACGAATACACGGTTGCGGATACAAACGAGATCGCAACGGTTACAACTACCGCCACACAGGAGGTAGACGTTATCTATATCCCCACGGATAATACCATCGCTTCCGCAACGGCTGCCGTTGAGCAGGTTGCCGGTCCTGCGGGTATTCCGATCATCGCGGGTGAAGAAGGTATCTGCAAGGGCTGCGGCGTAGGCACGCTTTCCATCAGTTACTATGATATCGGCTACAGAGCCGGTGAAATGGCCGTTCAGATCCTTACGCAGGATGCAAATCCGGCGGAGATGGAGATCGAATATGCAACAGATCTTACAAAGAAATATGTTGCAGACCGCGCTACTTCGCTCGGCATCACCATCCCTGCCGATTATGAAGCAATAGATATGAGCGCTGAATAATTCTTTTGCTATTGACTAAATAACAATATTTTGATAACATATTAGGCGGCGGGTCTTATGCTCGCCGCTTATAATATATCGGAGGAAAAAGATTATGATGTCATTTTTATCCGCTCTTCCCGGAGCGGCGGCTCAGGGCATACTCTGGGGTCTTATGGCAATAGGCGTTTATATCACCTTCAGAGTGCTCGATATCGCGGATCTTACCGTGGACGGCTCCCTGGGCACGGGCGGCGCGGTTCTTGTTATGTGTGCCACAAGCGGCATGAATATTTATCTTTCTATGGTAATGGCGTTTTTGGCGGGCTGTCTCGCGGGGCTTGCAACCGGTATTTTTCACACGGTCTTCGGAATTCCCGCGATCCTATCGGGTATACTTACGCAGCTTGCGCTGTATTCGATCAACCTGCGTATTTTGGATAACAAGGCGAACCAAACGATCAGCGTTATGAATTATGATCTGGTGGTATCGCTCAGGAATATCACGCAGTCTATCATAGTGGGGCTTGTTATCGTGCTCGTTTTTATCGCTTTGCTTTATTGGTTCTTCGGCACGGAGCTTGGTCACTCTATCCGGGCAACGGGCTGTAATCAGGCAATGGCGCGCGCAAACGGAATAAACACAAATGTTAACAAGATCATCGGTCTTGTGCTTTCAAACGGTATCGTTGCGCTTGCGGGCGCGCTCATTTCGCAGTATCAGGGCTTTGCAGATGTAAATATGGGCAGGGGCGCCATCGTTATCGGCCTTGCCGCCGTTATTATAGGCGAGGTCGTGCTCGGCAAGATCTTCAAGAATTTTGCATTAAAGCTGCTCGCCTGCGTTTTCGGCGGCGTGGTATATTATATCGTTATCACGTTCGTGCTGCGCCTCGGCCTCAATGCGAATGATCTTAAGCTTTTCTCGGCAATCGTCGTAGCGCTTTTCCTTGGCGTACCGTATTGGAAGAGCAAGATCGCGTCAAAAAAGGTGAAAAGAAACGGAGGTGCCGCAAATGCTTGAGATCAAGGGCGTTTATAAGACCTTCAATCCCGGCACCGTTAATGAGAAGCACGCTTTAAACGGCATAGATCTTGTTTTGAATGAGGGCGATTTCGTAACCGTTATCGGCGGTAACGGCGCCGGAAAATCAACATTGCTCAATATGATCGCCGGCGTATATCCCGTGGACAGCGGCTCTATTCTGATAGACGGCCAGGATGTTACCAAATTGCCGGAGCATAAAAGGGCAAAATATCTCGGCAGGGTGTTTCAGGATCCTATGACGGGTACTGCCGCCGATATGCAGATCGTAGAAAATCTGGCGCTTGCGTCCCGCCGCGGCAAATTCAGAACGCTTGCACCGGGCGTGACCAAAAAAGAAAAAGAACACTATAAAGATATGCTGAGCTCGCTTGATCTTGGCCTTGAAACACGTCTTACCTCAAAGGTCGGCCTGCTTTCGGGCGGCCAGCGCCAGGCGATAACGCTGCTTATGGCAACGCTTAAAAAGCCCAAGGTGCTGCTTCTTGACGAGCACACCGCCGCGCTTGATCCGAAAACGGCGCACAAGGTGCTTGAGCTAACCACCAAAATCGTTTCGGAGCATAATCTTACCACCATCATGATCACGCATAATATGAAAGACGCCATTGCCATCGGCAACAGGCTCATCATGATGAATGACGGCAGGATTATCTATGATGTTTCGGGCGAGGAAAAGAAAAAACTCACGACTGCCGATCTCCTTGAAAAATTCAAGGTCACAAGCGGCGAAGAGCTTGATAATGACCGTATGATCCTTTCCGAATAATCTATAAAATCAAATGAAAGAGCGGGGTGAAAGCCAACAGTGCTTTCACCCCGCTCTTGCGTGTTGTGCCGTATTTATTTGTTGAACCTGTATCCCTTGCCCCAAACGGTGTGGATAAAATCTATAGACGGGTCAACCTCTTTTATCTTATCTCTTATCCGGTTTACATGCACCGTTATGGTGGACGTTTCGCCTATGGAATCGTAATTCCAGATCTTGCTGAACAGTTCTTCCTTGCTGAATACCGTATCCGGACTTGATGCAAGAAAGTAAAGCAGGTCAAATTCCTTGTTCGTCAGGTTAAGCTCTGTTCCGTTAACGAACGCCCGGCGTGATCTGCCGTCAAGCTTCAGCCCGTCCGCTTCGATCGTCTTGGCTTCTGCAAAGCCTTCTTCGCTCTTTGCCGTCAGCCGTTCATATCTGCTTATGTGGGCAATGACTCTTGCCACAAGCTCTTTGGGGGAGAAGGGCTTTACTATGTAATCGTCCGCGCCGTAGCCGAGGCCGGTGATCTTATCCAGATCTTCCTTTTTTGCGCTTACAAGCAGGATGGGTATATCCTTGCTCTCCCTTATTCTTCTGCAAACTTCCATTCCGTCCGTGCCGGGCAGCATGATGTCCAGCAGGATAAGATCATAGTTGTCTTTCAGTGCCGCTTGAAGCCCCGTTGTGCCGTTGGCTGCGGTTGAAACCTCAAATCCGTTTGCCTCAAGATAATCCTTTTCCAGCGCGCAAATATTTGCGTCATCTTCAATGATCAGTATTTTTTTCATTTTTCTTTTCCTCCGTATCTGCCACCTTCGGCAGGGATATAAATATCGAAAGGCCTTTTTCGGCGTTGGTCTGCGCCCATATCATGCCTCCGTGCAGCTCCACGATCTGCCTGCATACCGCAAGTCCCAGCCCGCTGCCGTCGCTCACGTTGGAACGTGCCTTGTCCTCTCTGTAAAGCGTGTCAAAAATGCGCGTCAGGCTTTTCGGCTCCACGCCCGTGCCGTTGTCTGCAATTTCAAATATAACGGAATGCTCGTATTCCGAAATGATAAGCTTGATCTTTCCGCGCACACCGCTGCGCCTGTATTTGATACTGTTTGAGATAATATTTGTGATAACTCTTGAAAATCTGTCCGTATCAATAAAGAGCAGGGGGTCGGATTTTGTGCTGTTGATAATGCTGTAATCAAAATCCTCTTTTTTCAGCTCTTCACCTAATTCTGCGGCAAACGGCGTGAAATCCGAGATGCGCACATTTTCGCAGTTCAGGGTTATTGTGCCGAGCTCCAGTTTTGATAACGTCAGCAGATCATTGAGCATTTTTTCCATGGATACAGCCGAATCGTATATCGTTTCCAGGTATCTTACACGCTTTTCAGGCGTGTCCGCAACTCCGTCCTTGATGCCTTCAAGGTAGCCTTTTATGGAGGTGAGCGGCGTTCGCAGATCATGCGCGATGCCTGCGATCATTTCCTTTTGCTGCTGATCCGCGCGGTTTTTGCTCTCAATGGATTCCTTTACCCGCAGGCGCATGTCGTTAAAGCTCTGTGCCAGCTGGCCCATCTCGTTTGTGGACTGATAGTCTATCTCGTAATCCAGATTGCCTTTTGCGATTTCGTTTGCGCCCTTCGTTATTTTTTCCAAAGGGCCTATAATGGTCTTAGAGGTTAGGAGAGAAAGGATGATGATCGCGGCTATAAAGGTAGCAACGCATACCCCAAGCACCGCCGTAGCGTTGTTTGCCAGCCTTTGCATTATGTGCTGCGGCGCATAGCTTGTGCCGCTGTCAGAGGAGCTGTAGGTATCGTTGGCCGCGATTACAGTGAAATCGCCGTTTTCGCTTTTTACGGAGTTTACGATAACCAATCCTTCCTCACCGTAATAGTAGGAATTTTTATTTTTGTCTATCTTGGATATGGAAGCCGCCGTTTTCAGGGCTTCTTCAGGCGCAACGGAGGAATAATAAACAGCGCCGTCCTTTTCAATATAGATGATAGAGCCGAAATCCTCAAGCCCCTCTGCCGTTTGCGTTATCGAACGCAGCTTTTCTTCCTCGCTGTCTTCGCCGGTAAGCGTAAAGAGCATATTGCTCACCGTCTGGCTCCACTGGATCTGATTGATCACGTCGTAGCTCTCTGTACTTACAGACGAAAAATCATATTTTGTAGACGAGGTAAACACAAATATACCCGCCGCTATGCTCAGTATGATGATGGGTATCACGATCGCCAGCACAGAGGAGATAATGATCCTTGTGTTTATTTTAAAATTTCTGGTTTTATCGGGAATCGTTGTTTTTCTTTTTTTTGCCATTTTTCCCTCCGCGGTATATTTGTTTGCTTATTCTATCGTATCATATTTTTATTTTTTATTCAACTTGTATTATATAAAGCCGCTTTACTGTAAACCTATTTTTGAAACAATGGTTGACAATTATGCTTTTTTGCTGTATAAATAATTAAGAAATACAGCGCAGGGCGCAGGGAAAGGATCTTGAAATGGAAAATATAACGGAAAGCAGATCAAAAAAAGAAAAGAAAGCCGGGCCGCGTTTTAAGACATTGGATCTGGTATACATAGGTATTTTTGCGGCGGTTATCGCCGTGTGCTCCTGGATCCAGATACCGCTTGCCGTGCCGATAACCCTGCAGACCTTTGCCGTTTGCTGCGCCGCGGGCATGCTCGGCCTGCGAAACGGCGTGCTCACGGTAGTGGTATATATCGTCATAGGGCTTGTCGGCGTTCCGGTATTTTCAAATTTCGGCGCGGGGTCCGGGGTGCTGTTCGGCATAACCGGCGGATATATAATCGGGTTTGTTTTTACGGCGCTCACCGTTGGAGGCGCGGTAAAGCTGTTTGGCAGAAAGACTGCCGTATATGCGCTCTCCATGACGGCCGGTATTGCGCTTTGCTATCTTTTCGGCACGGTTTGGTTCGTTATTTGGTCGGCAAACAATTCAACCGGCACAACTTTTGCCGCAGCGCTTTCCACCTGCGTTCTGCCGTTTATCTTTCCGGATCTCATAAAGATCGCGCTTGCAACGCTCCTTTGCAGGCGCCTTTCCGGCCATATAAAGACCTGATCAAAAAAACAGACGTAAATCCTTGATAATTTTTTATTTATCCTTGTAAATTGTTTGAGTATTTAGTATAATGTTACTGAAATATTTTGATTGTATCACGGAGGGTAAAAAATTATGTCCAACTGGCTTGACGGAAAAACCTGTATCGTTACCGGTGCGTCCGGCGGTATGGGAGCAGGTATTGCGGCAACGCTTATTAAAAAACACGGCTGCCGCGTTATCGGTATCGCAAGAAGCGAACCCAAAATGCTCAAGTTTATTGAAGAGTTAGGCCCAACCTATGCAGAGCAGTTTTCATATAAGCTATTTGATGTTTCCAAAAATGAAAATTGGACGAAGCTTGTTGAAGAGCTTGAGGAAGAGGATATTCAGGTAGACGTGCTTATCAACAATGCCGGTATCCTGCCTAAATTCAAGAGGTTTGACCGCTATGATATGGATGAGATCGAAAATGCCATCAATATCAATTTCTATTCATGCGTATATTCCATTAAGGCGCTGCTGCCCATGCTTTTGAAAAGCAGCGATCCCGGTATTGTGAATATCGATTCGTCCGCCGCGCTCATGAGCCTTGCGGGCACAAGCATGTATTCCGCGTCTAAGGCGGCGCTCAAGGGCTTTACCGAATCCTTAAGGGAAGAGTTCAGAGGCAAGATATATGTAGGCCTTGTTTGCCCCGGCTTTACCAAAACGGATATTTTCCGCGGTCAGAAGAATGACGGCGGTAAGGGCCAGAAAGTGATTGATATGATCTCAACAGACTGTGATCTTATGGTCAAGCTCATTATGTTCGGTATTGAGCATAAGCAGGCGCTTCAGATCCACGGTGTGGACGCGCATGCCATGAATATTTTCGGCAAGCTGCTTCCCGTTAACGGCTCGCGCCTTTTCAGCGCGGTTATGAAGGCTGCGGACATAGATCTGTTCAGCGAAGTATTTAAGGATTAATTTTTATCGCAAAGGTGCGAAACGGTGTATAGCTGCGCCGTTTCGCCCTTTTATATTTTTGAAAAGGAGTACATTATGAGTACAGGCACCGATGTAACAACAAAAAAGCATATGAAGTTCAAGGAGGTCCTTGCCTATTCGCTCGGCCTTTTCGGCTTTCAGGCAATCGTGGGGCTTTTGAATTCCTATCAGGCGGAGTTTGACGGCTCTATATTGGGCGCCAATGTAAGCGTTGTGGCGGTTCTTATTCTTATTGCAAAGATCGTTTCGGCTGTTGCAGATCCCGTTGTCGGCAATCTTATAGACAGGTCAAAGAGTAAAAGAGGCAAATTCAAATCCATGATCCTCTATTCGCTTGCGCCGCTGCTTATTATGACGGCGGTCGTTTTCCTGAACGTTCCGTTCGAGGGGATCGGGCTCTATGTTTGGATCTTTATTACATACCTTATCTGGAGCATCGCCATGACGATGGGCGACGTTCCCTCCCAGGGCATAGCCTCCGTACTTACACCGAACCCAACGGAAAGAACGAACGTCGTTTCCATATCAAACACCTTTAAGCAGGTCGGCTTTTCCGCCTGCGTAGTTATCGTTCCCATCGTATGTCTCATAATCCCCGGGGGCTCTAAGGTGTTCGTTTCCTCCGGCGAAACGGATACGCCGATGATCTCGTCCGAGTATTTTTGGACTGCCGTTCTCACTGCAGTGCTCGGCTGCCTGCTCTTTGCCCTTATCCCTATGATAAACAAAGAGCGCGTACCCTATGTTTCCGGCGAAAAAACAACCTTTAAGGACATGATCTCGGCGCTAAAAAACAATAAGCCGCTCATGCTGGTTATCCTCTCTTATTTTCTTGGCTTCGGCAGGCAGATGGCTATGGGAATCCAGGTTCAGGCTGCAACCGTTATTCTCGGCAGCCAGAATCTTGTAGCCGTTCTCGGCATCGTAACTGCCGTCGGTTCCATGATAAGCATGGCGCTCTGCCCGCTACTTATCAAAAAGATGGATGAAAAGAAAGCTTATATTCTCCTTTCCGTTTACGGCTTTGCAGCTTCCATATTCTCTTTCATTATCGGGCATTTCTGGTTCAGATCGCCGGATAATATGGTGCTCACCGTTCTGTTTTATGCTTCGCTGTTCCTGATCGGTCTGCAATTCGGCGCCGTAACCCTTATGCCTATGATCATGACGGCGGACTGCGTGGATTACTATGAATATGAGACCGGTAAAAGAATGGAGGGCGCTGCCTATTCTATCCTTACGCTTACGATCAAGGTATGCCTTGCGCTCGGCACTGCCGTCGGCCTGATATTCGTTCAGGGTTCGGGCTATTACGAAGCGCTCAGCACCGGCAGTTTCACTACGGGTACGAAAGATATAATCTTCTTTGCCTATACGGCGCTGCCCGGTATACTTGCGCTTCTTTCTATCTTCCCGATGTTCAAGTATGATATAGTCGGCGAAAAGAAAGCACAGATCTCTGCGGCGCTTGCCGAAAGGCGCTCAAATAAAGCTTGATATTTCAGCATCGCCGCCCGGTCTTCGGGCGGCTTTTTTATGGCTGATCGCATGTCTGTTTCGGAAAAATGTAAAAAAATTATAAATTATTAAGAATTTTCTTTATTTTATTATTTTAATAGACTAATATATTAAAAAATTTCTGTATGATAAGGCGGTAATCCTATGAACGCGAAAATGACTTTGGCACGGGAATTTAAGATCGGAGATATCGATAAAAGGATTTACGGTTCCTTTATTGAGCATTTAGGCAGGGCGGTATACGGCGGCATATATGAGCCGGGCCATCCCACTGCGGATGAAAACGGATTCCGAGGCGATGTTCTGGAGCTTGTTAAAAAGCTCAATGTTCCCATCGTCCGCTACCCCGGCGGAAACTTCGTTTCCGGCTATAATTGGGAGGACGGCGTTGGCCCTGTGGAAAAACGGCCTAAGAAGCTGGATCTTGCGTGGGGCACTACAGAGCCGAATACGTTCGGCACAAACGAATTTATGAAGTGGTGCAAAAAAGCGGGCACCGAATGTATGATGGCTGTTAACCTTGGTACGCGCGGGGCGGACGAGGCACGCAACCTGGTTGAATACTGCAATCACCCCGGCGGCACCTATTGGTCTGATCTCAGAAGATCACACGGCGTTGAGCAGCCGCATAATATAAAATTGTGGTGCCTCGGCAATGAGATGGACGGCGCTTGGCAGATGGGCGCGAAAACGGCTGTGGAATACGGCAGAACGGCGCTTGAAGCGTCCAAAGTTATGAAGTGGACGGATCCCTCCATAGAGACCGTGCTCTGCGGCTCGTCCAGCAGAAATTCCAAGACTTTCGGCGAGTGGGAAGTGCAGAGCCTTGATGTGGCTTATGACAGTGTGGATTACGTTTCCCTGCATCAGTATTACGATAATAAAACGGATGATATCCAAAGCTTTCTTGCCAAAACGCTGGAGCTTGACGAGTTTATCTATTCCGTTATCTGTGCGTGCGATTATGTGAAAGCGAAAAAGCGTTCCAAGAAAACGATCAACCTTTCGTTTGACGAATGGAACGTATGGTACCATTCCAATAACGCCCCGTTTGAAAAATGGAGCGTTGCGCCGCCCCTGCTTGAGGATATCTATAATTTTGAGGACGCGCTGATGATAGGCTCCATGCTCATTACGCTGCTTCGCCATTGTGACAGGATCAAGATCGCCTGCCTTGCGCAGCTTGTAAACGTCATTGCCCCCATATTTACGGCTACGGGCGGCGGCGCTGTGGAACAGACCATCTTTTATCCCTTTATGCATCTTTCAAATTACGGCCGCGGCAGCGCGCTTCTTCCGCTGATCGACTGCCCCAAATATGATTGCAGCGAATTCACCGACGTTCCTTATCTGGAGGCGATCGCTACATATAACGAAGAGCAGGAAGAAGTTGCCGTGTTCTGCGTAAATAAAAGCCTTGACGACAGCGTTACGCTCAGTGTGAATCTCATGGATTTTGACGGGTATAAGCCCGTGGAGTTCATATCCATGGACGGCTATGATAAAAAAGCGGAAAATACGCTTATTTCCGCACCTGTTAAGCCGCACGAAAACGCACTTCCCGAAATGGACGGCGGCGTTATGACGGCGCAGCTGAAGCCGCTCAGCTGGAATGTTGTAAGACTGAAAAGGCAGTAAGTATGATCTGCCGCTCACATAAAAGCAAGTGAATTTAAGCTGCCGTCGCATTTTCGGCATATCGGAATCTTAAACAAAAATTCAAAAAAATCGCCGCCGTTTTAGTACAAATGCTCAGAAATCAGCGCATTTGCTTGTTATCGGCGGCTTTTTGGAATATAATGATTTAGCAAATCATATCAGCTTTTATGCCGGCAAGTTCCGGCTTATATAAAACAAACGGAGAGGGTTTGTATGTACAAGATACTTAAAAAGGAAAGCCTGAACAGCAGCGTAACGCGCATGGTCATTGAAGCGCCGTTCGTTGCAAAAAAGGCACAGCCCGGGCAGTTTATTATTCTGCGCGTGGATAAGGACGGCGAGCGTGTTCCCTTTACGATTGCGGATTATGACAGGGAAAACGAAACCGTTACGATCATCTTTCAGGTTGTCGGCGCAGAGACTTCGCTCCTCAATCTCAAAAATGAGGGCGATTATATTGAGGATTTTGTAGGCCCGCTCGGCAATCCTACCAAAACGGACGGCTATAAGAAAGTTGCCGTTATCGGCGGCGGCGTGGGCTCTGCCATTGCATACCCCGTTGCAAAAAAATTTCATCAGCAGGGCACAGTGGTGCACACGGTCGTCGGCTTCAGAAATAAAGAGCTTGTAATCCTTACAGATGAATTCAAAGCCGTTTCGGATAAATATGTGCTTGTAAGCGATGACGGCTCTACCGGTAAAAAAGGTTTTGTTACGGACGCTTTAAAGGAACTTATAGATTCCGGTGAAGAGTACGATCTTGTGATCGCGATCGGCCCGATTCCCATGATGAAATTTGTTTCAAAGCTGACCAAAGAATACGGCATAAAGACCATCGTTTCCATGAATCCCATCATGATAGACGGCACGGGAATGTGCGGCGGTTGCCGCCTGACCGTCGGCGGTGAAACGAAATTCGCCTGTGTTGACGGCCCGGAATTTGACGGTCATCTTGTTGATTTTGACGAGGCAATGGAGCGCGGCGCGATGTATAAAAAGTTTGAGCGCAGCGAGGAATGCCGCCTCTTCGGCAAGGAGGTGCAGTGATATGGATATCAATAAAAGGCACCCCATGCCGTGCCGTGATCCGCTTGTCAGAAACAAGGATTTCAAAGAGGTCGCAACCGGCTATGACGCAGAAACGGCAATAGAAGAGGCAAAGCGCTGCCTGCACTGCAAGCACCGCCCGTGCGTTTCTGGCTGCCCGGTAAATATTGCAATTCCGGATTTTATCGCTCTTGTGGCTGAGGGCAAGTTTGAAGAGGCTTATCAGGTCATCGCAAAAACTTCGGCGCTTCCCGCTGTTTGCGGCAGGGTATGCCCGCAGGAAAAGCAGTGCGAATCAAAATGCGTGCGCGGCATAAAGGGCGAATCCGTCGGCATCGGCAGGCTTGAAAGGTTTGTTGCCGATTATCATAACGCAAATACCCCGCTGAAAAAAGCGGATATCCCCAAAAACGGAAAAAGTGTTGCAATCGTAGGTTCCGGCCCAAGCTCGCTCACCTGTGCCGGGGATCTTGCAAAAATGGGCTATACCGTCACGATATTCGAGGCGCTTCATATAGCCGGCGGCGTGCTCGTTTACGGTATCCCCGAATTCAGATTGCCAAAAGCGATCGTTCAGCGCGAGGTGGACGGACTTAAGGATATGGGCGTGGACGTGGAAACAAACGTCGTTATCGGCAGAAGCATATCCATAGATGATATGCTGCAAAAATATGACGCCGTTTTCGTCGGCTCCGGCGCAGGGCTTCCGCGCTTCATGGGCATAGAGGGTGAAAATCTTAAGGGCGTTTATTCCGCAAACGAATTTTTAACAAGAATCAATCTGATGAAAGCCTATAAAGAGGACAGCCGTACGCCGGTTCAGCACGGCAGACGCGTTGCGGTAGTGGGCGGCGGAAACGTTGCCATGGATGCCGCCAGATGCGCAAAACGCCTCGGCGCGCAGGAAGTCTGCATTATCTACCGCCGCTCTATGGAGGAACTGCCCGCCAGAGCGGAAGAGGTCGAAAATGCAATAGAGGAGCAGATTGAGTTCAAAACGCTGATGAATCCCACGCGCATACTCGGTGATGAAAACGGAAATGTAACCGGTATCGAATGCGTTAATATGGAGCTTGGCGAGCCTGATGAATCCGGCAGGCGCCGCCCGGTAGCAATAAAAGGCAGTGAACATATCATTGATGTGGACAGCGTTATCATTGCGATCGGCACTTCGCCGAATCCGCTCATCAAATCAACAACTGCTGGACTGGAAGTAGATAAGCGGGGCTGCATCGTTGCAGATGAGAACGGCAGAACTTCGCGCGAAGGTGTTTTTGCAGGCGGCGATACCGTAACAGGCGCAGCAACGGTCATAAAGGCCATGGGCGCCGGCAAGGCGGCGGCAAAGGCGATTGACGAATATATCAAAAGCAAAGCGAATTGATCGTTAAATCTTCATAATTTTAATTGTTTTCAGGAAAGAATAAAAACGCTGGAGTTTTTATTCTTTCCTTTTTTTATTGTGACTGAATAAATTGCGGATTTCAGAAAATCAGTCAAAATCAGTCACAAACAGGGCTTTTGTTTGTGCAAAAAGCAATGGAAATAGTTCTGATATTGTTCAAATGACCGAAAATGAACGTTATGTATTGACTGAAAATGAATGAATTGCTACAATGAAGGTACAAAAGGCTTTTGAAACTCCGGAGGAAATATGTTTAATCAGGAAAGAAAAAATAAGATCCTTGAGATCATTGAGGAAAAGGGCGCCGTCAGCGTAACGCAGCTCACAAAGATGCTGGGTGCTTCCGAATCCACGATCCGGCGAGATTTAATAGAACTCTCAAAAAAGGGAAACATTAATAAGGTACACGGCGGGGCAACGCTTTCCGGCAAACAGTTTATTGCGCACGAGGCGGATGTAAGCTCTAAGGAAACAGAAAATACAGATCAGAAAAAGCTGATTGCGGAATACTGCGCGGCTCAGATCCAAAACGATGATTTTGTTTATATAGACGCCGGCACCTCAACGCTTTTTATGATAGAGTATATCAGGAGCAACTGCACCGCAAGCTTTGTTACAAACGGCATAGTGCACGCAAAGCGGCTTGCAGACAAAGGCCTTACTGTTTATGTTTTGGGCGGCAGACTCAAAAAAGTTACAGAGGCCATTGTGGGGCTTATGGCTGCGCGCAATATACACGATTTTAACTTTACCAAGGCGTTCATAGGCGCAAACGGCGTTTCCGATCAGGGCGGTTTTACAACGCCGGACACGGAGGAGGCGTATGTTAAGGCTGCGGCTATGGATAATGCGTTTGTTTCCTATGTTCTTGCCGATTCCTCAAAATTCTCAAAGATCTCGTCCGTTCGCTTCGGTGCGCTGGATGATGCGTGCATCGTTACGGATCGTGAGCCTGATGAAATATACAGATCAAAAACCGTTATAAAAGTTGTGGAAAAGAAAAACAATTAAAAGGGGCGATGCGAATATGATCTATACCGTAACCTTTAATCCGGCTCTGGACTATGTGATGAAGGTTGAAAAGCTAAGGTTTGACGATATCAACCGCACATATGGGGAGGAGCTGAATTACGGGGGAAAGGGAATAAACGTTTCTGCCGTTCTTTCACAGCTTGGTGTGGAAAACACCGCCCTCGGCTTCAAGGCCGGTTTTACCGGTGAAAAGCTGGAACAGCTTTTAAAGGAGGACGGTATAAACGCCGAATTTATACCGCTTAAAAGCGGAATGACCCGCATTAACGTAAAGATCAGGTCTGAGACCGAGCTTGATATCAACGCCTGCGGTCCTCCCATAGACGGCGGCGAGGTGGAAAAGCTGTTTGAAAGGTTAAAGACCCTGTCTGCCGGCGACGTCATCGTGCTTGCGGGCAGCGTTCCCGGTACGCTTCCGGCGGATATCTATGAAAGGATACTTTCAATAACTTCTCAAGCAGGCGTTGAAGCCGTTGTGGATTCCACGGGCGAGCTGCTGCTCAATGTTCTTAAATATCATCCGTTTCTCATCAAGCCCAACAATTTTGAGCTGGGCGATCTCTTCGGAGTTAAAGTTGAAACGGAGGAGGAGATCGTTGAATATGCGCGGCGTCTGCAGGAAAAGGGCGCAAGGAACGTGCTCGTTTCAAGAGGCAAACAGGGGGCGACGCTGATAACCGAAACCGGCGATACCCACTCGATCGGCATTATTCCCGGCAAGCCCAAGAATTCCGTTGGCTGCGGTGATTCCATGGTTGCGGGTTTTGTTGCCGGGTATATCGAAAAGCGGGATTACGCCTATGCCCTAAAGCTCGGTTCGGCATGTTCAAATGCAACGGCGTTCAGCTACGGCCTTGCAGACAGACAGGGGATAGACGATGCTTTCAAAAGGTTATAATAATTTGAATATAATATAAAACGGAGGGAAAATTTATGAGGATCATTGATCTGCTTAAGCCGGAGGCAATTACGCTCGGGCTTGACATTTCAACCAAGAGTGACGCGATAAACGCCCTGGTAGGGCTTCACGCGGCAGCAGGAAATCTAAAGGATAAGGACGCTTATAAAGAGGCCATCCTTGCAAGAGAGGAACAGGGTACGACCGCCATCGGAGACGGCATAGCCGTTCCGCACGCAAAAACCTCAGCCGTAAAGGCGCCGGCACTTTCGGCAAT
>URED01000021.1 GCA_900546785.1 uncultured Oscillospiraceae bacterium | reverse complement strand
CAGATATTACTCACCATCCTGGGGCAGATTTATCAGCATGGATGATCCGGCTCAGCTGACTCAAAATATGGAAGAACCTCTGAACGCCAATCTCTATACTTATTGCTACAACGATCCTGTAAACAACATTGATCCAAATGGATTGAGCACTTATTCACTTACAGGCGTTGGTCTGCAGGCAGAAATGTCACAAAATTTGCTTTCGTTTGGCGGAGATGTTGGTATAGAAATGGTGTATGTTCCAACAAAAGATGAACTTTATACCTATTATTACTACAGTAGTGGTGCAGGAACGGGATATATGAATAAAGCGATAAATTATCTAAATAATGCGTTAAATAATATATCGATAAATTCCAATATATCCTTAAAGAATTTGGCAAATCTCTTAAAGTTGAATTATTCTATATCTTTAGGAGCTTTTGGCACATATACAAACAAATCATTCTCATGGCCTTACTCGTATACAGGGATGGCTAGCAGCAATCCGGTTATGATCGGTAAATGGAACGGATACCAATCAACTTCACCAGGTTGTAAAACATACGGAATTTATTATTCCCCTGTGGGAAATTCAGGCTCTGCATTTTCAAAAACTTCTGTTATGTATCAAAAGATTGAGTTCGATTCATCAGCAATCAAATCTTATCTCAGCGCACAACAGAATAATATTAAAAATGCAATAAGTTGACTATTATAATTTTAAACTAATATTCGGGGGTGTTGGATATGAAAAAGTCCATAAGTTTATTATTAGCGTTAACAATGATCATAACATCACTGAGCATCGCTTTTCCTGTGTTTGCAGATACGGGCGCTCAGGTTGATACAGTTGTTGATGAGCTTTCAGAATTGTACAGGGAAGAAACTGCCCAAGGCAAGGATACTGAAACCTCGGCAGAGAGCCGTATCATTGTAAAGGCTAATATGAAGCCCGATACTTACGGTAATGCCGAAATTATAAGCGGTACCGATGATATATATATTTATCAGTACAAAACGGCAGAAGAAGCATCTAACGCCCTCGAATATTATGACTCCTTAAATTATGTTGAATGGGCAGAAACAGACGGTATTATGGAAGGTCAATCCCTCTCCTACGGAAACCCGATGGTTGGCGGAGACGAGGCAAAGACATATGTTTCTAACCACAATGTTGAGTTGAACGATGTTAATGTAGCACTTGTTGATTCGGGTGTTCTTTTCTCAAACGAAATGTTTGATGGCAGAGTTACGGATTCGGGTGTGAATTTGTCCGATACAGGTGAAACAGATACGGCTTTAGACGGCAATGGACACGGTTCGCATATTGCAAGCATAATCGTAGATAATACAACGGATAATGTTCATATAACGGCATATAAAGTGCTGAATCAATATAAAGTCGGAACACACCTTGCTGTTGCAACAGGGATAAATATGGCGGTAGAGGATGGCGCAGATATAATCAGCCTTAGTATAACATCAAAAGACAGATCCGAACTCATTATTGATGCGGTAAAGAATGCTTATGCAAATGGAGTAATCATTGTAAACAGCGCCGGCAATAATTCGGACGATGTTGCCAATTATTATCCTGCAAATATGGACGAAGTGTTTACAGTTGGTGCAATAGATGAATTTGGTCGTCGCGCATTCTTTTCAAATTTCGGTGAAGAGATGGACTTTGTTGCACCTGGACATAAAATTGAGATGACCGGTTTCCATGAAATCATAGATACGAAAAATCCAACAGATAGCGGAACATCTTTTTCAGTGCCTTATGTTACTGCGGCAGCCGCTATGGTATTAAGCGTTGATCCTAATCTTGGAATTGAAGAGGTAAAGCAAAGACTTATTGATTCCTGCATACCTATGGACTCTCTGTCATTTAGAGACGGATTTCATCCGATTGAAGATTATGATCCTGTTACTGCTTGGTATATAGCAGATAGCGATCCTTTAACTGAAGAGGAGTGCTACGGATATGGTATGCCGCAGATACTCAAAGCAATGCAAATAACAGAAAACAACAATTCTGTTGAGTTTTCTGTTCAGTCAGGTTCATATCACGAATCGTTTGAACTTACCCTAACCGCTGATGAAGGTTCAGATATTTATTACACAACTGAAGAAGTTTATCCTTCTCCTGAAAATTCTACTTTATATACCGGCCCTATTGAAGTATCGGGAACCATGTCAGTAAGAGCAATAGCGGTATCGGAAGATAAATCGAAAAGTGCGCCCGTTGCGTGTAAATATTTTATGTCTTACTATGCTGACGAAGATGATTTTGAAATTGATGACAGAGGGTACATTACAAAATACACAGGTAATTTGCGTGAAATGGTAGTGCCGGAAACCATAGACGGAATAACTGTTAAAGGTGTTGCTGAATATGGTATTAGCGGACAATCTTTAAGAACCATTGTATTCCCTGACTCTGTAGAAGATTTGGAAGATTATGCGTTATGCAATTGTTATTATATTGATTTTATAATAGGTCACGGCATAAAAAGAATAGGTACTGAAATGACTTGGAGTGAAATATTGGTTCTTGATACACCTGCGGTCGAAACTATAGGAGAACTTGCATTTCAATATGTCGGTCGGGAATTAGATTTTCCCGAACTGCAGGAAGCCGGAAATTGTCTCTTTTACTGCGCGCAAAATCTAAAGGAAGTTAACTTTCCTAAACTAAAAGCAGTAAGCTACAAAATGTTTTCGGATTGTTATATTTTAAGAACTGTAAAATTGGATAGCGTTGAATCCGTTGATGCGGACGCCTTTGCAAACTGTTATCTGCTAAAAAATATTTATATGCCAGAGTTAAAACATTTAATCAATGTAAATGACCAGGATGAAGGAACATTTTACAGATGTTTTAATCTGACGGAAGTAAACTTCCCTCTTGTTCAAGAGATTCCCGATCTTTGTTTTAATGATTGTGAAAAACTTGTTAAAGCAGATTTTGAAAGTGCCGTTTCCATTGGCTACAGGGCGTTTGGTTATTGTTACGAATTAAATGAAATAAACTTCCCAAAATTGAAAGAAATAGATTCCAGAGGCTTTTTGGACACAGCTCTTTCTGATATTAATCTTCCTTCATTAGTAACCATAGGTAAAGAAGCTTTTTGCAATTCGACTATCAGTTCATTATATGCGCCCAATCTTGAAATCATAGAAAGCAACGCATTTTCATACCTTAGAATGGAAACACATATACAAAATAAAACTTTTAAGCACTTATATGCACCAAAACTCACGACATTGTCCGATGAGTCTTTGGCTTATACAGGCGGACTTACTGAACTTGATCTTCCAAGCCTTAAAGCTATCGGCGAAGACGCATTTTATGAGAGTGGTGTAAATTATTTATACGCTCCAGAACTTGAAGCGGCTGAAAGCCTACCTGTTGCTGAAGATGCTGTTGTTGTGGTATCGGATAAATTAACGAACTGCACTTATGTGCCCCAAAATACAACATTGACAATTCAGGGCGATAAAGGCTCATACGGCGAGGAATACGCAGATGCCAACAACCTTGAGTTTATCGATATGAATGATATGGGCGGCTCGATAAGAGTTACAGATGCCGGGCTTCGATTTGGCTATTCATTTTACGATACACAGAAAAAAGATGTTGAGGAATATGGCTTCGTCTATGCCGCCGGTGAGCAGGACAGAAATGATCTGACCGTAGAGCAGATAGACAATGAAAGCGTATTGCAACTTACAGCATACAACCGCTTAACGCATGAGGACGAAACAACAACATTTAATCTTGTGTTTACGGATATTCCGCAGGTGTCCTATGATATGGAAGTAACTGCGAGAGCGTATGTTAAGATAGACGGCAAATATTTCTACTCTGATGTTACGACCCGCAACTTCAACCAGGTTGCGAACGCCGTTCTTGCGGACGATGAAATAGACCAAAACACAAAGAATGCTTTAAAAGCGTTATATTAATTCAAGGGGGTGAAAAGGATGAAAAAAGAATTTTATGAAAAGCCGCTTGCGGAGATCAATGCATTCAAAACAGTTGATGTTATAACAACAAGCGGACCGACAGACGATAATGATACTCCATTTCCGTTTGGATAAGAGGCACAAAATGAAAAAGAAACGAATTACTATACTTTTCTTTGTGATATTATGTTGTTTCTTCGTTTCTTGTTCCGTAAACAGCAGTAGCGAAGATGTTTCAACTACTGCTGTTACGGATAATGAAGGCGTAACTCACTTCTATGAAACTGTAACGGATGAAAACGGAGAAACTGTTACGGCACAGAACGGAGAAAAGGTATTTGCCGAAATCGAGACTAATGCTGACGGAACTGCTGTAACAAAAAGCAATGGTACATTTGTTACGATAAATGAAACCACGGTGTTTTCAAATCAAAACACATCCAGCAATGCAAATGGTCATTCAAGCAGTGGTGGTTCCTCAGATGATAATGAGGTTGTATTTGACCCCGATTTAGAGGAAAGTACAACTTCAGAAAATACGACACAAAATAACACTACCACTACTGAACCTACAACGAATCACCCAAGTGATACTACGACGCAGTCCGCTACTGATGCTGACGGGTGGATAAATAAGTGGTATTAGTTGGATTTAATAGTTAATTTTCTGTTCTTGCATTATGGAACAGAACTTGCATTCAGGTACAAAATAGTAAAATTAAAATGGACAGAGCTAATTTTACAATGTACATTGAAACAAATTACAAATACACAGATTTTTGAAATAGCGTAAACTAAATCTATGACAGTTATGCTGATGAAGACTTTATTAAAAAAAGATTCTATAGTTGTAGAAAGATAATTATGAATTAAAAACATATAGAGATTTCAAATATTTTTATTGTAATTAGTACGAAAAAAGCAATTTGATTTCAATATACCAACAGCCTTCATTAGCTCCTGCTTCAATTACCCGTAATTGCGAAATTTGTCGATATTTATTATTTAAGGTGTAATGGTCTCATCTTCATTCTGTATTTCTTGTATTATTAGCCTCAATTGTATAGGATCTATAAGTACATTAACCCTATATAATAAATTTATTAATTGAAAGGAGATAATAATTATAAAATTTGATCATAAAGCTTGGTTTACTCTTTATCAACCAGATTTTCATCCTGATGAATACCTTTACCATTTTACATCAATAGACAAAGCAGTATTAATTCTTGATAGTGACTCTTTGAGACTTTCCAAAATCACTTCAATGAATGATACCTTAGAAGCAAAGCCTAAAATGAGTAAAAAAAACATATCATCGAACGGAACTGTTAAAAGAATTTTTGATGAAATAAACAAAATTAATAAGAATTTTATTCAATTAATATGCTTTACAAAAGACACAATCGTAGAAAAAGTTGCAAAAGATCAAATCACAGTATTAACTGATTATTCTGGAAGAGGATTTGCTCTGCCTAGAATGTGGGCTCAATATGCACATAATAATGATGGAGTATGTTTTGTTTTTAATAAGTCTGTATTGTTAAGTGCCACACATAAGCAGTTAGGTGGAAATCTTATAAGTGAAGGAGATATAAAATATGTTTCTCAATATACTCCCTTTAATTTTAATTATGAAGATTCATTGCAATTTTTAATAAATAATAATAGTGAAATAAATAAATCATTTTATTTTGCTGATTTTTTGAAAAAAAATAAAGAGTATACGAATTATAATTATTTTTTTAAATTAGACGATTGGCTTAATGAAAATGAATTTCGAATTCTTGCATATGGCGATGAAAATCTTGTTATAAAGCAAATAAGTGATTCACTAGTAGGAGTCATAATCGGAGAACAAATTAAACCAACTGATGAAAAAATAATTAAATATTTTTGCCGAGACATATGTGAAATTAAAAAAATAGATTTTTCATATAACGGGTGTGCTTTAGAAAATATTTACGATTAGAGGAGATAAAAATGTCAAAAAAATTCAGGAATATTATTAGACCAGCGTACATGAGAAATTTTACACATAATACAATAGAGAGATATATTCTTATGGAAATTGACGATATGAATGATGTTGAAAAAAATCAATTCGTATCTAAAATCAATGAAAAACTTTGGAAAGCTATACAAGAAATTAATTTGTTAACACAATATAATTTACCATATATAAATGTTAGGCGGGTTGAAAATTCCGGAGAAACCGACAAATTAAGAATTGTAATTAAACCAGATGATTACGATTATCAGTCTGAGCCCAAATTTGTCAGTGGAAAAGAATCACATATTATTTTAATGAAACAATTATCACCGCAGAGAATAATTCAGTTAGGCAACATGAACGGGAATGGGCAAGCCGAAATTTTAGCAGATGAAAACAGTGAAATTGTTGCAGCTGTTGATATTTTTTTGGATATAGCGATGTTTAACGCATTTTCATATTTAAAGAAATTTGAAAACAAAGAAAGAAATAATTTCAACATAATAAAATATAATTATTTTATTGAAGAAAAATTGGAAAGCTATTTTTATATTAATCCTAATAATCCTCCATCATATATTTCACTTGCTTTTTCACAGCATCTTGATCATGATAAACTCGATTATTATAGTTACATATTATGCTGGGAAGATTTTTTAAACAAAACCTTCCCTAAAGAAAAAAACAAAAATCCTTCTCCTATGGAACAATTAAAACGACACGCAGATTATGATAATATTGATGATTTATATAAGACTGAAGAATACTGGAAAAAGAAAGACAAAGGAGCTTATATACTATTAAGAACAAATAAACGTCCTAATACGGATGAGCGTATTAGTAAATTATTGAGCTACTTTGGAGCTCCATCATATCATATTGGAATAACAAAAGTAATTACTTTACAAGAATTTCATATGCCGTTTATCAAAAAAGAATATGAAGAATTAAATGTTTCTGCTTTTAAAATAGTTATTGATTAGAATATTCCTTCTATTATTGTCGTTATCAATATGCAATTTTTCTATTCTCCCAACCCCAGACAAAACCTTTAAATTGAGATACCCAGCTGTCAAGAGATTGGATAACAATCTCGCCGGAAAGGTTATGCGCAACCTGCCCATTGCCGATATAGATACCAACATGACCGTAAGGATTGCTGGCATATCCATATACTGTAGCGCCTATAGGGAGTTGGCTCCAGTCACTTGAAACCGACCATTGCTCCGCAGCGCACAAAGCACAATGAGCGTGTCCCCTTGAGCCTGTGACAGCCTGGTACACATCAGCTACCCACGCTTGGCAGTAACCGGAGCTTGCAGAGATACCGTAATATTCGGAATTTGTGGCTACCGCAACGATCTTCTTTTGCGTATCGTTTGCCGTCTCATTTTCAAAATTCAGAGAACCGATGTCAATTCCGCTTGTGTTGCTGCCGACATTGTAGATAATGGACGCCCATAACTTATCGTTACTGTCGCTCATCAGCTCAGTAAGGTATTGTCTCTGCATATCATCAAAGGCATATGCGGTTGCCATATCCTCGGCTGTTTTATCGGTGATCGTGATTGTTAGGACTTTTAGGGAAACCTCTTGCTTTGTGGTAACTTCTTCTCCAGTTTCATCGGTTGTGGTAACCTCCTGCGTTTCTGTTCTTGCTTCCACGCTGGAGCTGATACTGTTCATATCCCAAAAGATGCCTGTGAGTATGGCTTTCTTGTTTTCATCCATCGTAGCAGTTTCCTGCGGATTGTTCGGATCAGTTGATACCTTAACGGAATAAACTGAGAGAACATCTTTCCAATTTGCTTTGCTGCCGTTGATCTCAACGCTATCATAGGTATCGGCAGATTTTAATTCGTTTATTCTGCTGTCATATTCGGCGTTGATTTCCTGTATAACGCTTGTAATATTCATACCCGTATCCGATGTTTCGGTAGAGAAGAATATGCCGTAAAAGGAACCTGAAACGGCACCGACAAAGCAAAGCAGTATGATAACGAGGACAGCGATCCAACCGCCCGCAATAATAGCCGACACCAAACTTTTGGCGGCTGCTATCGTTCCCTTGACTACTTTAGCTAAAGCCTTTGCAAAGGCTTTAGCCGCTTTTCCTGCTTTTTGCGCAGACGCTTTGATGTGCTGTGCAGCCTTTCGTGTCCGTTCAGCATTCTTAGTGGCAGATATGCTTTTCACTTGCGCCGCTTTTTGCCCTGCCCTAGCGGTTGTTTTCGCCGTCCTTTCGGTTGCTTTTACAGATTGTGGGTTTCCTGTTTTGATGGCGTTGTTTGCCTTTTTGGGTGCATTGCTTTTTGAACGGCTTTTCTGCAAATTGTCATTTGTTTTGACGGTGTTTTCGGTATGAACAGAAGTATTGCGCTGAGGCTCTTTTCTCTTTTGCTTTGATGCTCGGCGTTCCCGTACTTCTTCAAGAGTCAGTTTAGCGGTTTTGATATTGTCTTTTGTTTTGACTACGCTGTTCTTACCTTGCTTGCTGAATTCATAAACTGCGGTCTCCGCTGCGGATTTTGTCTTTTCCTGTACCTTGTCCGTAGCGTACTGCATGGGTGAATCCGATCTGTTTTCCTCCGCCTTGTTTATGTTTTCCTTGGTTTTGATTCCGGCGTCTTTTATCTTTTCGGTAACGATACCGAGATTATCGGCAGTCTTTATGACCGTTTTAGCGGTCTCTTTGATCTTAATGTCTGCCATTATCTCACCTCGATCAACTTGGCAACGACTGCAAGTCTGCCGTTTTTCTGTGAATATTCGCAGGTGGAAAGCGTGAGCAGCTTATCACCGTATTCGGCAGTAACACCTGTGTCGTAAAAGGACAGTGCCTTGCATTTTTCAACATAGGCATTAAATTTCTCCTCGGTATTTGTATTTACAAAGGCATAGTATTGAAAACCGCTGTCCGAATAAGCAACGGTCTTAAATGCTGCGATGACTTCATAAGTTCTATGCTCATCAAGCGTGTCAAAGGTGATGTACTTGTGAGCGGTATAGAAATCCTTGTCCTTGTACTCGGTAAGCTCGTTGAACATAGATTTGCTTTTGATGTTGTGACCGTAAATAATGATATTGTCTGACGGCAAGCCGCAGTTTTCCTGCATATACGGAATACCGAAACGGGAATATTCTTTGCTGAAATTGTGTTTAAGGTAGAAATCCGGATCGTCTTTTGACTGCATAACAGGATAATCAATACCTGTGCCGTCAATTCTGAGCCATCCTATAAAGTCGCTGTTTTGCGCATAGAGTTCAGCATACTTGTTATCTGCATTTTGTTTGCTATCTTCAACGATCTGCGCAATGCTTTTGAGTTCGTCTAACTGCTCTTTATCCTGCAAATACTCGGATATATACAAATAGGCGCTGACTGCAAAAACAACAGACAGCGCCAATAGCAGAATCATACATATTATTTTTTTCATATTAACTCCTTTTAAATTTATTTAATTGTGTGATGTTATATTAAAAATGAGGAGGTTATCTTACGAAAGATAAATTTAAAGTTGAAAAAGAGAATACAAAAACAGTATCTGATAATGAAAATGATACAGAAGAGAAAACTTTAAAAGAATCAAAATAAGCTAATAGAACTACTGTATCTTTAATAATTGCTATTGCGGGAGTAATAATCTCAATCGTTTCATTATACATTTCATGTGAACAATTTCATTTAGAAACTATAAATTCACAACCTATAATTAATATAGAGATATTTTACAACGATGATAAAAACAAAATCATAGGATTAGAAATCACAAATGAAGGTGAACCTGCGGGAAACATAGATGTTGATGTGCTTCCATATCTTGAGGTCTGTACGAATGATATTCCACTAACAGATAATATTAAAACGGCAAAAACAATTTATTTGCCAATAAAATATGCTGATTACAGCGTTAGCGAATATAACACAAAAAAAGGATTAATTTGTAATGTTGACTTTACAGACATTTGTGAGAAATATATAAATGATTTTACCGAAATATTCAAGCTTGATACTGATAGCATTTCTTCCGAATTTATTGTAACTCAAGTTTCAATAGAATATTTTGTCAACATAAATTACTCGGATGTTGTAGGCGAGGAACATAATGAATTATATCATTGTACCCCCAATTATTATGTTGATTGTAATTCTAATTTGACTTATTCTACAACAGTATCAATGAGAGAAATGGAGTTAGAAGCTATAGACAATGACACTTCGCTTTCGGAAATCTATAAAGATATAGGAGAACCTGGCCTGGTTGCAGATTCTAACGGACCCGCATACTATGATGGCTTTGGTGAAACACCAACTGAAAAGCTTGATAATTTCAAAGAAAAAATAACAGAAGCATACGAAAAGCAGCAGTTTATAAACTAAAAATCGTTTGGTTTTGTAGTCATCAGTTTGTAAAGCTGCGTGTTCTTCGGGAACTCGTTTGCAAACGGGATAAAGTGCCCGCCGATCTTGATCAGTCCGTGACCTGCGTCTACATTCGTAAAAAATTCGGTTTGATTGTCGGAAATATCCAGCAGTTTGGCAAGATCAAGCCGGTCACTGCCGTTTTGATTGAGCATAACGGTAAATTCAGAGTTTGCAAGCATCGTTCTCGCCGTATTGCTTTGCAGCATATCGCCCACATTCTGCGTGATACCCGTTGCAAAAGCGCCGTACTTTCTGACTCGTTTCCATACACGGTAAAGGAAATCCGCCGTGTATTTCTGTGCAAACAGTAAATAGATCTCATCAATAAAGATATATGTCGTTCTGCCTTTAACTCGGTTCGCCGTGATCCGATTCAGTATGCTGTCCAAAACAACAAGCATACCGACAGGTAAAAGCTGTTCGCCGAGGTCAAGAATATCATAACAGATCAGACGCTTGTGAATATCCACATTGGTGGGCTGCGCAAAAGTGTTTAAAGAACCATCCGTAAACAGCTCAATGGCAAGCGCAAGTTCCTGTGCCTCGATCTCTTTCTGTTGTAAAAGTTCTTCTCTGAAATCTTTTAAAGTCGGCGGTTCTCCCTTGTACCCGCTTTTGATATATTCGGCATACACGCTGCGGCAGCAGCGGTCAATAATGGACTTGTCCTTTGGGCCGACTGCGCCGCCGATCAGCTGCTCACAAAGCGACATAATGAATTCCGACTTTGTAGCAATCGGATTCTTGTCATCTTCGTAATCCTTGTTCATATCCATAGCGTTGATATGGTTTTCTGAATTGGCGGAAATGTTGATCACTTCGCCGCCCAAAGCGTTTACAAGCATATTGTACTCACGCTCCGGGTCAATGATAACAATATCCGCATTGTCATCGGAAAGAAAAACGGCGGTAAAATCCTCTTTAACAAAGAAAGATTTACCGCCGCCGGATACGCCAAGCACAATGCAGTTTCCGTTGAGCAGCTTATTGCGGTTTACAAATATCATATTCCCGCTGATACTGTTCTGCCCGTAGTAAGTGCCGCCCTCGTGTCTGACTTCCTGTGAATTGAACGGCATAAACGCCGCCAGGGATTCGGTGGTAAGCGTTCGGAAACAGTCTATCTTTCTGACGCCGAACGGCAGTACGGTATTCAACCCGTCAAGCTGCTGGTAGCGCAAAACGCCGAATTGCGCCGTGCTGCCGTCCGAGACTTTGGCGAAAACCGTATCCGTCAAATTATCAAGTTCCTGCTTGGTGTCAGCCGTGATCACCATTGTGATTAAGGTCTCGTAAAGCCTTTGGTCACGGTTTCGCATATCGTTTTTGACTTCGAGGATTTCTGCCTCCCTTTGTTCAAGGTCATAGTTGGTAGCGCCGAAGTTGTTGTTTTGCACCTGTTTTCGGTTGTAGTTTGCCTTATCCGTCTGAATACCGAGCAGCACTTTATCAACCTCTTTCGTTGCCTCATCTGTCGGTATCGGGATAAAGTCAATGGAAAGCATAAGGTTTCTGTTTATAGATGTGAGTTCTGCTACCGTGTCATCGCTGACAAAGGTGCCGTAATTACGCAGAAAGATCACACGGCAGAAGGTGTCGTTGATCTTCATATAGTCGCTCTGAAAGTCCATTGAATCGGGGCAGATGTAGTTCTTAACATCGCAGCCCTGCTTTTGCAGCAGTTCAAAATCAAGATTGTAGTTCTGCTCGTCTCCGCTGCGGTAGAAATTATGGAATATCCTGAGCTTTTCCTCAGCGTTCAGCGGTGTGCATTTGCTCTCAATCCTTGAAAGACGGGCGGAAAGATCATTGCCGACACGGTTGAAAAACGCTCTTGCGTCCTCAATATTCTTTTTGCTGACTGTGACGGTGAAATACTTATCCTGCACAATGCAGTTCGAGAGCGCCGCTTTATCGAGCAGCATTTTGTTGTATTCGGCGCGAAATTTGTCGAGTTTATCATATTTATAGGGGATCAAGATAGATCTCTCAAACTCCGCTCTGTCAAACTTGTGGTTATTGATCGTGAGTTTAACGGTAACGCCGGAGCCGAAAGAATTGATAACTGCCCAATAGCCTTTCATCAGTTCCTGCTTTTCCTCGTTGCCGGCAATGTTGTAGTTAATATCTGAAAAGCGAAAGGTCTTTGAATACAGATTGTTGCCCACAACAAAAATGCCGTCCTTAAAGACGGCTTTGATGGGAATGACATCCTGTACTGCTTTCGGCACTACGAACTTATCCTTTTCTTTCTTACGCATCAGTTTGAGCGTTTTCATGATTCTTATATACCTCTCTTTCCTTTTGCTTAATGATTTCCTTGCTCTGCTTATACAGTTGATCTTCCGCCTTGAACACAAGCCGTTTCGGTGTTAATATCTCGGACTTGATCCAAGCCCATAGGAACTTTTCCGCCGTCATACCGTTGTATTTGACAAAGCCCAGCACGGCGAACGGTGCGGCAAGCAGAATACAGAGCCAGGACAGTGTTTCCAGACTCAGATAAGGCTTGAGAAGAAAGTATGAGCCGACGGCTATGCCGACTGCGCAGGCAGAAAAAACGAGCTGACGCATATTCAGCCCGAAATAGATTGTTTCGCTGTAGTCACGAAACTCTTTATTGATCTGTATATCCATATCGTTCCTACCTTTCCAAACTGTCTTTAGCGGGCGCTTTCGGCTGAATCTGATACGGTAGTTTTCCGTCTTTGGTTTTCAGAAACACCATACGGCTTGCGGCGTAAACAGCGTTTTCGTTAAGCTGCCTCTGCCACGCCTGTTCTGACGGTGCCCACTTAAAGCCGTTTAGTTTCAGTTCCGATCTCTGATCGGCTGACGGTTTTTCATCAAAGAATAGCTGCAAGCGATTGATTTCAGTATTAGGCTCTGCCGTACCACCCTCAAATTCCCAGCCGACAAAGCCGACCTCTTTGTTGCGGGTAAGTTCTTCGATACGCTTTTTAAGTCTGTGAATTTCCTGATTGTTCCCCTGCAAGTGATACTGCGGAAACGGCTGACGCTCCCAAGAATAGCTGTTTTTAATTTTAGCGTCAATCTTTTCAGCCTTTTCATCATCAAGGTCGGGAAAGCCTTTCATTGTACCGTTTCTGCGGTAGTATTTATTTGCTTCCTTCATATACTCCTGCATTTCCTGACAGGATTTAAGTTTTGCAGTGAGTTTTTCGATAGCCTGCGGATCATCGCTTCTTATCGGGTTATTGCTTAACATAATATTTCCTCCTTATTTACATTCCCATCATTTCGTGAATGATGCGGTCTGACATTTTTACCGTTCCTACAAGAACAAGCATATTAAATACAAGTTCGCCTACATATTTCCAAACCATTGTTACTGCTGATGCGTCAGTATCGACCTGCGGCGGTGAAGCAGCATACAGTGAAAATATGATACAGGCAAGTATTATTACTGCACCTTCAAGCAACACTCCGCAGTATGATTTAACAAATGACCTACCGACATTTTGTGTAGGCTCTCCTGCAAAGGTTGAAAAGGGAATAGGTGCAAGAGCAGTAAACATATATATTTTGAAAAATCTGCCATACACAGTTAATATCAAGATAAATGACAATACTGTGATAAACAAACTGCCGATTAATGTTACTGCCCATAAAGGTATAGACTCAAAAAAGTCACAGCTTTCAATGGCAGTAATCATTTCATCAGGCAAAGTTGTATCTGAGTTCGACGATAAGCCTGAACTATCCATTATTGTTGAAATGATACCTTGTGCAATACTGAACATAGCAAGCATAAGTTCCATTCCGTATGTTACCAAGCCTTTTGCAAGGATAAAACGAATAAACAGTTTTAATGCGTGTTCAGGCTTCTTGACATCAACAAAGGAAGAACAGGTTTTTACCATACCTATAACGAAAAAAAGTACAAGCAATGCTAAACCGATTGCCTGTACTGCCCCGTTAATATCTACTATTACTTCCCAAATTGTGCCGCCTTTAAAGTCTTGCGGAGATTGTGTAAGCAAACTCCATATCTCAGATAACTTTTCGTTCCAAGTATCAAGTGCGTTTTCAAGGTTTTGCACTACCCAGTTATCTGACAACAAAACCACCTCCTATATCATATAATATATTCGTCCATATTTATATCGCATTCTATCTCGTTACCCCAAGAATCCCAGCCGTCTTTTTTTTCTCTTGCAAACAATTCAATACGGGGTAAGTCACCTATAAGTTCTATTATCCTTTCTCTTGCTTCATCAGGTTTTTTACTGTGTTGCTGAATATGTGACATAATTACTTGATGAACCTTTGCGGATTTGCGTTTAGGATGACCTTTTGTCGCCAGAATGCATAATTCAGCATTAGACCTTGTCCAATGTCCCATACCCCAAAATAATGTGTCAGATTTTTTGTTTAACTTTATCCAAACAAACGCAATGCTTTTGTATTCAAACCCCCAAGAATCTAATACAGAAAAGCTATCTTTAAGTAAAGGTATTGTTGTCCACATAAATAAAGCACAATTTTTATCTGCTAAATTATTAATAGGCAAATTTTTAATATCTTCAAGGCTCATAGTAGGGTAATGATTTTCCGCTGAACGACCTAAGCCTTTTTCTGAATACACCTTATACCTTCACGGTGGGTCGGCGTATATTATACTATATTTTTTCAATATTTCACCTCCAAGAAGGGCAAGTGGATAATTATATACCGCTTGCCCGTTTATTTTTATCCTACAATTAGATCGAGTATCTCCTTCGCAAAGGTAATAACCAAGCCGCCTGCAAGAGTAAGAAAGCCGTTGGATCTCTGCGAGGGGTCGTGAGATTGAAATGAAAGTCCGACCTGAACTACACCCCAGCCCAGAATGATAATACCTACTGCACGGATAAGACCGAAGATAAAAGTGGATAAATTGTTGACGGCATTAAGCGCCTCGTTATCAGCAAAAGCAGTTATACTTACGCAAAAGCAGAGTACAAAAGCTGTTATAGCAGCAAGCACTCTGCTTTCTTTTTTTTGTGATTTGCTTAAAGCCGACTTGCGCTCATTAAGTTTTTTCATTTGACTTTTCCTCCATTTCAAATTCTTTTTCAAGGTCAACATCTGCAACAAGCTCATATCCGTAATCGTCAACCGTGATATTATCAATAACGCTGATTGAAATGTTCGGAAACGAAATTGTTATTGCATCATCTGTAACCTCATTGTGGATATATGGTTTTGCCCCTCCGTCCTCAGTTAATGCAAACTTCGGGTGCTTGAAAATGTTGTACTTTAAATCAAGTACAGGTCGCTCGCCACGGATAAACAGAATTGCATATTTGTTGTCAAGCATACGCACCTCGTCAGGTGTCATAAGCTCTCTGCCGCTGATTTGGTAATTTGTTGAATAATTACCGTTTCTGCCGTGGCTTTTTCCGTAAGTGTTCGTGTCGATTGTTTCCTTGCCCAGCAGTTCGGAAACATATTTGTGCGTTGATTGTTCGTTACCGCCGAGATAAAGGAACTCATCACAGTTGCCCACAATGCTCTCCCATTGCTTCTCAAACAAGGCTTTGAGCTGTGCCATATTCTGTATAATGATGGATACAAAAACGCCACGGGAACGCATTACAGACAAGATTTTATCAAAGTCATCAGGCAGAGAAACATTGGCAAACTCGTCCATTAGGAAATGAACAGGTACAGGCAATGCGCCTTTGTGTATTGTGTCTGCCGAATAAAACAAGGACTGAAATAACTGCGAATAAAGCATTGAAACAAGGAAATTAAAACTTGTATCATTATCAGGAATAACTGCAAATAAAGCTGTTTTTTGCTCTCCCAGCTTATCAAGCTCAAGGTCATCGGTTATTGTCATAGAAGCAAGGCTGTCAAGATTGAATTTATCAAGTCTTGAAATAAGAGTGATTTGTATTGATTTCAGCGTCTTATTCGAGCCTGAATGATATGAACGATAATACTTAACAGCAATATGTTCGGGATTTTTGCTTTCAAGCTCATAAAACAGCATATCAAGAGGACTGTATGATTGCTCCTCCTCATCTTCAATAGCTCCTGCTCTAATCATTTCCATAACCATTGCAAAGTTCTGTTCTTCTTCAGGCGCTTCATAGTGGAGATAAAAAACAAGTGCAAGTAAAAGCGTTTGTGCAAGGTTATCCCAAAACGGATCGTTGTTAGTTGAGTTCTTTGGTGTAGTTGCCTTAAACAAATTCGTAACCATACGCTGCACATCATTGTCGCTTTTAAGATAAACAAAAGGATTGTAGCAGTCGCTTCTGTCCATATTGATAAGGTCAAGCACCCTAAGTATATATCCCTGATCTTTGAGCATCTGTCCGCAGTTCCTCAAAATTTCACCTTTTGGATCTGTTGTTACAAAAGAACAGTTGCATTGCATAAGGTTAGGCTTTGCATAGAAAAATGTCTTACCTGCACCGGAGCCGCCGCATACAAGTGTGTTAAGGTTTCTTCTGTGTTTCTTTGCGTTAAGTCCTATTGCCACTCCCTGCGTCATTATCTTGTTGTTGTTTTCAGGCTTTTGGTGGTATTTCTTATTGACTTTTTTTACATCGCCCCATTTAGCCGAGCCGTGTTCCTCTCCACGCCTGTAATTTCTCAGGCTTGAGATTATTACTCCGACAACTATCGCATATATCAAAAGCAAAGTGAGGACAGTTTTTAAGCTGTCCTCACAAAGCGTTATATTAAATGGATTGTTAATTACTTCGGCTAATTTAGGTATGATTTCCGCTATACCGCCTTTAACTGACGGCGCAATAGAAAGACCAAGCCATATTACAGGAAAAACGCCAAGAACGCAAAGAATGGTAATTGCTTTTTTGTTGTTTCTATCTTGCACCACACTCCGACCTTTCAAGCACTTTGAATTTCTTTAAAGGTGCTTTACCGACCTTGACGATAAGCTCGTCAATAGCGTCAACTGCTTTGCCTTTTTTTATCTGTGCAGTCCTTTCATCGTTAAGCGACCTTATCAAAAGGCTTTGTTCGTCATCATTAAGAGCAAGATAGTAGCGTTCTTCTTTCACCGACAGTTACCTCCTATCTTGTCTGTTCCTGTGTTTTAGGCTCCTTGTCTTTAGCCTTGTTCATTTCAACATAGATGTCCTTGCTCAATGAATAAAGGCTGTCATTTGCCATTGTGAGCATAATGCGTACATCTTTGTTTTCTTTTCCTTTCCACATAGCTTTGGAGCTTTCAACATTGATGTCGCTGTTATCAATGCCGTACTTTTCGCAGAGCATATATGAAGCACATACGGCTGAAGGAAGGCACTCGGTACGGTTGTACTCGTCGCTGTTAGCTGCAATTTCTGCAAGAGAAAGTTCTCTTGCAATGTCCTTGAACATTGATACGGTGTCAGAGTGCTTTTTGACCATAAGAGTTTTGCTCTTGTCGTCAAAGTATGCTGTTGAATTTTCGATTGGAAGCTCGTCAACAGCCGCTTTGTTAATGGGCGTTGCATTAAGCATTGCCTTGACAAGCGCTTTTGGCGAACGGTCAAAAGTCTTGGCAGGCAGCGGCTCTGCGTTAGTCTGTGCAATATCAAATACATTTTTGATGTTGTATGATGTTCTCTGGTTGCCCTCATCGTCCACAAAATCGTGGGGTTCAAGAATGTGAATACCTTTCTCACCCTTGTTGATTGTCGCCCCAAGCTCGTTCCACGAATCAGCGGATTTAAGCTGTGTTGCGTCGGGGCGCTGTGACATTATGAGAAGCGTATTTGAAACCGTATAGCGTTCCATACGGGACTGAAATGTGAGATAATCTTTGAATGATTCCTCACTCTGCATCATTTCGGAAATGGCAGCGTCTATACTTTCATAAGCTGCTTCCTTTTCTGCCTTTTTGCGTGCTGCAAATTCCTCTTTTGTTTCACGCTTTCTAAATGTTCTCTGTTTAGGTGTGTAAGCCATAAATCATCTCTCCTTTGTCTTTTTGTTTTTGGTTGGCTTTGGCTGTTTGTGTTCTGTTACCGCAGGCTTTTCCTGTGCCTTTGGTTTTTCTTCAATAACAGGGGTATCCTTATCCTGCTCTTTCTGCTGTTTCGACCTGCGTCTGTATTCTTCAAGTTTTTTCTTGACCGACGGCTTTTTCTTGTCTTTTACAACAGTACCCTCGTCAGATAATGTACTTTCCCTTGTTGAGCTTTTCTCGGACGGAGGGCTTTTTTCCGTCTGAGGAATAAAAGGGTTTTCTCTTTCGGCGGGTTTATGCTCGCTTTCAGAAGTTTTTTCTTTTGCGTCATCTTCAAACAACTCGTTAAATAACTCATCGTTTTCGGTTTTTTCAGGTTTTTCTTCAGCTTTTTTCCTGCGTTCCTCGATAGCCTTTTCCGACTGTGTAACGATAGAGCCTTTATCGACTGTTGCAAGGTCAAAGCGGTCTATTATTCTCTGAATTTTTGACGCATCGTCCGCTCTTGCGATGATGTCAACAGCAGAGCCTTTGTCTTTGTTGTTTCTGTCACGCAACACGGTATAAAGTACGCCGTATTTTTTTGCGTGTTTGGTGAACTCTTTAAGGTCTTTCCGCTGAATGGTATAGACTTTAAGTTCTTTGCCTGACTTAATCATATTGGTAAGTCTTGCCTTGCCCTTTGTTTTCTGTTCCTGTTTAAGAGCAGATATGAGAAGAAGGGCAATGTTTTTAGCAGCTTCGCCCGATACCTTTGCGACTACCTCAAAGCCTTCAAGGGACAGCCTTACAACCTGTTCGGCTGCGTCACCTGAACTGTTCATTTGACTTTTCCTCCTTGTCTTTGTATTTACGCAGTTGCTTTTCTTCATCTTTTTCGATTTGCTCAACCTTTTCTTCAATTACTTGAGAACGCTGGGCAATATCGTTGCAGAGATTAAGCTCATTGCGTAGTTTTTTGAGCCGTGCGGATATGTCGGATATTTCGCTCTTGAGTTTTGAAAGTTCAACCTCGCTTATGTCTTTATGACGAATTTTGTTTCTCAGGTGTTTTCTTTCATCTGTAAGAGTTTCAATTTCCTTTTCCACCGTCTCTTTATATGAGAAAAGCTGCTCGGAAGTATCAATGTGATTCTTACCGAGCAGCTCTGCCTCCTGTGAGTATTTGTCTGCCTTCATTAAATCTTCACGCAGAAGATAATGCAGTCTGTTGTATTCTTTTGTTTTCTGATTATCCTTTGGCTTATCGAACACTCCAAGGCGATAGCAATAGTACAGATACAGATTATATAAACTGCCTTTTGCTTTTCGTGGGTTGTAGTGTTCTTTAGGTACATAAAACGCTTTTTGAAACGGTTTAGCATTTAAACTCATATATAAATCGTTTTCTTTAATGCGTTCCTGTATGCGAATGTTTGTATAATTGTCTCCCAGCCTGTAAAGCCTAATAGGTTTATCCCAGCCTTTTGGAGTGATAGTCCAGTATTTAAGATTTGGACTGATTTTGTATTTGTATCCCATTGATGAAAGATACTTTTTAAATTCCTCCATTGTTCTGCTTTGCTCAATAGCTTCATCAATGGCAGCACGGGCAAGATTTTGCCTTGTTGGTATTCCTGTTTGTTCTTTAACAGATTGTTTATCCTGATAAGTGACATAATCAGGTTCTTTGTTTCTGTCAGGATTTTCAACAACAGATAAGCCGTACTCTTTGCAAATTTCATCTGCAATATGATGAAAATAAAACCAAGCCTTTTCTTTGTTCTGCAATCTCTTGCCGTCAACAAGTGATACAGAATTAATAACATAATGGCAATGCATGCATTTAGTATTAAGGTGTGTGGTAACAACAATTTGAAATTGCTCACCCCAAACTTTGTTTGCAAACTCAATTCCTATTTGATGAGCAAGTTCAGGAGAGAGATTATCTGTGTCCTTAAAACTGATATATCCGTGATAAGCCTGTATGCCGTCTGCTTTATTGTATTGCTGTTTAACTGCAATAAACTGTTCACGAGCTTTAGCAGCGTTACAATTTATACCCGTAACAAAAAACTGCTGTTCAGTTTTTTCTTCGTCTTTGGCGTATTCCAGAACATCTTTAAGCGCCTGCCATTCCGTTTCGGAATATTTTGGCTTACGGGTTTTGTCAGGATTTTTTACATAGTTAATTGCTCCGTCAAGTCTGCCCATAATCTTCCACAATCTTGTTACCGCCATTTGTCATCATCTCGGTCGGGATTGATATACTTGCTATACAAATCGTCTTTCAGTTTTTCAATATTTTTGAGTTCCTTTTCAAGTTTAGGAACATCAACAAAGTTGAGAGCATTTGCTTTTGCTGAAATCTGATGTAGGCTGTTGCTTATGGAAGATAGATAACGCAGAGCGTCATAAAATTCCTTGTCAGGTTTCGGTTTAGGAATAAAGCCGAGAATAAGCATACGGATAAGAGCTGAATCTGTAACACAGCACAGCTTTGCTTTTTTCTTTAAGGTTTCATTTTCTTCTTTATTCAAACGAAACTGTCTTATGATGTTTCTTTGCATTTTTCTTCTTCCTCTTTTCTCATTTCTTCCTGACGGGAAATCTTTTCAAGCTGTGCTTCACTATCTCTGTTAATCTGAACAAGGCACATCGCCACAATTCCTGCCATACCTCCGAGAATAAATGCTATGATGAATATGAGTAATTTCATTATTCTTTCCTCCTGTGATACATTTAAAAAGGGTTTTAGGGATTTATCCCTAACCAGCTTTTACTGCTTGGAATTACGAATGTAATTACAAACAGTCTGCTGGTTAAGACAATGCAACGGTGCAGACTTTCGTCTTTTTACCGTCCGAAAAACAATTTCGAGAGTTACTTTTATCTCTCAATTTCGTCTTTCTTTCTATAATTTTCGTTGATTACGGCTATTTCGCCATTTGTTTTGCGGTAAAACTTGTCAGGCTTTTCAAACTCCTTGAAATACTTATCAACAAGTTCCTGCGGTATATCTTCATAAGTGTTTATGCCGCTTGGAGAGTAGCAAACAAGGAAGTTATCGGCAACTATTATGTCAATAGCGGGTACTTCTTCTTTAATGAAACAACGCTCAATAGTCCACCCGTCAGCTCCTCCTTGCTCGTCACGCATATACCGTTCCAAGCGTACAAGCGGATCGCTCTCATCAACTGATGAGCCATAAATTGAGTAACCTCCCATACCTGACTGGAAGGCTTTATTGTTGCTGCATACAACATAAGTTCTTGACTCAAGCGGGTACTTTTTATTAAAACTGTCCTCAGTAAATGTAATGTATCCGGCTATGTGATTGCCGCTGTCCTCAGCCTTACGGAAAAGGTTTTTAAGGTCTGCATACGGCATTTCTGTTTCCTTTTTAACGAACTTGCGGACAACTCTGTTAAGGGTATGACCGTCTTTTACTCCGTCCTTGTTATACAGGATAGTTACCTTATCGTCAGGAAAAAATATGCTTCCATATTCTCCTCCGACTATCTCACTTATTGCCGTTTCACCTGTATCAAAAGCCGTGATTTTAGGCTTGTTTTTTGGTTCAACGAGCAGGGCATAAACTTTCTCTTTTGACATTTTTATCATTCCTCCAGTTGTATTTAAAAGGCTTTAATATGCCTTTTTTTATAAGCAAAAAGTCATTGACATCTTTCCCGTATTTAACGGGTTTGTCAATGACTTTAATGCTTTTCGGCAGTATAGCTGTAAGCGCTTTAGTTGCCATTCTGCCTGCATAATCGTTATCCAAATGTAGCTTTACTGTATCTATGTTTGGATTTTCTTTGAGGTATTTTGCAAGTGCAACAGGCACTTTACTATCCTCAATTTTTTCTTTCGGCTGATAAACACCTGACAATGAAACAAGGTTGTATTCCTGCCAGTTATGACCGTTCATTTTAAGCAAAGTTGCAAAAGACAGAGCGTCAATGGCACATTCAAAAAGGTGCAGTTCGTTGCTTCCTTTGCTGCTTTCCAGCCGAAAAGAATACCCCTTTGTACTGCCTGAACAGTCGCCCATATATCTGTTTTTGTTAAGACATCTGTATGCTGCGTACTTTGCCTGACCTGATAAATCATAGCCTACAAAAATTGCATTTCTAAACTCAGCACCTGTCTTTTTACTCTTATATAACCCTTCATAAACAAGGTTGTGTTTAATGCAATATTCTACTATTTCTTCATCAATTCCTCTGTCATTCTGCAAGTACAAAGCAAGACGGCTGTTGTCCGTTGCCTTTTCTGGCAAGATTAGTTTCGTCGCTTTTGGTACAGGTAAAGGCTTTGAATATACTGGTGGGTGAACAGCCACTTTGTTAACCAAAACGGATACTGCGTCAATAAAGTTCATACCTCTTACCTTTATCAAAAAGTCAAGTGCTGACCTACCGCCGATACCTCTTGACCACCAAAACCACATACCGTTTGAAATCTTTAAGCTGTCGTGTTCTCGTGTAGAATACATACGCTCATTTATCTTTACAAGCTCGTTAGGCTCATAGTTTTGTAAGTATGAAAGCAGGTCTAACTCTTTTACTTTACTGATAGTTTCTCTGTCATAATACGGCAATGTTCATCTGACCTCTCTTTCTTTTTCGGCTCGTGTTTTAAGGCGTTCAATCTGCTTATCTATGGCAAAATCATTGCTTTGTCTTAATGTATCAAGCACAGAATCGTCATAGTCAAGCCACTCCTGATAGAGATAATCAAGCGGATTTTTCATTGAAAGTAACGCCTTAGCCTGTTCATCAGTCAATGGATAATTACCGTCAAAATCAAAGTCAAAACTCTGCAATATGTCCTGTTTGTAGATCAGTTCATAAGCAGATTTTATTAATTCGTCAGGCGGTTTCGTCTTGAGTTCTGCAATGAAGCTGTCAAGCTCTGCCTGCATTTTCTCCCATACCTTTTGATTTAAAATTTCATTATTCATCATTTTAAACACCTCTCTGAAATACAAAAAGCCGATTGATTTTCGTTTGAAAATCAATCGGCTTTAAACATTTACGATTCAAATTTATATTCCCGTTTCGGAACAGCTAACAACAAATTTAAGAAAACATTCCGAAATCGAAACAACTTATATTTTGGATTACATAAATTCTTTAAACTGTCAGGCAGTTGATCGGCACAACATAAATACCGTCTTTTCTTTTATATGCCGCGCCTGTTGCAGTAAGGATCATTCGGAAAGCCAGGTTATCTTCATTTACAACCTTTTTTAATTTTTCAAGGTTTTTGGCGCCCTCTTCAATCAATTTTTCTCCGCCCAATTTAATTTCAACGGCAGCCCATTTTCCGTTTTCAAAATGAAGAATACAGTCGCATTCAAGACCGGAGCTGTCACGATAATGTTTTACAGAGGCACCTAAATACGATGCGTAAATTACCAGATCACGCACGGCCAAATCTTCAAAGAAGAGTCCGAACGACTGTAAATCCTGCATCAGATCTGCCGGGGTGATCCCCAGCACGGCAGCGGCGATAGAAGTGTCCACAAAATGCCGAGTGGGTGTGGTTCTTGTAGCAGCCTTGCTTCTCAGATTCGGATTCCAGGCAGAGAGATCTTCAATAATAAACAGATCTCTGAGTGCGTCCAGATATTCCGTCAAAGTTTTATTATCAAGCGTTCTGTTATTTGCGCTGATCACATCGGACTGAATGGTTTTAAGCGGCGCTTCCGTAGAGATGTTTCGTGCGTAGCTCCTTAAAATCATTCGCATCAGTTCCGGGTTTTTATTTCGGAACTTTTCATTTTCGCTGTACTCAAAATTGAACAAGCCCTCGTAATAGTTCCTTGTTACATCAAGTGCAATATCCTCGCCAGCCAAAACAGAAAGCGGCCAGCCGCCCCTGCAAAGATAGAATGCGATCTTTTCAAGGCTGGAATCGTTGTTTTCATCAAATATATCTGCATTTTGATTTCCAAAAAGTTCGCCAAGAGATGCGGTGCATTTTGAATCTCGTGATTCAGCCAAACTCATCGGACGCATTTTGACTGTAGTAATTCTGCCTGCGCCGGAATGGTAGATCTTGCTTTTATCGGCAGGCGTTGAACTGCCTGTTAAGATAAATTGACCGAAGTCCGGCTTTTCGTCGATCCAAGCCTTCACTTCATTCCATATTTCCGGAACGGTTTGCCATTCATCGATCACGCGCGGGGTTTCGCCGTTCAGCATATTCTTTGTTTCAAGCTTTGCAAGCTCGATAGAATGTGCCGTGTTCAGACGGATCGAGCTTTTTGCGTAGCGGAGCGCCGTAGTTGTTTTTCCACAAAACTTCGGCCCTTCTACGACTACTGCACCGGAAGATCTCATTTTTCTTTCGATGTTTTTTTCTATGAATCTGTTATAATACTCAGCCATTGCTCCACCTCATAATAACCACTATATTCATTATTTGGATTATAGCATAAGATTATAACGAAATCAATAAAATTCCTATGATTATAGATATTTAATTCCTATAATTATTGAATTTAATTTCTTATGATTATAGAAATAAAGTTTTTTATAAAATCAACATTTCCTGCATTCTTAATATTTTTGTACATTTTTATCCGCTTCGATTGCGCTCCAAAGTATGCTTTTCGTCAATACTTACGAGAAAATTATGAGCGAACTATCGTGCAAAATATTATCGGCACATCATGATTTCTTTTTTCGGTACTTTAATTTCACGATCTTCCGGCTCTTCATCAATGATCTCATTGTCCTTTTTGTCCACATTCAAAAGGGCGTTGAGTTCATTAAGCCTTGCCTGTTTTTCCTGCAGCTCCCCCTCACGGGAAAACGGCTCCTTTAGGCTCTCCTTGGCAATTTCAAGCTGCTTTTCTGTTTCGGCAAGATCATTCTTAGCTTTTTGCAGCTCGGCTTCAAAATGATCAATACAGTTGTCAATTCGGGTAAGGTTGCCGAACGCATCCGTACCAAGTTCGACATTGTGCGTCATTGCGCCTTTTACCGCAAGAACATAGGTGGCTCCTAAACCTAAAGCGATATACATTTCCATATTAAAGCCACGGTAACTGCCAACAGGATAAGTCTCCGTTTTTGACTTGATCGACTTCATCATCTGAAGTATGGCGTTGCCGGCTTTCTTTTTGTCGGCATATTCCACACCGCCGATCACCATTCCTGCAAAGCAGTCATCGATCGTTTTTGGGTGTTCGGCAGCCGTCTGTATATCCTTTTCAAGCGCCTTGATCTGTGCATCGTACCTTGCAATATCTCTTGGAAATTCCATCGTTACCTTGTCCTCAAGTGCATACCTTTCCGCATAGTAGTTGCTTTGCAGCATTCTGAGATTCTGCACTTGAATATCCAAATCCATCTTCTCCTTGATATGCGGATTGCCTGTTGCAAGCATCTTGATCTCGGCATAGGACAGCGCCGCCTCGTCCACATCTTCAATGGAACGAACAGGCGTTTTGCTGGTCATAACTTGCCCGACAAACTTCTGCTTTGTTTCCACAAGCTGGTAGAGATAGGCGTCAAAGGTGTTCTCTGTTACATACCTGTAAATATGGACTTCGGGGTTGGAGTTGCCCTGGCGGATGATCCTGCCTGCACGCTGCTCAAGGTCTGACGGACGCCACGGACAGTCAATATCGTGGGAAGCGATCAGCCTATCCTGCACATTGGTGCCTGCGCCCATTTTCTGCGTGGAACCGAGCAGGATACGCATCTTGCCCGAACGCACCTTTGCAAATAACTCAGCCTTTTGCCTGTCATTGTTTGCGCTGTGGACAAAGGCGATCTCCTCGGCTGGTATGCCTTTGGCAATTAGTTTTTTGCGAATGTCATCGTAAACATTTGTGAAAACATCTGCCTGTTTTTCGCTGTTTTCGACCTGTGCCGTGCCCTTTGCCGTAGGCGTTGACAGATCGCAGAATACAAGCTGCGTGGATCTCTGAGCCGCCGTATCTTTCCATATATCATAGATGTTGCTGATACAGGCGTTTACCTTGCTGCCCTCAAAATCGGGAAGTGATGGGTTGATAAGCCTTTGGTCAAGCGCCAGCTTTCTGCCGTCATTGGTAATGTTCAGCATATTGTCCTCATACGGCTTGACTGCGCCCGCCCTTATCTTTTCGGCTCGTTCTCCGAGGTTTGCTACCATTTCTTTCTGCGTTTCAGACGGCTTTACGGAAATGTTGTGGTAGTTTGCTTTCGGCACGGGAAGTTTCAGCATATCCGAGGTCTGTATGTCAGCACATTCCTTGAACATCGCCATAAGCTCCGGCAGATTGTTAAACCTTGCAAAGCGGACCTTGGTGCGGTAGCCCGTGCCCTCCGGCGTAAGCTCCACGGCGGTTACCGTTTCGCCGTACTGCGCTGCCCACGAATCAAAGTTCACATAGCCATACTCTTTGAGCAGGTCATACTGCAAGTATCTCTGCATGGTATATAACTCTACCATTGAGTTGCTGATCGGCGTACCCGTCGCAAAGGTGATGCCTTTGTTTTCGGTAAGCTCGTCAAGATATTGGCACTTCATAAACATATCGCTGGACTTGTGCGCCTCAATCTGAGAAATACCGCCCACATTCTTCATCTTGGAATAGACGAAAAGGTTTTTGTAGTAATGCGCCTCGTCTACAAACAACCTGTCCACGCCGAGTTCCTCAAAGGTGACAATATCGTCCTTGCCGCTCTGATCGTTGAGCCTTTGCAGCTTGCTTTCAAGGCGTATTTTGGTTGCTTCAAGCTGCTTTACGGTGAAGCGCTCGCCTTTGCTTTGTTTCAGTTCTGTTATACCTTCTACCAGCTCGTCGATCTGCTTTTGCAGGGTAAACATCTGCCTACCGATGCTGACGGGTATCTTTTCAAACTGCGAATGCCCGATGATAACGGCGTCATAATCTCCTGTGGCGATCCTTGCGCAGAACTTCTTTCTGTTCTTCGTTTCAAAGTCCTTTTTCGTTGCGGCAAGTATCTTTGCGGACGGATAAAGCGTGAGATATTCGCTTGCCCATTGGGATATAAGATGATTCGGTACAACGAATAAAGACTTGGAACACAATCCAAGTCTTTTGCTTTCCTGTGCGATTGCCGCCATCGTGTAAGTCTTTCCTGCGCCTACGCAGTGCGCAAGCAGCGTGTTGCCGCCGTATATGCCCCTCGCAACAGCGTTTTTCTGATGCGTTCTTAAAGTGATTTCGGGATTCATTCCCTCAAATACGATATGGCTGCCGTCATATTCACGGGGACGAATACTGTTAAACTTTTCGTTGTACAGCTTGCAGAGCTTTTCACGCCGTTTGGGGTCTTTCCATATCCATTCCTTAAAGGTCTGTTTGATCAGTTCCTGCTTTGCCTGTGCAATCGCCGTCTCCTTTTTGTTGAGAATAGCGACTCTTTTTCCGTTTTCATCTTCCTCATAATCAAACACACGCACATTACGCAGATTGAGCGTGGCTTCAAGGATATGAAAAGCGTTCTTTCGGCTTGTGCCGTATTTCTGCGTAACGGTAAGGTTGATGTTATCCGCCGACTTGTTTGTGATGTTCCATACATTCGCGAGCTCGTTGTAGTGTACCTTGATGGAGCTCCTTGTATAGTAGGGCGTTTGGAAAGTCTCATACATAAAGCGGTCAATGATTTCCAGCGGCAGCCAGGTGACGCCGAGATGCACCTCGATCTCATTTGCTTTCAGATCAACCGGCTGCACCTTTTCAAGCGCCTGCGCATTAACCATAAACCTTTCATCGCTTTCGGCTAATCTCTTTGCCTCACGAAGTTTTGTGCGTACATTTCCCGACAGATATTCATCGGCAGGCAAATACTTTGAAACACTCCCGCTGTTTTCGTCATATGCAGGATTGAGAAAGATAACGCCTTTTAGGTCAGAATAGATTTCCTCCTCGCTTTTGCCTGTCAGTTCACACATAAAGGGCATATCCACTTTTGCTTTTTCTCCGATAGAGATGCCGTAAGCCTCAATGGAAGTGTCGGCGTGTGTTTTGGCGATATGCGGCTGAATCGTCCGCTTGGTGAACATATCCGCCTTTCGCTCAAATTCGCCGTCTTTGAATATCTCAAGGGAGCATATAAGGAAATATGAGCTGTCATCGGAAAAGGCGGACGCATTGCCCCGTGAATTGATATATCCGTATTTCTTGACGAAGGTATCGTAGATCTCGTTCAGCCTGCGCTGTTCGGTATCTATTGCAGCGTCGGAATAGTCCTCGGTCTGCATTTCAAGAAGATTTTTAACGCAGTCCCGAATCTCGATCATACCCTTGATCCTGTTCTTAGCCGTTTCAGAAGTCTGCACCTCACGCATAACAGAGTTTTCACGAAAATAGATCTGCCCGTCCACAACGGTGTAGGAAAAGTTGCGCACATTCGGATCGGCGGGGATATATGTTTCCTCGCTCTCCTGCGTATCTTCAAGGGTGTATTCGCTGATCTCGCCCTCAATATTTTGAACAGCGACTTCAAGCTGTTCCTCCAGCGTTCTGTCCTCATACGCTTTGCAGGCGCTTTCGGGCTTAAATCTGCCCGACTGCATCACCATTTCACCGAGCACCATATCGGGGTGGTCAACGAAATACTTGTTCATTCGTATGCCGTTCTCATCTTCATCAAGGAATATCCAGTCCGGCTCAATATCTATGATCCTGTCACGCTTTTGCAGGATCAGAATATCCGAAGTCACCTCCGTGCCGGCATTGCTTTTAAAGGTGTTGTCCGGCAGTCTGATGGCACCGAGCAGTTCGGCTCTCTGTGCGATATATCGGCGCACTTCCGTGCTCTCCTTATCCATCGTACCTTTGGAAGTGACAAGGCATATCACGCCGCCTGGTCTCAGCTTATCAAGAGACTTGGCAAAGAAATAATCGTGAATAAGAAAGTGGTACTTGTCGTATCTTTTATCGGCAAGCGAGTAGTCGCCGAAAGGCACATTGCCTACGACGGCGTCAAAGAAGCTGTCCGGCAACTCCGCCTTTTCAAACGGTGCGTTCATAACGGAGGAGGACTGATAAAGCTGCTGTGCGATACCCGCCGAGATATTGTCTATCTCTATGCCGTACACCTTGCTGTCTTTCATACTTTCGGGCAACATACCGATGAAGTTGCCGATGGCGCAGCACGGTTCCAAAATATTGCCCTGCTTAAAACCGAGGTTTTCCATTACCTTGTATATGGCGGAGATCACGGGCTGCGGGGTATAGAAAGCGGTGAGGGTGCTTTTTCTTGCCGATGCGTATTCATCAGGCGTCAGAATGTTTTTCAGCATTGCATATTCGGTTCTCCAGGTATCCGCTCTTTCATCAAAGGCTTCGGGAATACCGCCCCAGCCGTAATACCTTGACAAAATCATCTGCTCCTCAGGTGTAGCGAATCGGTTTTCTGATTGACAATCTTTCAAGACCTTAATAGCTGCATAGTTCCTGTGAAAACGCTCTTTTTTGTTTACATCTTGTATCTCGTGATTGGCAAAGTCAAAATCGTGCCGTTCGTCAAGCGGAATTTCGGGATGCAGGTCAAAGGTATATGGATTTGTTTTCGGCGCTGTCTCAAATGCAGGTATTGTGTCCGTTTCTTTCGTATCTTGTGCTTTCTGCACTTCTTCGGAATAATCGGGCGTATACCAAGTGGTTATCCGCTCTCCTTTTTCGGCGGACGAAACGGCTATCCTGTAGCCCTTTTCGGAGAACCTGCCCATATATTCATCAAGACTGTGTTTCGGAAAACCGCACATTGAAATGCGTTCGCCGCCTGCGTTTCTGCCCGTGAGAACAAGGTCAAGCTCGTCTGCAACGGTCTTGGCGTCATCAAAATAGCACTCATAGAAATCGCCGACTTGATAGAAAACAAGCGCCTGCGGATCTTCTGCTTTGATTTCACGGTATTCCGTGAGCCATTCTGGTAATTCTGTTTCTTTTTCGGCAGGTTTGCTTTCGACCTTTATCAAAGGCGCTATCGTCCTGCTTTTATCCCCGAAACAGGTATATGTGCCGTTTACATATTCCTCTATGGTTTTAAGACCGTTTTCCGCATAGTCCCTGTATCTTTCCTCAAAGGTAACGGCATTGCTCGTTTCAAGCATTGCTTTCTGAATATTCTCGGCGTCATCGGGGCTTTCAAGCATACCGGCTATTTTTTCAACAGAGTTCCAATAATCCGAATCGTTATAGAAATCGGGCTTTTGATTGCCGAATGGGACGCCGATCCAAAAATCCATAACGGCTTTTGCGACCTGTTTTCTTTCATAATCGTCTACGGATTCCAGATCCGCCTGCGAAAGAAAATTCCGCCCGGTAATCAGATCTTCTACATATTTAACATACCTTTTCCACGGTATTTCCGCCTTTGCGTAAGGCTCCGACAGATCGCCGTGGCTGAACAGCAGACCCTTTGCGCCATACTCAATATTATCGCTGCCGTCATAGCTGCCTTGCCACCCGTAGTGATCTTTAAAAAACTGCACTCTTTCCTTTTCATCGGAATGGGATAAAAAGAACGAGTATGTGGCAAGCCGGAACTCAGACGCTGCATCGTGACCTCGGATAATTCTTTTGATCTCGTCCTCGGTTATGAAACGCTCCCTGCGGGGAGCAAAGTCCGCCGCCGCTTTGAATTCCAAGGGCGCAAGCCGCATACCCTTGAATATCTCAAAAACATACGGCACGGAATATTCATAACCGTATCTGTAAACGGAAACAGTTCCGTCTGAAACAGCGTTTTGGAAATCGTCATATTCACGGAATATGGTATCAAAGCGTTCTGCATCGGACAGAAGTTCTTTTACGGCTTTTACTTCCTCCGGATAGCCGCCCTTAACATTATCCGTGATTGCTCGTATAGTCGGCAAATATTCTTTTGCGTTATCTCCACGCATATCCCGGATAAAAGTCGCCAGCCGATCCGATACGACGGAAAGCTCTTTGTCATCGATCTTGTCAAGGCTTTCCTGCGGCATATATCTGCCCATATCAAGCAGTTCCCGAATTCGCTTTGCAGCCTGTTTCCAAGTCACAAGCGTTGCGCCGGAACGGTTTGCGTAATCGCCCCTGGAGACTTTTATGCCGCTTTCGTCATACCAAACCGAGATATGCTCGCCTTGAAAGAGAAAGCCCGTGCCGTTTGTGCCGTAATGCCGTTTCAGAAAAGCGGCGTTGTACGCAGTTCCTCTGTCCCTGCGGAAAAACATAGCAATATCCAGCGTGCTGTTTTGGTCGTTTGCGCCGATACACAAAACCTCGTCTATGATCTGCTGTGATACGCCGAGATCGGTAAAGAATGACACCTGCTCTGTCTCAGTGAAATTCTGTTCGTCGGGAATATCCGCCGTATCAAAAAGACTGATCTGTGCAGGCTCAGCCTTTTTTTCTTTCGGCAGGTAGTTGCCCTCGTCTATGAGCTGCCCGACAAGTTCGGCAACAATATCCCACGAAAAAACGGACTCCTCTGTTCTTGAAGGGTAGCTGCCCCTCCACAAGAGAAGTCCGTTTTCTGCCGTTACATATCCCACCCGCTGTTCGTTGAGGATAAGCTCGGTAAATCTGTATGGATATACATCTTTGATAAAGTCGGCTCGCTTTGTATTGTCCGAAGTTTCGGCAAAGAATTTGGCGATAGCCGTCTTTTTCTGTTTGAGATTATCATCGGGGTTGGATAGTATTCCGAGTATTAAGTTTTCGTCCGTAAAGGGCGGCAGTTCACCGCTTAAATCTGGTAGATAACTTCGTTGAGCACGATCTCCTGCACTCGGCTTTTCAAATTGTTCATTCTCTGTACCCAAGCCATCTGATCCGCTGCTTTGCGTTCCTCCGTCAAGCCCTCCTGCGCTGCCATCTGTTTCATCAGCGATTGCTCCATCTCTTTCGCTCTCTCGTCCGTCTCCGTCAGATGACTGTCGAGCTTGCCCGTTGTCAGCAGATTGTAATAGAGCAGGCGGTGTTCCTCCTTGAGAAACTGTTTTCTCATCTGCCCATATCTGCTCAATGTCAAATTCTTCTGCGTGGGCAGGATCAGATTCGGTATCTGCACTTCGCCCTCGGTTCTGTATGTGAGTTCTGTCATTTGAAACGCTCCTTTCGTTTTTGATCTCGGTTTCAGTATATCCGACCTGTTCGGGCTTTGCAATTATGCGATCTGTTTTTTCAAGCGACAGTACGGTTTTTGACACTTCATTGAGCGCAATCTCCGCTATATCGCTGGTGGCAAAGCCTACGGCGTTGAGTGTTTCGGGCGTATTAAAATTGACTGCGCCTGCAAATTCCTCTCTGCCGAAATATTGGTCTGCGCTGACACCGAGCCTTGAAAGTATCATATATGCCACGCTGTTTTTGATCAGCGTGCGGTAAACAGTGAATACGCTGTCATCGTCAAGCTCTTCAAGGAAGCTGTTCTGCGTAGATCTGATAAGATCGGAGATATAGTCGAGGGTATTGTCCTCAGTTGCGTTATCTGCGGCAGAGATTACGGCGTCGATCATATCGTTTTTGTGCTCCAGCTCGCCGAATGTGTTTTCCAGCGTTTCAATGACTGCCTGTTCATATTCGTCTTTGTATTTCCATATGGGAACAGGTCTTGCGTGCTCCGTTTCGCTTGTATCGGATATATCGAAATAGTGCTTGATTCTTGTCTTTTCCACATTCTCAAAGACGGCAATGCCTTTTGTGCCTCTGTTGATGTGCCTGCCGAAACGCCTGTTCCACTTCTCAAATTCAAGCACGGCGGTTGCGTCTGATCTTTGTGCGAAAACGAGCAGTTGTTCGTCAAAGCGCAGTCTGTAATTGCGGCAGGCTGATTCCAAGAATCTCTGCCACGCCTGCGGTGAGCGCACCACCTCTTTGCACATATCGTAGTATACTTTCGTGATCAGTTCAAATTTACTCGGCAAGTTTCCACCTCCTATCTTTCCGGCGCTCTCGGCGGTTTTTCTCTCGTGAACGGCAGATCAATTCCGTATATCTTGCTGATCTCGTCACCGAGCCTTTTGGTCACTCTTGTAATATCCGACCTTGTAGCCTTGCCGTAATAGATTTTGTTTTGCAGGTTCTCGATCTGTGTTTCGCTTGCGCCTTCTTTAAACACACGATACAGATAATAGTTTGTACCGTCGTGGTGCACGGCGGTACACCGCAGGTCACCACGCCTGTCTACATACCACTCCGCCATATCGCAGTCCGTATACAAACAATCCTTTAGGTTGCCGGAATCTATCATTTTGTAGCCCCGCACACGCCCGTCCCATCTGCCAATATCGCCGATAATGATGATGGGCTGTGAAAGCTGTTTGTCGAGATTCATTCTCTCGTCACCGAGGTGGTCGGCGTTTATCTTATACATAACGGCAAGCAGCTCGTTTTCGCTCATATCGGGATATTCAGCCTGTAGATCGTCTTTCCAGTCGTCAAAATCAAGGTCAATATCACTCCAGAGAACAAACTTGTTTTTCGTCATCTTGCCTCACCTCTGTCCTTTGCTTTTTTTAAATCCGCTCCGCCTTTATCATCATAATTTTTCGGATCGGCAGCAGGGGTGCCCCAGCCGAACATCGAGCCTGCCTTCATCGCTTCCGCCTGTTTGGGACTGACTCCGCTTTGTGCATTGAGCAGCTTTGTGAACGCTTTGTTTTGCTCAGCGTCTTTGCCGTCTGACTCTATAGGGTAATATCCGCTTTCGCCCTTTTTGATGATTGCAATGCGGTTTTCACTTTCCACAAAGGCAAAGCACTGATCGGGCAGGGCGGAGCGCTGCGGAATAACTGTATTTTTCGCCTGTTCCATTTTCTCGGCAAACTCGCAGATGTGATAAAGGTTGTTTCCGACCTCCAAATGATAGTCGTCAATATATCGGCAAGTTCGTGTTGTTTTCGCTCCGTCCGGCGAGGTGATAAGGATTTGATCTCCGTCTGGAATCGTAAACCGTTCTTCATAGTCGGGTGTGATAAAGCGGATACCGCTTGCTGCTTTCTCCAAGTGGCGTTCAAAGTGCTCTCTTTGGTATGCGTAGATATAGAAGTTATAGTCACCTTTTTGCGGGAACAGGCGGATAAGGTAGGCGTGTTTTTCGGTATCCGCTCTGAAAGCATAGCTGTGTTCTTTGAGTCTTTCCGGCATTTTGCTCTGCGGTCTTGTTGTGCAAAGCATCTTCATATCCTCAAGATTGTGCAGGATTCCACGGTACTGCGGATCATCTCTGAACGCTGTGATGACCTCGTTAAACTCAGACTGAAATTCGGGCGTTTTTCTAAACGGGGCTTTATCAAACCAAGAGGTATAGAACTCGTTTCCGTGTCCGAAATCACCACGAAGATAACCGACGCAGCCTGTCTGCATATATAGCTGCTGTGACTGTGCAAAGGTATATATCATCTCATTCTCCTGTGCGCAGCGTATAGACAGCTTATTCGTTTTGCTCATCGCTTTCACCTCCGGCAAGATAGGAATACAGTGTGCCTGCCTTGACCTGCTTTTGCAGTTCGGTAATGATCGCCATTTCGGGTATGGTGATGTTCTTGATCTCAAGGATATTTTCAAGGGTGAGCTTTTGCAGGTCTTTTTCTGTTTCCACGCCGAAAGAAAACAGCTTATTCAGCACCCTTGATTTCTGCTGATAGGTCGTTGCTTTTAAGCGCATTTCGTCTTTTCTTAGCCTCCTTTAATTCATCAAGCATTCTTTTGGTGCAGAAGCCGCAGAAGTTGATTGTGCGGTCACGGTAATTGCAGACGGAGCAGTCATATTGTTTAGCGCCCATCGTCTGTATTGCGTTCAGGCTCCTTGTTTGCTTTTCTGTGGAATTTATCATAAAACTGCACCTTGTCATTACCACGGGAAACCAAGTCTTTTTGTGCTGAATACAAATCTTTGAAATAGTGCCCCCAAAAGTAGCTGTTATTTTCGGGATTGCACTCCCAGGTCACATAGGGTGTAAGGGTGTTTTTCGGGTTATGCGCAAGCACGATTTCGCTGTTTGCTATCTTAAGACTTTGAATAATCTCAAAGTCTCCGTTCATTCTCTTTTCCAAGTTACCTGACCTCCTTTCAAAAAATACGGGCAGCCTTTTTAAAGACTGCCCGCACATAGGTTAACTACCGGATTTGTTTCGGTTTCGGATCTGTAAAACGACGATTACTGCGAGGATGGCAACCACCGCCGCAATTCCGATTATGGCTTTCACTTCCATTATGCTTTGTCCTCCTTGTTAGCCTTTTTCTTTTTGAGCAGATAATAGGCAAGAGCGAAAATACCAAATGCCGAAATGCCCATCACCGTAGCCAATGTTCGTCTGCTGCTCGCATCGCCTGTATTGGGTATCTCAGGCTCAGGCACAGTGATCGTCACGGTCTGACCTTCATCCTCGATATCCGCATGCGCGGCGATCTCAATACCGTCACGATACAGCGTTTCAAATACCACAAGCTCCGTTTCTTCTGTGATTCCGCTTGCATCAAAAGTAAAGGAAACAACCATCTCGCCGCTCGATTCTTCGGGTACGAAAGCCACTTCGGAAGTGATCTCTTTCCCGTCCACTTTGAACGGCTCATTGGTTGCCTTATCTATGAGCACGCCTTTGATTGTGTATTCTTTTCCAGGCACAAGGTGCTTGTATTCGACCACATCCTTAATGGTGATCTCGTCTTTGACCTCGACCTCTTTCTCGCCGTTTATCGTAGCAGTAGTTTTCAGTTCAGGGATTTGGTCGTTGACTGCGTTGATCTCGATTACCTGTTCATCAGCAGAAACCGTAACCGTATAGATCTCATCACTCGGCAGATAGTTTTCAGCCGGCTGAAGTTCTTTGATGATCCACTCGCCGAACGGTACATTCTTGAACGTGAAGATACCGCCATTATCCGATTCAGCGGTAAGGATGGCGGCGTCCTCTGTGAACTCGGTTTCATCATTCTTAAACAGACCGAACAAAGCACCCTCAATGGTCTTGCCGGTTTCTCTGTCTGTCTTTAAGCCTTTGACCGTACCGTAGATCAGTTCGTTTTCTATCGGCTCTCCGTCATTAACGGTGATCTCGATGGTCTGTACTTCCTGTCCTTGATATTCGGTGTTGAACGCATACTTTTCATCGGACAGTACATAGTGCTCATCGGTTGCAATCTCTTTGACATACCACTTGAATCCGATTGGCAAGTCGCAGTTAAAGGTGATGTTGCCGTTTTCATCGCAGTTCGCATAGGCAATCAAAGCGTCTTGGGGAATAACGGAGCTGTCTGCTGCCGTGATGTCCTCATCGGCAAAGATGCCAAACTGAACATTTTGGATCTCGTCATTCATTCCGATGCCGAAAGTTTCGTCCTGCTCGAGTTCTTTGGAAAGTGATACCGTTACTTTCTGGCGCTCATTGAACAAATTGAGCTTAGTAGAGGTTACAGAGACGGTCTGCCCTGCGTAAGTGAGTTCCACATCGTGCTGTTCGTTGGAGTTGTAGAAACCGTTTGATGCGGTCTTTTCAACCACGGTGTACTTGCCGAGATAGAGTTCCTTTGATTTTGCGTAGCCTGTTTCATCTGTGGTGATCT